>NZ_DAIMHV010000050.1:0-17852 GCF_036723115.1 Phenylobacterium sp. | reverse complement strand
CCCCCGTTGACCGCCGTGGGGGCAAGCCGCTAGGCGGTGGTCATGGCCGATCCATCCGAATTCGCCGGCGCCATGAGCGGACCTCTCCAGGAGGAGATGGCCCGCCGCATGGTGACCGCCACACCTCAGACGCAGGCCCTGGGGTTTGAGTTCCTGTCCATGAGCCACGGCCGTGGGGCGATCCGCGCCCCCTGGCGGGCCGAACTGGTGGGGGACCCGGACACCGGCGTCATCGCCTCGGGCGTGGTCACCACCCTGCTGGACCATGTCTGCGGCCTGGCCATCCGGGCGGCCGACGCCACGCCCCAGGGCACGCTTGACCTGCGCATCGACTATATGCGGCCCGCCAAACCCCGGACGGCCCTGGTGGCCGACGGCCATTGCTACAAGCTGACGCGCACCATCGCCTTCGTCCGGGCCGTGGCCCATGACGGGGACGCTGAAGATCCCGTGGCCACCGCCCAGGCGGCCTTCGCCCTCATCGGAGGCGGCGCATGAGCCCGTCGGACGAGACGCTCGCCGCCTTCCTGGCGCGCACGCCCTATGTGGCCTTTCTGGGCATGCGGGCCGAGCTGGCCGGGGACGAGATGACGGCGGTCCTGCCCTTCGCCCCGCACCTGATCGGCAACACCCTGCTGCCGGCCCTGCACGGGGGCGTCCTAGGCGCCTTCATGGAGATGACCGCCCTGGCCCAGCTGGCGGTGCTGAACCGCACCCCGCGCCCGGCCAAGACCATCGATGTGACCATCGACTATCTGCGGCCCGGCCGGGCCATGGACACCTTCGCCCGGGCCGAGGTGAAGAAGGCCGGACGCCGCATCTCCTCGGTCCATGTGGAGGCCTGGCAGGAGACCCGCGCCAAGCCGGTCGCCGCCATCCGCGGCCACTTCCTGATGCACGCCGAGGGCTGAGCCGAAGCTCTCGCCCGGCAGGCGCCGACCGGCGTCGCCGCAAATGCCGCTTGAGGCGCAGGCGACGGCGCGCTACCGCCTCGCCATGCTGTCCGGACTTTCCCATCAGGCCCAGGGGGCCAAGAGCTGGCCCTTCGAGCAGGCCCGCCTCATCCTCGCCCGCATTCTGCGCCTGCGCCTGACCGACGCCGAGCGCGACCTGGCCGCGACCCTGATCGCCCAGGGCAAGGCCCAGGAGGCGGTCGCCGCCCTGCCCGCCCTGGCCAGGCCGGTGATCTTCCAGTGCGGCTACGGCGCCAGCGGCCTGCCGCACCTGGGCACCTTCGGCGAGGCCACCCGGCCCACCATCGTACGCACCGCCTTCCGGGCGCTCACCGACGACGCCATCCCCACCGAGCTGATCGTCTTCTCCGACGACATGGACGGCCTGCGGAAGATCCCCGACAACGTGCCCAACCGCGAGATGCTGGAAGAGGACCGCGACAAGCCGGTGACCCGGGTGCGCGACCCCTTCGGCGAGCACGAGAGCTTCGGCCACCACAACAACGCCCGCCTGCGCGCCTTCCTGGACGGTTTCGGCTTCGACTACACCTTCCTGTCGGCCACCGACTGCTACACGTCTGGCCGGTTCGACGCCGTGCTGCTGCGGGTGCTGGAGCGGTTCGACAAGATCCAGGCGATCATGCTGCCCACGCTCGGCGAAGAGCGTCGCGCCACCTATTCGCCCTTCCTGCCCATCAGCCCGAAAACCGGCAAGGTGCTGCAGGTTCCGACGCTGGAGCGGAACCTGGACAAGGGGACGATCGTCTTCGCCGACGAGGACGGGACGCGGACCGAGGTTCCGGTCACCGGCGGCCATGTAAAGCTTCAGTGGCGCCCCGACTGGGCCGCCCGCTGGACCGCGCTCGAGGTGGACTTCGAGGCCTCGGGCAAGGACCTGGTGGATTCCGTGCGGGTCTCCAACAAGGTCTGCCAGGCGCTCGGCGGCACGCCGCCCGAGGCCTTCCACTTCGAGCTCTTCATGGATGAGAACAACCAGAAGATCTCCAAGTCCAAGGGCAACGGCCTGACCATCGAGGAATGGCTGCGCTATGGCGCGCCCGAGAGCCTCGCCTACTACATGTTCCAGTCGCCCAAGTCGGCCAAGCGGCTCTATTTCGACGTCATTCCCAAGGCGACGGACGAATATCTGCAGCAGCTGGACGCGCTCAACCGCAAGCGGGCCGAGGGCGACAACGCCGCCCAGCTGGACAATCCCGCCTGGCACGTCCACCGGGGCGCGCCGCCGGAAAAGGGCTCGCCGGTCAGCTTCTCTCTGCTGCTCAATCTCGTCTCGGCGGCGGACGCCGGGTCGGCCGAAATCCTGTGGGCCTTCATCAGCCGCTACATCCCCGGCGCGACGCCCGAGAACGAGCCCCTGCTGGCCAAGCTCGTGGGCTATGCGCTGAATTATTACGAGGACTTCGTGAAGCCCACGAAGGCCTTCCGCGCGCCGACCGAGCAGGAGCGCGCGGCGATCCTGGACCTGGCCGCCCGCCTGCGCGCCCTGCCCGAAGGCGCCGACGCCGAGGCGATCCAGAACGAGGTCTTCGAGGCCGGCAAGGCCGCCGGCTTCGAGCCCCTGCGCGCCTGGTTCACCGCCCTCTATGAAGTGCTGCTGGGCCAGAGCCAGGGCCCGCGCTTCGGCTCCTTCGTGGCCATCTTCGGGGTCGAGCGCACCCTGGACCTGATCGACAGGGCGCTCGCCGGCGAGCTGGTCGCCGGCTGAGGCGCGGGGCGGCGGGAAAGCCGCCCCTAGTCCATGTCCAGCCAGCCGGCCGAGCCGATGGGCATGCCCGGGGGCGTCTCGGGCCGGACCTCCTTGGCGGCGGCCAGGCGGCGGAGCTCCGCCGGATCCTCGATCAGGGCGATCAGCCGCGCGCGGTGCGCCCGCGCCGTGGCGTCGCCGCCCCGGGCGGCCTTCAGACGCGTGGAGATGGAGCCGAGCGCCGCCCCCGCCTGGGCGGTGACGCCCGGCGCCGCGCCGGCCATCTGGGCCAAGCGGCCCAGATCGATCACCGCCCGGGCCTGGGTCCGCTGGGCGATGGGCGCAAGAGCCGGGTCGGCCGGATCGGCGAACACCTTGGCGATCAGGGCCTCCAGCGTCTCGCCCGCCCCGGGCAGGGACGGGTCACGGCGGTTCTGTTCGATCAGCCGGGCCAGGCGCTGATCGTTGAGCAGCACGTCCAGCGGCAGGCTGGCGGCCACCTCGGCGGCGGCCAGGGGGTCGAAGATCGGACCGGCCAGGGTGGGGAACAGCTCGATCTCGGTCTGCCGGTCGGGACGCCCGGTGAGCCCCGCCGACATCAGGGGCACGAGCCCGCGGGGCGTCTCCAGGGCGGCCGGGTCCAGGGCCGCCAGCAGGGCCGAGAGCGCGGCCCGCTGCGCGGACGCCTCTACCGGCGCGGAAGTCTCCTGGCCGTCGCCCAGCACCGAATAGGCGAAATCGACGCCGCCCAGCAGCTTGCCCGCCGCCTCCACCTGATAGCGATGCATCAGATAGATGGGCACGAACTTGCGCCGCAGGGCCGCCACCGGCTCGCCGGGATAGAGGGCGCCGAGGCCGAAGCTTAAGAGTGCGGCCTGACGCACCGCCATCATCCGGGTCAGTTCGGCGGCCGGATCGGGGCCGTCATCCCAAAGGCTGCCCCAGGGCTGGCCCACGTCGAGCCCCCGGGAATCGGCGTCGGTGACATAGCGCAGGCCATCGCTGGCCGTGGCGTTCTGATGCAGCAGACGCTGGGCCTCGCCTTCCGGCCCATAGACGGCCGCGACGCTGAACTTGTCCCAGTCGCCGATGCCGACGGCATAGGCCTCCGACAGGTCGGGCCGGCCGTCCTTGAGCAGGATGCGCGGGGCCGGATAGTCCATCACCGAGGTGCGGCCCTGGGTGGAGCCGGCGAAGTTGTGCGCAAAGCCGATGGAGTGGCCCACCTCGTGGGCGCCCAGCTGGCGCAGGCGGGCCAAGGCCACCTCGGCCGGGTCGTTGGGCCCGCCCGTCCCGGTCATGTGCGCCCCCACCAGACCTTCGAAGATCAGCATGTCCTGGCGGACCCGAAGAGCGCCCAGCACCACCGAGCCCTTGAGGATCTCGCCGGTGCGCGGATCGATGATCGTCTGGCCGTAGGACCAGCCCCGGGTCGCCCGGTCGGCCCAGTTGATCACATTGTAGCGCACGTCTAGGGGATCGGCGTCCGGCGGCAGCAGCTCGACCCGGTAGGCGTCCTTGAAACCGGCGGCCTCGAAGGCGTCGGCCCACCAGGCCGCGCCCTCCATCAGGGCGTTGCGGATCGCCTCGGGCGCGGCGGGGTCCATATAGAAGATGATCGGCTTCTTCACCGGCGACAGCGCTGCTGCGGGGTCGGTCTTCTCCAGGCGGAAGCGCAGGGCGTACTGCTTGACGATGGGCTCGCCCAGGGGGGCGGCAAAATCCAGGAACTGCAGGGCGTTGCCGCCGCTGCGGGGGTCGAACGCCCGCGGCTGATAGCCGGGGTCCGGCAGCTTGACGAAGGAGTGCCGCACCTTGAGCGTCATGCGCTTGGCGTCGGGGGTGATATTCGCCACCTCCCGCCCGGGCGTCTCGGAGACGAAGGTCTGGACGGCCTCCAGCTCGACATTCTCAGGGAAGGCCTTGGCCGCGGCCGGATCGGCGAGGCTCAGCTCCTTGGAGAGGCTCCAGCCGCTCTCCCCCGAGCCCTTCAAGGCGTCCACCACCCCCAGGGCGTCCTGGGTCAGGAAGCTGGAGATGTCGATCAGGATGCGGCCCTGGGGATCGACCGACAGCACGTCTCCGGCCCACACCATGGAGGGCGCGAAGGCCTCCTTCGCCGAGGTCTGCTCCACCGCCGGGGCGCCCACCGCCCGGAACCGGGGGTTCTCATATTCCGCCACCACCTTTGCGCCCACCCGGCGGAAGACCAGCAGCCGGGACGGGCCAAGCCTGGCCTTGTCCAGGCCGATGGGGGCCGAGCCCAGGCCGGTGCGCAGGCTGGCCACATGGATGTAGCGCCCGTTGATCCCCTCGGCGTCCGGCGGCGGCAGCAGCATCAGCACCCGGCCGCGCTCGGCGTCGGCATAGAGGGGGATCAGGCCGTCGGACCGGCTGAGCCCCGCCGTGGCCTCGCCCAGGGGCCGCGGGGCCGCCTCGGCGGCAGGCGGACAGGACAGCAGGGCGGCCACGGCGGCGGCCGCCAGCAAGGTGTTACGGATCATGATGACGCCCCCGGATTCACTGACCTCAAGCTAGGCCGGGGCCGCGCGGGCCGTCCACGACAGAGCGCGAAATCGGGGTGCGAAAACACCCGGCGCCTGGTCTTCGCGCAGGGGCTTGCCTTGACGTTGACGTAAGATGCCACTTACATCGCCGACCAGAAGAGGACGCCGAAAACAGGCCCAACGGAGACGCTCAACCATGGTTACCGATCTGCGCCGCCCCCAACGCACCTATTCGATCCGCCAGCTCTGCCTGGAATTCAAATGCACCCCGCGCGCCCTGCGCTTCTATGAGGACAAGGGCCTGCTGGCGCCCGCCCGCGACGGCATGAACCGGGTCTATTCCTACAAGGACCGCGCCCGTCTGAAGCTGATCCTGCAGGGCAAGCGGGTGGGCCTGTCCCTGGCCGAGATCGGCGAGATCCTCGACCTCTACGAACTGGACGACGGCGGCGCGGCCCAGATGGCCAAGTCCCTGCGCAAGTTCCGCGAGCGTATCCTGGCCCTGGAATCTCAGCGTGAGGATATCGACCGGGCCATCAACGAACTGCGGGCCGGCTGCGACAACCTGGAAAGCAAGCTGGCGGCCACCCGGCCCGACCTGCTGCCCCGCGCCGCCGACTATGACCAGATGCTGCGCCAGCGCCTCGACGGCCTGGAGCACGTAGGCGCCAAGTAAGACCCGTCCGCGCCCCGGACCTTAAAGACCCGCCGGGTCGTCCCTGACGGCCCGGCCCCGACCCTATGGGAGCCTCCATGGCCTATCAGCCGCCTGTCCGTGATCACCTGTTCCTGCTGCGCGACGTGCTGCAGATCGAGCGTTATGGCGACCTGCCGGGCTTCTCCGAGGCCTCCATGGACGTGGTCACCCAGATCGTGGAGGAGGCCGCCCGCTTCACCGGCGAGGTCCTGGCCCCGCTCAACGCGGTGGGCGACAAGCAGGGCTGCGTCTGGAGCCCCGATCACACCGTCCGCACCCCCGAGGGCTTCAAGGCGGCTTACAAGGCTCTGGTGGAAGGCGGCTGGCCGGCCCTGGGTTCGGACAAGGCCTATGGCGGCCAGGGCCTGCCCCATGTGATCAACCTGTCGTTCTCCGAGATGTCGTCCTCGGCCAACATGGCCTTCTCCATGTATCCGGGCCTGACCCACGGCGCCTATTCGGCCATTCTGGTCGGGGGGTCGCAGGCGCAGAAGGACCTCTATCTGCCCAAGCTCGCCTCGGGCGAATGGGGCGGGACCATGAACCTCACCGAGCCCCATTGCGGCACCGACCTTGGCCTGCTGCGCACCAAGGCGGTTCCTCAGGCAGACGGCTCCTATCGCATCTCCGGCCAGAAGATCTGGATCTCCGGCGGCGAGCACGACATGGCCGACAACATCGTCCACCTAGTCCTGGCGCGGATCGAGGGCGCACCCGGGGGCACCCGCGGCATCAGCCTGTTCATCGTGCCCAAGTTCATCCCGGACGAGCAGGGCCGGCCCGGCGCGCGCAACAGCGTCTATTGCGCGGGGCTGGAAGAGAAGATGGGCATCCACGGCAACGCCACCTGCGTCATCCAGCACGAGGAGTCCGTGGGCTGGCTCGTGGGCGAGGAGAACCAGGGCCTGCGCCTGATGTTCGTGATGATGAACGAGGCCCGCATCGGCGTCGGCCTGCAAGGCGTCGCCCAGGCCGAGGCCGCCTATCAGGCCGCCGCCAGCTTCGCCAAGGACCGGCTGCAGGGCCGCTCGCTCACCGGCCCCAAGAACCCCGACGGCCCGGCTGATCCGATCCTGGTCCACCCCGACGTGCGCCGCATGCTGATGGACTCCAAGGCCGTCATCGAGGCCGGCCGCGCCTTCCTGTTCTGGACCGCCCTGCACGGGGACCTCGCCCATGCCAGCCCGGATGAGGCCGTGCGCCAGAAGGGGTCGGACTACATGGCCCTGATGACGCCGGTGGTGAAGGGCTTCCTCACCGACCGGGGCTTCAAGGTCTGTTCCGACGCCATGCAGGTGCATGGGGGATCGGGCTTCACCGAGCACTTCCCCGTCAGCCAGTACATGCGCGATTGCCGCATCGCGCTCATCTATGAGGGCACCAACGGGGTTCAGGCGCTGGATCTGGTGGGCCGCAAGCTGGCCGCCGAGGGCGGTCGCGGGGTGATGGGCTTCTTCGCCGAGATCGACGCCTATGTGGCGGCCCATGACGGCGACGCCGCCCTGGAACCCATCCTCAGCGGCCTGTCGCGGGCCAAGGAGGAGTTGCAGGACGCCACCATGTGGCTGATGGCTAACGGCCTGGCCAATCCCGACAACGCCGGGGCGGCCTCCACCGACTATATGCACCTCTTCGGCCTGACGGCGCTGGCCTATATGTGGGCCATGATGGCCAAGGCCGCCCAGGACAGGATCGCCGCGGGCGACGCCGACCCCTATTACGCCCACCGCCTGACGCTCGCCCGCTACTATGCCGAGCGCATCCTGCCCGAGAGCTCGGCCCACATGGCCAAGCTCAAGACCGGCGCCGACACCCTGATGAGCCTGCCGGCTGAGGCCTTCTGATGGCGACCTATCGCGCCACGGTGGACTGGAAGCTGGCCGAGGGCGAGGATTTCCCGGCCGGCCGCTACAGCCGGGGCCACGCGATCGCCTTCGAAGGCGGCGTCCAGCTGCCCGGCACGGCCTCGCGCCATGTGGTGGGCAACAAGTGGTCGGTGGACGGCGCGGTGGACCCCGAGCAGATGCTCGTGGCCTCGCTCTCGGCCTGCCACATGCTGGTCTTCCTGCACCGGGCGCGTCTGGAGGGCTTTACGGTCACCGCCTATGCGGACGCGGCCGAAGGGGTGATGAGCGAGATCGCGCCCGGCCGCCAGGCGGTGACGCGGGTCACCCTGCGTCCGCAGATCGAATGGGCCGGCGCCGCCCCCGACGCCGAAACCCTCGAACGCCTGCACCACGAGGCGCACGAGGAATGCTTCATCGCCAATTCGGTGAAGACCGAGGTGGTGGTGGCCTGAGGCCGCCCGCCCCAACGGCCTTGCCCGCCGCAGGCGGTTTGGTTGGTCCTGTGGCGCTACACGCCCCCTACCCGGCTTCGCTTGAGCGGGGCGGCGGCGAGGAGGGCCGCGAGGCGGGCCTTGAGCGCGGCCTCGTCCTTCATCTCGCATTCCCAGACGGTTTCGACCCGCCAGCCGGCGGCCTCCAGGGCCTCGCGAGCCGCAGCGTCGCGCACGCGGTTGCGGCCGACCTTGGCCAGCCAGTAGTCGCGATTGGCCTTCGGCACTCGGGATCCACGCGCACAATCGTGGCCGTGCCAGAAGCAGCCGTGGGCGAAGACCACCAGCCGCCGCCCGGGCAGGACGATGTCGGGCGAACCCGGCAGGTCCTTGCGATGCAGCCGGTAGCGGGCGCCGAGCGCGGTCAGGAGGCGCCGCAGCGTCCTTTCCGGCGTGGTGTCCCGCCCCTTGACCCTGGCCATGACGGCCGAGCGCTTTTCCGCGTCGAAGACGTCGGTCATGCCCCCGGCCCCGAGGCGCCGATCAGATCCCCTCGAACAGGGCGGTGGAGAGGTAGCGCTCGGCGAAGCTTGGAATGATGGCCACCACCGTCTTGCCGGCCATCTCCTCGCGGGCGGCCACATGGAAGGCCGCCGTCAGGGCCGCGCCGGACGAGATGCCCACCGGCACGCCCTCGTCCCGGGCCACGCGCCGGGCCATGGCGAAGGCGTCGTCATTGGACACCTGGACCACCTCGTCGATGACGCTGCGGTCGAGGATCGAGGGCACGAAGCCCGCCCCGATGCCCTGGATCTTGTGCGGCCCGGGCTGTCCGCCCGACAGGATGGGCGAGGCCTCCGGCTCCACCGCGATCATCTGCAGGCCAGGCTTGCGGGCCTTCAGCACCTGGCCGACCCCGGTGATGGTGCCGCCGGTGCCGACGCCCGAGATCACCGCATCCACGGCGCCGTCGGTGTCGTTCCAGATCTCCTCGGCGGTGGAGACCCGGTGGATCAGGGGATTGGCGCCATTGTCGAACTGCTGGGGCATGACCGCGCCGGGCGTCGCCTCGACGATCTCGCGGGCGCGGGCCACCGCCCCGGCCATGCCGCGCTCGGCGGGCGTCAGCTCCAGCTTGGCGCCCAGCAGGGCCAGCATCTTGCGCCGCTCGATGGACATGCTCTCGGGCATGACCAGGGTCAGCGGATAACCCTTGGCCGCGGCCACGAAGGCCAGCGCGATGCCGGTGTTGCCGCTGGTGGGCTCGACGATGGACGAGCCGGGCTTCAGCACGCCCTGCACCTCCAGCGCCTCGATCATGGAGACGCCGATGCGGTCCTTCACCGAGGCGATGGGGTTGAAGAATTCCAGCTTGGCCAGCACCTCGCCCTTGGGCTTCAGCGCCGCCGTCAGCCGGGGCAGGCGGATCAGCGGGGTGTCGCCGATGGTGTCGATGATGGAGTCATAGACCTTGCCCCGCCCGGCGCGCTTGTAGCGCGCGGCGTCGTAGGTCTTGTCGGTCGCGCCGTCCATGAGACTGCCCTTCGAGAATTTCGCGTTGAAGGCCCTTTGAACGCGAACTTAGGGGTTCAGGCGCCAAATGTAAGCCGCTCATTCCGCCGCCAGGACGGCGGAACCCTCCGCGAGCAGGGGTTCGAGCAGGCCGCGGGCGAGCCAGTCCACCACCGGAACCGCCACCCCGTCGCCGATCACATGCAGGGCCTGATGCGCCGAGGCCGGCAGGGCGTAGGTCTCGGGCAGACCCATGAGCCGCGCCCCTTCCCGGGGCGTGATCAGGCGCGAGCGCAGGCCCGCCGGCCCTGCGACCACCACCAGTTGCTTGGACGACCCCCCCGCGGGCGTCCGCAGGCAGCCGGCCAGGCCGTCCAGCCGCACCTCCGCCCGCTGAACCCGGACGCCGGCCTCCACCCGGATCCGCCGATAGGCCGCGCCCACCACCCGGCCCTGGGCGGCCACGGCGGCCTCCAGGCGCTGGCGGTGCAGGGGGGACATCTGGGCGGCCAGGGCCTCGGTCTGGCGGGCTGAGCGCCAGGGCACGGCCTCGTCGGTCTCCAGCAGGGCGGCCAGATCGGTGTTGCGCGCGGGCGGGGCCTCCAGCCGCCACCAGACCCAGCGGTCCTGAAGCGGCCGGGGCAGCCGGGCGGCGGCCTCGCGCACGGCGCGGCTGTGAAAGACGCCTTCGCCCCGCAGAGCCGCGCCTGGCGGCTGGCGGACAGCCACCACGAACACCCGCGGCCGCGACTGGGGCGTGAACCGCGCGGCGTCCATCTCAAGCGCGCCGAAATGATAGCCCTCGGCGGCGAGCGCCTCGCACAGGGCGGTGAAGTCGGCGCCGCCATGGGAGGTCAGCAGGCCGACCACATTTTCGATGACGATGACGCCCGGCGCCCGGCCCTCCTGGTTCAGGGCCTGCATCAGCCGCCAGAATCCGAAGAAGGCCGAGGACCGGCCGCCGGCCAGGCCCGCCCGGGCGCCGGCGAGGCTGAAGTCCTGGCAGGGCGACGACGCCCAGGCGAGGTCGGCCCGCCCCGGCAGGTCGGCGGCCTCCAGCTTCCACACGTCGCCCTGGCGGAAATGGGCCTCGGCGTCAGAGAAATTGGCCCGATAGGCGGCCGCCTTCACCGGGTCGAAATCGTTGGCGAACAGACAGTCCCAGCCCTCGCCCAGGCCCAGCCGCGCCATGCCCCCGCCGGCGAAGAACTCATAGAAGGTGGGGCGCAGGTTTCGACTCATGGCGCAGGAGTCTAGCCTGTCGCCCGACTTTCGAAAGGGAGAGCGCAATGCGCCTCATCGTCCGCCCCGCCGCCGTGACCGCTGGCCTCGCCCTGGCCCTGGCCGCCTGCCAGCCCCAGGCGCCGGACGGGGGCGCGGCGGCGCCGCCCGCCGATGCGCCGACGCCTGCGGCCGAGGGCACGGCGTTTTCGGGCGTGATCCGCGCCGTGGGGACCGAGCCCTTCTGGGGCCTTCAGATCGAGGCCGACGAACTGATCCTGATCCAGATGGACGAGGGGCGGACCACAGCCCCCAATCCCGGCCCGGACCTGTCCGAGGGCCAGGCGGTGTGGCGTTCAACAGACGCCACGGGCGCGCCCTTCACCGTCACCCTGCGGGTGCAGCCCTGTTCCGACGGCATGTCCGACCTGGAATATCCCTATGAGGCGCAGGTGGAGGCGGCCGGCCGCACACTCTCAGGCTGCGCGGCCAAGGCCGACGCCATGCCCCGGGAAGGCGGCTGAGCCGCGCGTCGCCCGCGCCGGGGCTCAGTTGAGCTCCAGGGTGGAAATCTGCGACTCCGCCGGCGCCTGGGCGGTGGAATGGGGGGTCGGCAGGGCGAAGCCCACCAGCACCGCCCCGACGGCCGAAGCCAGCAGGACGAGTTTCAGCGCCATGGCGCAGGGTCTCCTTTTGGTGTTGTTCCACCGCTCAGAACGGGCGCCTGCAGACCTTGGTTCCTGGGCGGGTCGCTCAGCCCCTTGACCCGATGGGGGTTTCGGGCGGCTAATTCCCTCCAAGGACGGGCGACAGACCCGCGGGCGGCAGGGAGCAGACCTCATGGAGCGGGCATTCGATCTTGTCCTGCGCGGCGGAACCGTGGCCGACGGAACCGGGGCGCCGACCTATGAAGCCGATGTGGCCATCCGGGACGGGCGCATCGTCCAGGTGGGCGAGGTGCGGGGCGCAGGCGCCGAGGAGATCGACGCCCGGGGGCGCCTGGTGACCCCCGGCTTCGTGGACATCCACACCCATTATGACGGCCAGGCCGCCTGGGACACTCACATGCAGCCCTCGTCCTGGCATGGGGTGACCACGGTGGTCATGGGCAATTGCGGCGTGGGCTTCGCCCCCTGCCGGCCCGCCGACCACGACCGGCTGGTGCGCCTGATGGAGGGGGTGGAGGACATCCCCTTCCCCGTTCTGACCGAGGGCCTGCCCTGGAACTGGGAGAGTTTCCCTGACTATCTGGACGCCCTGGCGGCCCGACGCTTCGACGTCGACATCGCCGCCCAGCTGCCCCATGCGGCCCTGCGCGTCTATGTGATGGGCGAGCGCGGCGCTGACCGGGAACCGGCCACCCCGGCCGACATCTCCGCCATGGCCGAGCTGGCCGAGGCCGCCGTGCGCGCGGGTGCGCTCGGCTTCTCCACCTCGCGGACCCTCAACCATCGCACCAGCGACGGCCAGCCCACGCCCACCCTTACCGCCGGCGAGGACGAGCTGACCGGCATCGCCCTGGGTCTGGCGCGGGCTGGCAAGGGGGTGCTGCAGGTAGTGTCGGACTTCGCCGATCCCGTGGCCGAGTTCGCCATGCTGCGTCGCATCGTGGAGGCTTCGGGCCGGCCCCTGTCCTTTTCCCTGACCCAGCACGCCAAGGCGCCCCAGGCCTGGCGCCTGTTGCTGGACGCCCTGTCCGACGCCACCGCCGCCGGCCTGCCCATGAAGGCCCAGGTGTGCGGACGCCCCGTGGGCATACTGTTCGGCTTCGAACTGACCCTGAACCCGTTCAGCCAGCACCCCGCCTACCGCGCGCTCGCCCATCTGCCCCTGGCCGAGCGGGCGGCCCGCCTGGCGCAGCCGGATGTCCGCGCCGCCCTGCTGGCGGAGGCCGGGGGTCCGGCTCAAGGCTTCGCCGGCGCGGCCCCGCGCAACTGGGCCAACATGTATCTGATGGGCGAGCGCCCGGACTATGAGCCGAAGCCCAGCCAGACCGTCGCGGCCCTGGCGCTGGCCCAGGGACGCCGCCCCGAGGAGGTGGCCCTGGACCATATGCTGTCCGGCGGCGGCCGCGGCATGCTCTACCTGCCCTTCCTCAACTATGCCGAGGGCTCTCTCGACCCCAGCTACGAGATGCTGGGCCATCCCGACGCCGTGCCGGGCCTGTCGGACGGCGGGGCCCATGTGGGCATGATCTGCGACGGCTCCTTCCCCACCTCCAACCTCACCCACTGGACCCGGGACCGGACGCGGGGGCCGCGCTTCGACCTCGAAGCCATGGTGCGGATGCAGACTCGCGACACCGCCCGCGCGGTGGGCCTCCATGACCGCGGCATGATCGCGCCGGGCCTGCGGGCCGATCTGAACATCATCGACTATGATAATCTGGCCCTGGAGCCGCCCACCGTGGCCTATGACCTGCCGGCCGGCGGGCGGCGGCTGATCCAGCGGGCCAGGGGCTATGTGGCCACCCTGGTGGCCGGCCAGGTGACCCAGCGGGACGGCGAGCCCACCGGCGCCCTGCCGGGCCGCCTGCTGCGCGGCGCCCAGCCGGCCCCCGCGGCCCTGGGTCTGGCGGCGGAATAGGGCGTCTCACCCCGCCGGTTCACATTGCCCCGGCGGGGCTTTCCCTGTAATCGGCGCCGGTCCCCGCGCGCACCGCCACCGGAAGAGAAACACCCCCGGAATGACCGAGCTTTACGACGTCGCCGCCATCGGCAACGCCATCGTCGATGTGATCGCCCCGGCGCCCGACGCCTTTCTTGCGGCCGAGGGCCTGTCCAAGGGCGCCATGATGCTCATCGACGAGGCGCGCGGCGTCGATCTCTACAGCCGCATGGCGCCGGGCGTGGAGACCTCCGGCGGTTCGGCCGGCAACACCGTGGCCGGGGTGGCCAGCTTCGGCGGCCGGGCGGCCTATCTGGGCAAGGTGGCCAAGGATCAGCTGGGCGAGGTGTTCGCCCACGACATGCGCGCCCAAGGGGTGCGCTTCGACGTGCCGCCCCTGGCCGCCGGTCCGGCCACGGCCCGCTGCCTGATCAATGTGACGCCCGACGGCCAGCGCACCATGTGCACCTATCTGGGCGCCTCCACCGAACTCACCGCCGATGATGTGGATCCGGCCATCATCGAGGCCTCGAAGATCGTCTATCTGGAAGGCTATCTGTTCGACCCCTCCGAGGCCCGCCGGGCCTTCGCCAAGGCCGCAGGCCTGGCCCGGGCCAATGGCCGCAAGATCGCGCTCACCCTGTCCGACGCCTTCGTGGTGGAGCGCCATCGCGGCGCGCTGATGGAGTTCATCGACAGCCAGGTGGACATCGTCTTCGCCAATGAGGCCGAGGTCACCAGCCTGTTCGAAACCCCCGACTTCGACGCCGCGGTGAAGGCCCTGGCCGCCCGCACGAAGATCGCCGCGGTCACCCGCAGCGAAAAGGGCTCGGTGATCATCTCCGGCGACGAACAGCACGAAATCTGGGCGGCGGCGGTGGACAAGGTGGTCGACACCACCGGCGCGGGCGACCAATACGCCGCGGGCTTCCTATATGGTCTGGCGAGCGATCGCTCCCTGGGCGCCTGCGGCCAACTCGGCTCGCTGGCGGCCGCCGAGGTGATCTCCCACTACGGCCCCCGGCCGCAGGTCTCCCTGAAGGACCTGGCCGCTTCGAAAGGACTCTGAGAGACCATGGCGCGCACGGCCGAAGTGGTCCGCAACACCAAGGAAACCCAGATCACCATCAGCGTGGATCTGGACGGGACCGGCGTGTCCGACGTCGAGACCGGCGTCGGCTTTTTCGACCACATGCTCGACGCCTTCGCCCGCCACGGCGGGATCGACCTGAAGGTGCGCACCCAGGGCGACCTGCACATCGACGCCCACCACACGGTGGAGGACACCGGCATCGTGCTGGGCCAGGCGATCCACAAGGCGCTGGACGGGTTCAAGGGAATCCGCCGCTTCGGCCACGCCTATATCCCCATGGACGAGACCCTGACGCGCTGCGCCATCGACCTGTCCAACCGGCCCTATCTGATCTGGAAGACCAGCTTCCGCACGCCCAAGATCGGCGAGATGGACACTGAGCTGTTCAAGGAGTTCCACCACGCCTTCGCCATGAACTGCGGCGCCTGCGTGCATCTTGAGACCCTCTACGGCGACAACAGCCACCACATCGCCGAAAGCGGCTTCAAGGCGCTGGCCCGGGCCCTGCGTCAGGCGATCGAGATCGACCCCAAGACCGGCGGTCAGGCCCCCTCCACCAAGGGCGTGCTCTAGGGACCGATCATGCAGACCCTCGCCCTGATCGACTACGGGTCGGGCAATCTCCGTTCGGCGCAGAACGCTCTCATGAGGGCGGTGGGCGCCACCCCCGGCGGGGCGGAGATCGCCGTGACCGCCGACCCCGAGACCGTGGCCCGCGCCGACCGGATCGTGCTGCCGGGCGTCGGCGCCTTCGCCGCCTGCCGCGCCGCGCTCATGGCCCGCGACGGCCTGGTGGAGGCGCTGACCGAGGCCGTCCACGGGCGCGGGGTCCCATTCCTGGGGGTCTGCGTGGGCATGCAGCTCCTGGCCAGCCGCGGACTGGAGTTCGGCGAGACCCCCGGCCTCGACTGGATCCCCGGCGAGGTCCGCCGTCTGGAGCCCGCCGATCCCGCCTGCAAGGTGCCGCACATGGGCTGGAACGCCATCGGCGAGGTCAGCCGCGCGGGCGAGGCGCTGGGCCTGCGCGACGGCGTGACCATGTACTTCACCCATTCCTTCGCCTATCACGCGGCCGATCCCGCCGACGTGGCCGCCTGGACCGACCATGGGGGCCGCTTCGCCGCCGCCGTGGCGCGGGGCAATGTGGCGGGGGTTCAATTCCACCCGGAGAAGTCCCAGTCTTCGGGCCTGTCTCTGCTGGCGCGCTTTCTGGAGTGGCGACCTTGATCCTTTATCCGGCCATCGACCTGAAAGACGGCCAGTGCGTGCGCGTGCTGCACGGCGTCCTCGACACCGCCACGGTGTTCAACACCTCGCCGGCCGACCAGGCGCGGCAGTGGGCGCAGGCGGGCTTTCCCTGGATCCATGTGGTGGACCTGAACGGCGCCGTGGAAGGCAAGGCGGTGAACGCCGCGGCCGTGGAGGCCATTCTGGAGGCTGTCTCCGTGCCTGTGCAGCTGGGCGGCGGCATCCGCAGCCTGGCCGACATCGAAGGCTGGATCGAGGCCGGCGTCAGCCGGGTCATCCTGGGCACCCTGGCGGTGCGTGAGCCGCAGGTCGTGGTGGAAGCCGCCCGCCGCTGGCCGGAACAGATCGCCGTCAGCGTCGATGTGCGCGGCGGCAAGGTGGCCGTCCAGGGCTGGACCGAGGATTCCGATCTGGACGCGGTGACCGTGGCCAAGCGGTTCGAGGACGCCGGCGTCAGCGCCCTGATCGTCACCGACATCGAGCGCGACGGCGCCCTGACCGGATTCAATGTGGACGTCTTCGGCGCCATGGCCGATGCGGTGGACATCCCCGTCATCGCCGCCGGCGGCCTGGCCAGCGTGGAGGACATCCACCGCCTGCGCGCCCGGAAAGGGCGGGCCATCGCCGGAGCGGTCCTGGGCCGGGCCCTCTATACGGGCGCGATCAACGCGCCTGAGGCCATCAAGGCGGCCGCCTGATGCTGAACGTGCGCGTCATCCCCTGCCTGGACGTCAAGGACGGCCGCGTGGTGAAGGGCGTGCAGTTCCTGTCCCTGCGCGACGCGGGCGACCCCGTGGAGCAGGCCAGCGCCTATGACGCCGCCGGCGCCGACGAGCTGATGTTCCTGGACATCACCGCCAGCCACGAGGGCCGCGGCGCCATTCTCGACGTCATCGCCCGCACGGCCGATGTCTGCTTCATGCCGCTCAGCGTCGGCGGCGGCATCCGCGCGGTGGAGGACGCCCGGCGCCTGCTGCTGGCCGGCGCCGACAAGATCAGCGTCAACACCGCGGCGGTGGAGAATCCCGACCTGATCAGCGCCTGCGCCGACGCCTTCGGCTCCCAGGCCGTGGTCACCGCCATCGACGCCAAGCGCACGCCGGACGGCGACTGGCGGGTCTTCACCTATGGCGGACGCAAGGATACGGGCCTCGACGTGGCGGACTACGCCGTCCGGGCCGTGGCCAAGGGGGCGGGCGAGATCCTGCTCACCTCCATGGACCGCGACGGCGCCAAGAACGGCTATGACATCGAACTCCTGCGGGCCGTCACCTCGGCGGTCAGCGTGCCGGTGATCGCCTCGGGCGGCGCGGGCTCGGCCGCCCACATGGTGGAGGCCGCCACCCAAGGCCGCGCCGACGCCGTACTGGCCGCCTCCATCTTCCATTTCGGCGAGGTTTCCATCGCCGAGGTCAAGCAGGCCATGGTCCGGGCCGGCCTGCCCGCCCGCCTGACCGGGGAGGACGCCCGCCGCGAGGCGGCCGAGGCTTTCCGATGAGCGAGCTGGCCGCCGTCCTGACCCGCCTCTCGGCGGTGATCGAGGCCCGCAAGGGCGCCGACGCCGCCACCTCCTATACCGCCCGCCTGCTGGCCGAGCCCGAACGGGCCGCCAAGAAGCTGGGGGAAGAGGCGGTGGAGACGGTGATCGCCGCCGTCCAGGGCGACGCCGACGCCCTGGCCGCCGAAAGCGCCGACCTGCTTTATCACTGGCTGGTGGTCCTGGCCGGCGCCGGCGTCAGCCTGGACGCCGTGGCAGAGCGGCTGGCCGCCCGCGAAGGGGTGTCCGGACTGGACGAAAAGGCCGCCCGGCAGACCTGAACGGCGCACAACCGCCCGCTCAGAGGCCGGTCAGCCGGCCCATGGTCTTCTTCCGTCTATGCCGCCAAAGGGCGGTTCCACCGGAAGGAGCTTCCGCCATGAAACGACCCCTGATCGCCCTCGCCGCCGGCGCCGTGCTCACCGCCGGTCTGGCCACCGCCGCCGCCGCCGCCCCCGGCTATGGCCCGCCGCGGTGTTGACGCTGATCTTGTC
>NZ_DAIMHV010000049.1:0-18202 GCF_036723115.1 Phenylobacterium sp. | reverse complement strand
GAGAATGATCGACCCATAAGCTAGGCGGCGACCGTTAATGAGCCCTTGCCAGGACTGCGACCCACGGTCGCGCTTAAGCAAGAGGTAACCATAATGCCCTGATCCAGGGGGCGGTAAACGCACGAAATGGAGGCGGCATGACGCGCCCGAGCCGCACGAGCCAGACCTCGGCCATCGCCCTCGCCGGCGCGGTCCCCGCCGGCCAGGCGGCCGACGCCATGGGCGAGGCCGGCTCCCGCGACGCCCTGGTGCGGCTGAAGGCGGCGCTGGGGGAACTCAAGGCCTTGAGCGTCCAGCCGCTGCTGCGCCAGGCCGTGAGCGCCCTTCAGGCCGAAGATCATGAAACCGGCGGCCGTCTGGCGATCCAGGCCCTGGAGCAGGACGAGCGCAACGGCTTCGCCTGGTATCTGCTGGCCATCGCCCGGGAGCGCGCCGGCGATTTCGCAAGCTCCATCACCTGTTACGAATCGGCCCTCGCCCTCCTGCCCAACCACGCCGAGATCGCCAACGACCTGGGCCGGCTGGCTTTCCGCCTGGGGATGAAGCCTCAGGCCGAGAAACTCTTCCGGCACTTTCTCGCCGCCCAGCCCAACCACCCGGAGGCGGCCAACAACCTGGCCTGCGCCATCCGCGACCAGGATCGCGCCGATGAGGCCATCGAGGTGCTGCGGCCAGCCATCGAGGCCAACCCCGGTCACGCCATGCCCTGGAACACCATGGGCACCATCGTCACCGAACAGGGGGACCTTGCCACCGCCAGCCTCTTCTTCGACGAGGCGCTTCGCCTGCAGCCGGTCTTTCCCAAGGCCCGTTACAACCGCGCCAACATCCGCCTGTCCATGGGCGATCCTCAGGGGGCCCTTGAGGACTGCGACGTAGCCCTGGCCGGCGTGAGGGCCGAGGATGAGCGCCAGATGATGCGCCTGTCCCGGGCCACCATGCTCATGGAAATGGGCCGCGCCGGAGACGGCTGGGATGACTATGAGGCGCGCCTTCACCCCCAGTTTGCGGGCGCGACCCTGTTCCAAGCCAAGGGGAAGCCTTGGACGCCTGAGGATGACCTGCGCGGGCGCCGCCTGCTGGTCTTCGGCGAACAGGGGCTGGGCGACGAGATCATGTTCGCCAACCTGCTGCCCGACGTCCTGGAAGCCCTGGGGCCGGAAGGACAGCTCATCCTGGCGGTTGAGGGCCGCCTTGTTCCTCTCTTCCAGCGCAGCTTCCCGCAGGCCGAGGTGGGCGCCCACGCCACCTTCGATGTGGCCGGACGCTCGATCCGATTGGCGCCGTTCCTCGAGCAGGGTCCTGATCCCGACCTTTGGGCGCCCATGGGTTCGCTCCTGCGGCGTTTCCGGCGCTCGCTGGGCGACTTCCCGGCCGCCGGCGCGGGCTTTCTGACCGCTGATCCGGCCCGGATCACCCACTGGCGCGCCGTGCTGGAGGACGCCCCGCCGGGGCTGAAGGTCGGGCTGCTCTGGAAGAGCGCCCTGATGAACAGCGCGCGGCGGCGCTATTTCTCGGCGTTCGACGCCTGGGGCAGCGTGCTCACCGCCCCGGGCGTCACCTTCGTCAACCTGCAGTATGGCGAGGTGGAGGCCGAACTGGCCCAGGCCCGGGATGCCTTTGGCGTGGAGATCTGGACGCCGCCGGGGATCGACCTGAAGCAGGACCTCGACGACGTGGCCGCCCTCACCTGCGCCCTGGACCTCACCCTGGGCTTTCCCAACGCCACGGTGAACCTGGCCGGGGCCTGCGGCGCCAGCGCCTGGATCACCTCGGCGCCCGGCGCCTGGCCGCGCCTGGGCGCCGACCACTATCCCTGGTACCCGCAAATGCGCATCTTCAAGGCCTCGGCCCTGGGGGAATGGGGGCCGATGCTGGACGAGATGGGGCGCGCCCTGGCCCAACCAAGCCGTCAGTTGCGCCGCGAGCCGGCCTAAGGCGCCGCGTCTGCTCCCACCGGGCGGCGATCTCGCCCCGCGACGCTCAAGCCGCTTGAATGTCCCGCGCCTGCCTTTAGGTTGGCGCCAGGTTGAAACATTTGTTTGGAGCGGGGCGACAGACCCCGCTGACTATGGGAGCTCATATGGCCGAGCGTTTCGAAGGCACCGACAATTACGTCGCCACCGAGGATCTGAAGGTCGCCGTCAACGCGGCCGTCGCGCTTGAGCGCCCTCTGCTGATCAAGGGCGAACCCGGCACCGGCAAGACCGTGCTGGCCTATGAAATCGCCAAGGCCTTCGACGCCGAGCTGCTCACCTGGCACATCAAGTCGACCACCAAGGCCCACCAGGGGCTCTATGAGTACGACGCCGTCACCCGTCTGCGCGACAGCCAGCTGGGCGACGAGCGGGTCAAGGACGTCAAGAACTACATCAAGAAGGGCAAGCTCTGGGAGGCCTTCGAGAGCGAGGTTCGCCCGGTGCTGTTCATCGACGAGATCGACAAGGCCGACATCGAGTTCCCGAACGACCTCCTGCAGGAGCTCGATCGGATGGAATTCTACGTCTACGAGACCAACGAGACGATCAAGGCGGCCGTCCGCCCGATCGTGATCATCACCTCGAACAACGAGAAGGAGCTGCCGGACGCCTTCCTGCGCCGCTGCTTCTTCCACTACATCCGCTTCCCCGACGCCGACACCATGCAGCAGATCGTCGATGTCCACTTTCCGGGCATCAAGGAGAAGCTGGTCGGCGAGGCCCTGCGCATCTTCTACGACATGCGCAAGGTTCCGGGCCTGAAGAAGAAGCCCTCCACCTCCGAACTGCTGGACTGGCTCAAGCTGCTGATGGTGGAGGATATCGACGCCGACACCCTGAAGGAGCGCGATCCCACCAAGCTGATCCCGCCTCTCCATGGCGCCCTGCTGAAGAACGAACAGGACGTCCACCTCTTCGAACGCCTGGCGTTCCTGGCCCGCCGCGAGGGCGCCGGCGGGTCCCGCCCCGGCCAGTAAGATAAAGATGGGCCGCCGTACCGAAAGGTCCGGCGGCCTTTTCGTTTCCGGGCCTTGCGGGCCTGACACGGCGACTTACAGGGAATTCACTCGACCTGCGGCGCCCGCCTCTCCACCCTTATGGGGCTGTGAGGGAGACGACGGCGATGAACAGGATCTTGATCACCAGTGGCCTGGCCGCGGCCCTGCTGGCCGGCTGCCACCCCCGCCCGGTCACCGCCGTCCAGACCGGCCAGCTCGATTGCCCCGAGCGCCAGGGCCAGCTCACGCGCCTGACCCAGACCGGCGACGGAACCGCCTGCCAGTATCGCGCCGAGGACGGGACCTTCATCGAGCTGCGGCTGGTGAAGGTGGAAGGCGATGTCCAATCGACCCTGGCCGGGGTCGAGCGGGAACTGGTCAATTTCGGTCTCCCCCAAGACGGCGCCGCGCGCGCGCCGGCCGATGACAGTGCTGGCGCGATAGCGGCGGCTGCGGTCGCCGCGCCGCCCACCGGAACGGTCCTGGATGACGCGGTCAGGCGCGCCCAGGCGGAGGCTGAGGCCGACTCCCGGACCATGACCGGCGAGGCTGACGGTGACTGGGAGGCGTCCGCGTCGTCCGCAGGACGCGGCCCCCACGGGGGCGAACAGGTTCGCGTCGCCCTGCCCGGCCTGTCCATCGATGCGAAAGAGGATTCCGCCAACATCCGCATCGGACCGGTGCGGATCGACGCTTCGGAGACCGGCGCCACGGTTCGCCTCTTCCGCGAGGTGCGGCTGAAGGGGGAAGCCCTGTCCCGCGAGAAGCGCGGCATTCGAGCCACCTACCTGAAGGCCGGCCGGGCCGACGCCGACGGCGCCGACTTCGTGGGCTACGAAGCCGGCGGCCCTCGATCCGGTCCGCTGGTCGTGGCCCTCGTCCGAGGAACCGAACGTCGCGACGAAGGCAAGATGGTGGACGACATCCAGAAGCTGGTCCGTCGCAACAGCGGCGCCTGAGCCGTAATCGGGTTCCGCGAGCGCCAGCGCTTTAGACGGCCTGGACTTCCATCACCTTGTAGGTCAGCGGACGGCCGTCGTCGTCGGTGACCGTCACATACTCGCCGATGGCGAACCGGTGGTCGCCGAGCCGGTAGAAGGGCTCGTCATCGGCCGTGTCGCCCTCGTCATAGTCGAAGAACCACACCGAGCCCTTGCGCGCCAGGCGGCCTTCGGCGGCGTCCTCATCGGGGGCGAAACGGCGCACCGTGCACTCGGCCTTCTGCTGGGCGTAGGCCGCCTCGTCCAGATAGCCGTCCGCGGTCAGGGGAGCGGTCAGGGTGTAGCCCCGATGGTCGTCCCCCCCGGCGAACTCCGTGCCGGGATTGCGGGCAAGGCGCATCACGATACGCGAAAGGGACATGGTCGACCTCGAAAGCTAGTGGGACAGGAAGAGCGAAGGGGAATCCGCCGCCAGGAGCGAGCGGGTGGTGCCGCCGAAGATGAACTCCTGCAGGCGGGGGTGGCCGAAGGCGCCGGCCACCAGGATCTGCGCGCCGGCCTTTTTGGCGGCATAGAGCAGCAGAGGCGCGGCCTCGCCGGAATCGGGCAGGATCTCGGTCTCGGCATTGATCCCGCGGGCGGCGAAATAGTCCTGCAGACGGGCGGGGTCGAGGGCCCGGGTTGTGGCCCGAGGCGCGGTGAGGATCACGACCTTTTCGGCCTTCTGCAGCAGGGGGGTGGCCTGACGCGCCGCGCGCGAGGCCTCCTTGCCCCCATCCCAGGCCACGCACACCACGCCGCCGATCGTCAGGCCGGGCCTGGCGATGATGACGGGCCGCTGCTCGTCGGCGACGATGGCCTGGAAGGCTTCGGACAGGGGCCCCCGGCCACGGCCGGGCTGATCGTCGAAGATCACCACGTCTGAGAGGCGGCCCTCGGCCGACAGGTTGGCCCAGACCGGGGTTTCCAGCGCCTTGAAACTCTTGGCGCCATAGGCGACGGCGGCCATGGCGTCCCTGGCCTTGGCCTCGCCGACGGCGGCGGCCTCCTTGAGGGATTCCAGGGCGGTGGCCTGAACGCCGCCCATGAAGCCTTCGCCCATCCAGGGCATTACGTCGGCCACGTCGGCTGGGGTATAGACACCGGCCAACTCCGCCTGGAAGGCGGCCGCCACCAGGGCGCCGGCCTCCAGAACCGCCTGATCGCCTTCCCCGCCGGAGAGCGGCGCCATGATTCTCGCCCAGGTCATTTCCCGTCCTTTTCTCGACCGATGATGCTTCGCAGGATCGATCCGCGCTTTGATCTTTGCCAATCCGTCCCCGGCCTCGCCCGGGCGGCGAGCTAGACTTTGGAAGGAACGCTCCGATGAGGAAAGGGCTGCGTCGCCCCAGCCGTGAGCCCCGGGCCTGGCAGCGCATGCTGTCGGGCCGGCGGCTGGACCTGCTCGACCCCTCGCCCATGGATATCGAGGTCGAGGACATCGCCCATGGCCTGGCCCGGGTGGCGCGTTGGAACGGTCAGACCCTGGGGGCGCACGCCTTCTCCGTGGCCCAGCATTCGGTGGTTGTGGAGGAGATCGTCGCCCACCTGCAGCCCGACATCGAACCGAAGTGGCGCCTGGCCGCCCTGCTGCACGACGCAGCCGAATATGTGATCGGCGACATGATCTCGCCCTTCAAGGCCGCGCTGGGCCTCGACTACAAGCTGTTCGAGGCCCGCCTGGAGACGGCGATTCACGTCCGCTTCGGCCTGCCCGCCAAGACTCCGGCGGAGATCAAACGGCTGATTAAGCAGGCAGACCATGCCTGCGCCTACTTCGAGGCCACCCAGTTGGCGGGGTTCGCCTCCGACGAGGCCCGCGCGCTGTTCGGCCCGCCGCCGGACGGCTATGATCTGCGGATCGAGCCTCTCTCGGCGTCATTGGCCCAGGATCGCTATCTCCAGCGGTATCATATCCTGTCCGAGGCGGCCGGATTCGCCCCCGTCGCGGCGGCCTTCGACACGGAGTGAACCCATGGTGATGATCGTCTGCGGCCTGGCCGATGTTCCCGGAGTGATCGCCGCGCGCCGCCCGTCGCATATGGTCACCCTGCTCGACCCGAACACGATGATCGAAACCCCCGACGGGATGATCCCGGAGCGTCATCTCCGTCTGGGCGTCAATGATATCGCCAGCCCCATGGAGGGCATGACCGCGCCTGACGAACGCCTTGTCGAGCAGTTGATGGCGTTCGGGCAGGGCTGGGACGAGTCCGCCCCCATGCTGATCCACTGTTGGGCCGGCGTCAGCCGCTCGACGGCCAGCGCCTTCGCCCTGGCCTGCGAGCGCAACCCGGACGCCTCCGAAGCCGAGCTTGCTCGCCGTCTGCGCGACCTCGCCCCCCACGCCTATCCCAACCGCCGGATCGTGGCCCTGGCCGATGACTGGCTTGGCCGGCGGGGCCGGATGGTGGACGCCATCGAGGCCATCGGCGGCACGGGCTTTGTGAGCATGGGCACGCCCTTCGACCTGCCCGCCCGCCTGGGATGACCCTGCCGGCCGGCCCCAGTCCCGTCGTCATCGGCCTGTCAGCCGTGGTGGTCGCCATCCGCGACGGCGAGGCCATGGTCCTGACCGTGCGCCCCCGGAGCGAGGGGGAGCGCCCCCTTCCCGGCCTGCCCTTCGGCCCCTTCGACCCGGCCGGGCATCGTACGTTCGAGCTGGCCCTGCGCGCCTTCGTGACCGCCCAGACCCGGTTCGACCTGGGCTATGTGGAGCAGCTCTACACCTTCGGCGACCGCGGCCGCGACGCGCCCCTGGCCGACATGGGCGACGGCGGCGGTGAAGGTCCAGGCGCCAGCCGCGTGATCTCGGTGGGTTATCTGGCGCTCACCCCCACGGCGGTGGAGACCGAGGCCCCCGACACCGCATGGGCGCCCTGGCGGCGCTTCTTTCCCTGGGAGGACTGGCGGCAGGGACGACCGCCCGCCGTCGACCTGATCATCGAAGCCCTGCGCCGCTGGGCCGAATGCGGCTCCGCCTCGGAGCGTGAGGCGCGCATGGCGCGCATCCGCATCGCCTTCGCCCTGGAAGGCGCGCCCTGGAACGAAGAGCGGGTGCTGGAGCGCTACGAACTGCTCTATGGCGCAGGCCTCGCCCCCGAAGCGGCCCGCGACCGGGGCGAGAGCGTCGGCGTGCGCACCGAGGCCCTTGCCGCGGCCCTGGGCGAGCCCATGATCTCCGACCACAGGCGGATCCTCGCCACGGCCCTCAGCCGGCTGAGGGGCAAGATCAAGTACCGCCCGGTGGTGTTCGAGCTGATGCCTGAGGCCTTCACCCTTTTCGCCCTGCAGCGGGCCGTGGAGGCCATCGCCGGCGCCCCCCTGCACAAGCAGAACTTCCGTCGCGCCCTGGAGCGGGGCGGCCTGGTGGAGGGATTGGGGCGGATGGACGCAGACACCGGCGGCCGGCCGGCTGAGCTTTTCCGGTTCAGGCGAGAGATTCTGAGCGCGCGGCCGGTCTCGGGGCTGTCTCTGCCGCTGCTGCGGGAGTAGGCCCCCCAACACCGCGTTTCGCCTCGCGCGCTTCCCAGCCCGCCCGGATCTGGTCCGAGGTTTCCCGCGAGCCGTCAGCGCTCCACCCCGGCGGGCCGAAGACATAGCCCACCACCTCGCGCGGCGAGCGGGCGGCGAACACGTCGCGACCCATGGCGATCCATTCGTGGAAGGCCACCCGGACCGGATTGAAGGTCGCCAGGTTCTTCACAACCCCATAGCGGCAGGGTTCGTCATCCAACTCCGCCTGGAAGGTGCCGAACAGTCTGTCCCAGATGATCAGGATTCCCGCATAGTTGCGGTCGAGATAGCGGGGGTTGCGGGCATGATGGACCCGGTGGTGCGACGGGGTGTTGAACACCGCCTCCACCCACCGCGGCAGGCGGCCCACCGCCTCGGTGTGAATCCAGAACTGATAGACCAGGCTCACCCCCTTCTGGATCGCCACCATGGCGGGGGGGAAGCCCAGCAGGGACAGGGGCAGCCACAGCAGCCAGGTTCCCGCCGCGCCCCCGGTCCAGGTCTGACGCAGGGCGGTGGAGAGGTTGTAGTGCTGAGAGGTGTGGTGGTTCACGTGGCTGGCCCACCAGAATCGCCGTTCGTGCGAGAGCCGGTGGAACCAGTAGTAGGTCAGATCCTCCAGCAGAAAGAGCAACACCCAGGCCCAGATTGCGGTCAGGGGGATGTTGAACAGCCGGTGCTCATAGACCCACAGGCTGGCGGCGAAGATGAGCCCGCCCGTGGCCAGGCCCGCCACGCTGCTCCCCAGGCCCATGGTCAGGGAGGTGAAGGTGTCGCGTGGCTCATAGTCGGCGTGCGCCCAACCCAGCCGCCCGACGATGATCTCCAGGAAGATGGCCAGGATGAAGAACGGCACCGCCAGGGTGACGGGATCG
The DNA here is from genome assembly GCF_036723115.1 of Phenylobacterium sp. Classification (GTDB taxonomy): domain Bacteria; phylum Pseudomonadota; class Alphaproteobacteria; order Caulobacterales; family Caulobacteraceae; genus Phenylobacterium. Next base: position 9,854 of record NZ_DAIMHV010000049.1, on the reverse strand, counting down.
ATATCCAGGCTCACGCCGCCAGGTCCCGCGGCGGCCAGTTGTCGAAGGCCAGCACCGCCCGCGGGGCCGCCGCCTCGCCCAGATGAATGTGCAGCCGCCCGTCGCGGAACAGGGAGCTGACCGCCTGGCACCAGGGCAGACGTCGGCAGGCATAGCCGTCCCCCACGGCGATCAGCACCAGGGCGCAGTCTCCGGAGCGCGCCACCGCCCCCTTGCCGTCCTGGGTGATCCAGAGCCCGTCGATCCGCCGGTCGGGAAAGTCCTCGCCGAACATCACAGCGGCGCGCGTCTCGTCCAGGCCTGCGCCGGGTCGGCCCAGGCGAGCCAGGGCCGAGAGCCCCACCAGCACCGCCACTGCGGCCATGGAGCCCGCCAATTGAAACAGGAACGCCTTGTCCACAGCGCCTTCCTCCCCTGAAGGCGCAAGCGTCGCCCCGCTGAGGGCGGGGGTCAAGAAAAACGGCGCGCCCGGGTGGGGCGCGCCGTCCATCACGTCAGAAATTCGCCGGTCTGGCGAAATCAGAACTTCCGGACATAGGCCAGGGACCAGACATCGGCCTTGCCGCCGTCGTTCTGGAATTCCTGGCGGGTATAGTCGGCGCGGAAGCCGTTCTGGCCGTCGAGGAAGTAGCGGCCGCCCACGCCGAAGTTCCAGCTTTCACCATCGGCCTTGGCCGACACGCCGGCCGCCGAAACCTCGGCCTCCGTGGTGCCATAGCCCACGCGAGCGAACAGGTCGGCATTGGGGCTGACGGGCAGGAAGCCCACCGCATAGAGGGCGGCGCTGTGGTTCAGCTCCACATCGGCGCTGACGCCGGGGGCCACGGCGATGCTGTCGTCCTTCACGCCGAAGGCCAGTTCGCCTTCCACGCCGAAGTACGGGTTGAACTTGGCGCCCAGGCGGCCCTGGATCGCGCCCAGGGCGACGTCGTCGGCGTCGGCGTGGGCATAGCCCAGCGCGCCGTAGATTTCCGGCTGGTTCATGGACTGGGCCGAAGCGGCGGCCGGAACGGCGGCCAGGGCGGCGACAGCGGCGGTGGCGAGAATGAGAGACTTCATAAGGGTTACTCCTACTTTCTTATTGGCGAACAGCTTTTCCCGTGCCTGAGCTCGATCGGCTTCAATCGCGGCGCTTTCCTGTCCGTTCGCTGACAATTGCATGGCCGCCACACACTGTGACACAAAAGTCGCAACCATCTGGCTCGCCATGCGGCGCGTACATGCTATTGCTTCGCTCAAGCCCGCAAGAGGCCGCCATCGGAGAAGCCAGTTGCGTAACGCCGTCATCGCCGCGACGGGGCTCTACACCCCGCCCAACACCCTGACCAACGCCGAGCTGGTCGCGACCTTCAACGCCTATGTGGAGCGCTTCAACGCCGCCCACGCCGAGGCCATCGCCGCCGGAGAGGTGGAGGCCCTGACCCCGTCTTCGGAGGCCTTCATCGAGAAGGCTTCGGGCATCAAGGCCCGCTATGTGATGGACAAGTCGGGCCTGATCGATCCTGAGATCATGCGTCCGGTGATCCCCGAGCGGCCCAACGACCAGATCTCCATCCTGGCTGAGATCGCAGTGGAAGCGGCCCGGTCCGCCCTGGCGGCCTGGGGCAAGCCTGCGAGCCAGATCGATGCGGTGATCTGCGCGGCCTCCAACATGCAGCGCGCCTATCCGGCCATGGCCATCGAGGTCCAGGAGGCCCTGGGGATCGAGGGCTTCGCCTTCGATATGAATGTCGCCTGTTCGTCGGCGACCTTCGGCATCAAGACCGCGGCCGACTACATCGCCTCGGGCTCGGCCCGCGCTGTGCTGATGGTCAATCCCGAGATCACCTCGGGCCATCTGAACTTCTGCGACCGCGACAGCCACTTCATCTTCGGCGACGTGGCCACCGCGGTGATCATCGAGGCGGCGGACGACGCCGCGCCCGGGCAGGGCTGGGACGTCGTCGGCACGCGTCTGAAGACGGTCTTCTCCAACAATATCCGCAACAATTTCGGCTTCCTGAACCGCGCCGCCCCCGAAGGGGCCGCGGCCCGGGACAAGCTCTTCGTCCAGGAGGGCCGAAAGGTCTTCCGCGAAGTGGTCCCCATGGTCTCGGAGATGATCATCGAACACGCCGGGGACCTGGGCCTCGATCCCACGGGGCTGAAGCGCCTGTGGCTGCACCAGGCCAACATCAATATGAACGAGCTGATCGGAAAGCGCGTCCTCGGTCGCGATCCGGCCCCCGGCGAGAACGTCATCATCCTGGACGAGTACGCCAACACATCTTCGGCCGGCTCGATCATCGCCTTCCACAAGGCCAATGACGGCTTCGCCGCCGGCGAAACCGGGCTCATCTGCTCCTTCGGCGCCGGCTATTCCGCCGGCACGGTGTTCGTGAAGAAGCGCTGAGGCCTGAAGGCCGCCGTCACCGATCCGGCGTCGAGAGGCGCCGGATCACCAGTTCATCGATCTCCAGCCGGCGCACCCGCGCCCGGCCGATGCTGAGCCGGCCGATGGCCAGGGCGCCCAGGGCCACCGCCCCGACCGCCATCGCGCCCAGGGCGAAGGCGCCCAGGGCCGAGCCGCCGACGGCCACCGCGCCGCCCGCCTTCGCGCCCTTCGCCACCGCGGAGCGGATCTGAACGGGCGCCTCGGCGGACCGGGTCATGCCTAGCGGTCCTTCTCGCGCTCGCCCACGGCCGACTGGGCCGCAGCCAGGCGCGCGATGGGCACCCGGTAGGGCGAGCAGCTCACATAGTCGAGGCCGACCCGCTCGCAGAAGTCGATGGAGGCCGGGTCGCCGCCATGCTCGCCGCAGATGCCGAGCTTCATGCCCGGACGCTGGGCGCGGCCCCGCTCGGTGGCGATGCGGATCAGATCGCCGACGCCTTCCTGGTCCAGGCTGACGAAGGGATCCTTCTCGAAGATGCCCTTGTCCATATAGGCCGCCAGGAAGCGGCCGGAATCGTCACGGCTGATGCCGAAGGTCGTCTGGGTGAGATCGTTGGTGCCGAAGGAGAAGAACTCGGCGTTCTCGGCCAGATCGCCCGCCCGCAGCGCCGCCCGAGGCAGCTCCACCATGGTGCCCACCAGATAGGGGAAGTCCTGCTTGCGCTCGGCCAGAACCTCCTTGGCCACCCGGTCGGTGAGCTGACGCAGGAACCGCATCTCCTCGCCCTTGGCGACCAGCGGATGCATGATCTCCGGGCACGGCGGCGTCTTGCCGCTCTCGGCGATCTCGCAGGCGGCCTCGAAGATGGCGCGGACCTGCATCTCGTAGATTTCGGGATAGGAGACGCCCAGGCGGCAGCCGCGATGGCCCAGCATGGGGTTGGTCTCGTGCAGTTCCTTCACCCGGCGCTCCAGGGCGCTGATGTCCAGGCCCGAGGCCGAGGCCAGCGCCTTGAGGTCCTCGGGCGTATGGGGCAGGAACTCGTGCAGCGGCGGGTCCAGCAGCCGGATGGTCACCGGCAGGCCCTCCATGATGGTGAAGAGCTCGACGAAGTCGGCCCGCTGCATGGGCAGGATCTTGGCCAGCGCCGTGCGACGGCCCTTTTCGCCGTCCGCCAGGATCATCTCGCGCACCGCGGCGATGCGGTCTTCCTCGAAGAACATGTGCTCGGTGCGGCAAAGGCCGATGCCTTCGGCTCCGAACTGGCGGGCGGTGCGCGCGTCCAGCGGGGTCTCGGCGTTGGCCCGCACCCGCAGACGACGTGAGCCGTCGGCCCAGGCCATCAGGGTGGCGAAGTCGCCGGTCAGCTCCGGCTCGATCATCTTCACCGCCCCGGCCAGAACCTGGCCGGTGGAGCCGTCCACGGTGATGATGTCCCCGGCCTTGAAGGTGCGGCCGCGCACTCGGAACTCGCCGGCCTTGGCGTGAATCTGGATCTCGCCCGCGCCGGAGACGCAGGGACGGCCCATGCCGCGGGCCACCACCGCGGCGTGGCTGGTCATGCCGCCCCGCGCCGTCAGAATGGCCTTGGCGGCGTGCATGCCGTGGATGTCTTCCGGGCTGGTTTCGTCGCGGACCAGGATGACGGACTCGTGGATGGCGGCCAGGCGCTCGGCCTCGTCGGCGTCGAACACCACCTTGCCCGTGGCCGCGCCCGGCGACGCCGGCAGACCGCTGGCGATCACGTCGCGCTCGCTGGACGGATCAATCGTCGGGTGCAGCAGCTGGTCGAGGGAGGCCGGCTCCACCCGCATCACCGCCTCTTCGCGGGTGATGACCCCCTGCTCGGCCAGATCGACGGCGATCTTCAGGGCCGCCTTGGCCGTGCGCTTGCCGTTGCGCGTCTGCAGCATGTAGAGCCGGCCCTGTTCGACCGTGAACTCGATGTCCTGCATGTCGCGGTAGTGGCTCTCCAGACGGCCGACCACTTCCTTGAACTGGGCGAACACCTCCGGCAGGGCTTCTTCCATCGAGGGCTGTTTGTCGCCCATCTCCTCGCGGGCGATCTTGGTGAGCGCCTGCGGCGTGCGGATGCCCGCCACCACGTCTTCGCCCTGGGCGTTGATCAGGAACTCGCCATAGAGGCGCGCCTCCCCGGTGGAGGGATTGCGGGTGAAGGCCACGCCGGTGGCCGAGGTCTCGCCCATATTGCCGAAGACCATGGACTGGACGTTCACCGCCGTGCCCCAGCTTTCGGGGATGTCGTGCATACGGCGATAGAACTTGGCCCGGTCGTTCATCCAGCTGGCGAACACCGCCCCCACCGCGCCCCACAGCTGAGCCTGCGGGTCCTGCGGGAAGTCTGAGCCCAGTTCGGCGGCGACCGCCTTTTTGTAGTCGGCGACGACCTTCTCCCAGTCGTCCGCGCTCAGCCCGGTGTCCACCGTGACGTCCAGGCGCTCCTTATGTTCGTCGAGGATCTCCTCGAACATGTGGTGATCCAGATCAAGGACCACGTTGGAGTACATCTGGATGAAGCGGCGATAGGAATCGAAGGCGAACCGGCGATCGCCCGACAGCCTGGCCAGGCCTTCCACCGTCTGGTCGTTCAGGCCCAGATTCAGCACGGTGTCCATCATGCCAGGCATGGAGGCCCGCGCGCCGGAACGGACCGAAACCAGCAGCGGATTGGCCGGATCGCCGAAGCGCTTGCCGGTCAGTTCCTCCACCCGGGCCAGGCCCGCGGCCACCTGTTCCTTCAGGTCGTCGGGATAGCGCCGCTCATTGGCGTAATAGTGGGTGCAGCACTCGGTGGTGATGGTGAAGCCCGGCGGCACCGGCAGGCCCAGGGACGACATTTCCGCCAGGTTGGCGCCCTTGCCGCCCAGCAGGTTCTTCATGGAGGCGTCGCCATCGGCGCCGCCGCCCCCGAAGGCGTAGACCCACCGCGTCTTGGTCAGGCTCGTCATCGTCCTACTCATCCCGTCACTTGGCTGAATTCCGCCACCCGCCCCATGGCGTCGCGGACCTGCGTGAGAAGCCGCAGGCGGTTGTCCCGCTCGGCGGCGTCCTCGGCGTTCACCAGAACCTCTTCAAAGAAGGCGTCCACAGGCGCCCTCAAGCCCGCAAGGGCCTGCATGGCGCCGACGAAGTCCTCCGCCGACAGCGCCGTCTCCACCCGGGGGGCGACAGCGCTCAGGGCGTCCACCAGAGCCGTCTCGGCGGCCGGCGCACCCGCCATGGCGGCGGCCGCCCCCGTGGGGAGCGCCCCCTTCTTTTCCTCGGCGCGCAGGATGTTGGTCGCCCGCTTGTAACCCGCCAGCAGGTTTGCCCCGTCCTCCGTGGCCAGGAAACCGCTCAGGGCCTCAACACGGGCGACGATCCTCAGAAGGTCGTCATCGCCCAGGGCGAAGACGGCATCCACGAGGTCATGCGGCTTGCCCTGATCACGCAGCAGCACCTTCAGCCGGTCGGCGAAGAAGGCCAGCAGGTCATCGCCGGCCAGTTGGCGCAACGGCAGGCGGATCTGGGCCTCCAGCACGATGCGGATCACCCCCAGGGCCGCCCGGCGCAGGGCGTAGGGATCGCGCGAGCCCGTGGGCTTTTCGTCGATCCCGAAGAAGCCGATGAGCGTGTCGAGCTTGTCGGCCAGGGCGACAGCCCGGCCCGTAGGCGTGGCCGGGGTGGCGTCCGAGGGCCCTTGAGGCCGGTAGTGGTCGGAGATGGCCCCGGCCACCTCCTCGCCCAGGCCCTCGGCGCGGGCGTAGTAGCCGCCCATCAAACCCTGGAGTTCGGGGAACTCGCCCACCATGCCGGTGACCAGATCGGCCTTGGCCAGCCGCGCGGCATGGGCCGCCACGACAGGATCGGCGCCGCAGGCCGGGGCCAGCCGCCCGGCCAGGTCGACGATCCGCTCCACCCGATCATACATGGTCCCGAGCTTGGCGTGGAAGGTGACGCCCCTCAGCTTCGCCAGCCGGTCTTCCAGGCGGATCTTCCGGTCCTCGTCCCAGAAGAAGCGCGCGTCGGACAGTCTCGCCGAGAGGACCTTGGCGTTGCCCGCGGCGATGGCCTGACCGCCGTCAGCGGCCTGGATGTTGGCCACGGTGACGAAGTGCGGCGCAAGGCCGCCGCTGGCCGGGTCGCGCACGGCGAAATACTTCTGATGGGTGCGCATGGAGGTGCGGATCACCTCCGGCGGCAGGTCGAGGAAGGATCGGTCCATGTCCCCGACGATGGGGGTGGGCCATTCGGCCAGGCCCGACACCTCGGCCAGCAAACCCTCGTCTTCCACCAGTTCCAGATTGCGCGCAAAGCACAGGGTGCGCGCGCCCTCCAGGATGCGGGCCTTACGCTCCTCGCCGTCGAGGATGACGAAATGCGCCTCCAGACCGTCGCGATAGCTGTCGAAGTCCTTCACCCGGAAGGGCTTGGCCTCGCCCATGAAGCGATGGCCCTCAGTGACGTCGCCGCTCTCGATCCCGTCGATGCTGAAGGGCACGACCGTCCCGTCGAACAGGCAGACGATCCGCTTCAGGGGACGCACCCAGCGCAGCGTCCCGCGTCCCCAGGTCATCGACTTGGGCCATGGGAAGGCGCGGACGATGGCCTCGACCATCTCGGCGACGATCTCGGGCGTCGGCCGCCCCTTGCGCTCGAGCTTCGCGAACCAGACCCCGTCCTGTTCGGTGAGCTGGTCTTGGGTCAGGCCGGTGGAGCGCAGGAAGCCCTCCATGGCCTTTTCCGGCGCGCCCACGCGGGGGCCCTTGCGCTCTTCCAACCGATCGGCCTGGGCCGCAGGCAGCCCCTCCACCACCAGAGTCAGGCGGCGGGGACCGGCGAAGGCGGTCATGGCCTCGGGCAGGAAACCCTGCTCGGCCAGACGTTCGCGCGCCATACGCTCCAGGTCGCGGGCGGCCTGGACCTGCATGCGCGCAGGAATCTCTTCGGAGAAGAGTTCGAGAAGCAGTTGGGGCATGGCTAGGCGTTGCCCCCTTCATTGGCCACCCAGGCCTCGGCGCACATCTTGGTCAGGTCGCGGATGCGACCGATATAGCTCTGGCGCTCGGCCACGGCGATCGCGCCGCGGGCGTCCATCAGGTTGAACAGGTGACTGGCCTTCAGCACGTGGTCGTAGGCCGGAAGGACGGTGCGCTGGCCCTGGGGAGCGCGGCCCTCCAGCAGCTTCGGGACCTGGGCCTCCATGTCCTCGAAGTGGCGCTTGAGCGTCGCCACGTCGTAGCCGTGGAAGTTGGCCTCCGAATGCTGGCGCTCGTTCTCCAGGAACACCTCGCCATAGGTCTTCGGCTCGGGGCCGTCCGGATCATTGAAGGCCAGGTCGGTGAAGTGGTCGACGCCCTGCAGGTACATGGCCAGGCGCTCCAGGCCGTAAGTCAGTTCGCCCGCCACGGGGAAGACGTCGAGCCCGCCCACCTGCTGGAAGTAGGTGTACTGGGTGACCTCCATGCCGTCGCACCAGACCTCCCAGCCGAGACCCCAGGCGCCGACGGTCGGGTTCTCCCAGTCGTCCTCGACGAAGCGGATGTCGTGCAGGCGGGTGTCGAGGCCGATGGCCTCCAGACTGCCCAGATAGAGGTCCTGCAGGTTCTCGGGGTTGGGCTTCAGGATCACCTGATACTGGTAGTAGTGCTGCAGCCGGTTCGGGTTCTCCCCATAGCGGCCGTCGGCGGGCCTGCGGGAGGGCTGCACATAGGCGGCCCGCCACGGCTTGGGACCCAGCGCGCGCAACACCGTCGCGGGATGCAGGGTCCCGGCCCCCACCTCCACGTCGTGCGGCTGCAGGATCACGCAGCCCTGGCGGCTCCAATAGTCATGGAGTTTCAGGATCAGGCCCTGAAACGAGAGCGGTTTTTCTGAGGACATCCGAGGCGATTTTGCAGGCGCAAAAAAAGTCGGCGGACCATAGGGCCCGCCGACCTGTGCATCAAGCGCGTGCTTGCGCCCGCTTAGTTGCCGCGCGGCTCGGTGGCCTGCCCCGAGCGGGACATGGGCTCACCATAGAGCTCACGGTTTTCCTCGGTGTCGGGGATCGGCTCGTTGGCGGTGATGGAGGGGGTGACGGTGGCGCCCGCGGCGGCGTCACCGCTCATGCCGGTGTCAGAGGCCATGACGCCCGACTCGCTGGCCGCATCAGCGCCCATCTGAGTGGCGTCGTCGGCCTGGGTCTGACCGCTGGTCCACTGATCGTTCATCGGCGCGTCGGTCATGGCCGGGCTGGCCGGGCGGGTGGCGTCCATTTCGCCCGGCGCGTTCACGGCGCCTTGGGCGTCCATGTCAGCCGAGCCGGCGGGGCTCGTCATCGACGCGCCGGTGTCGGTGGCCATGCCAGTGTCGGCGCCGTCGGTCATGGTCTGAGCCGAAGCGGCGCCGGCGGTCAGCAGGGCGGCCGCCGAGGCGGCGGAGAGGATCATCTTGAGGTTCATTGCTGCACTCCTTTGCGTTTCACAGTGAAGGTCAGCCCGCAGGTTCCCCCCGCCGCCTGGCGAGCCTGTCGTTCCTAGTCTTGCGAGGGCTGGTCAGCGCCCGCGGTCGCGCCGGCCGAAGCCGCCCTTTCCGGGTTGTCCGGAATGGGGTCCATGGACGTAGCGTCAGTCCCGGCCGGGGCCGACGCCGCCGCATCGGCCGCCGCGCCGGCGGCGGCCGCAGGCGTCAGCACCTTGTCGACCACGTGGATGACGCCGTTGTCGGCCATGATGTCGGCCTGGATGATCTCGGCTTCGCCCACCGTCCAGGTGTCGCCGCTGCCGTCGATCTCGACATTGGCGCCGCCCACAGTGGGAACCGGGCCTCGCGAGCCCTCGATCCGGTCGCCGGCCAGACGGGCGTTGACCACATGATAGGTCAGCAGCTGCTGCAGTTCCGCCCGGTTGTCGTCGGCCATGAGGCGATCGAGCTCGCCAGCCGGCAGCGCGGCGAAGGCGGCGTCCGTGGGCGCGAACACGGTGAGACCGTCATTATCCTGAAGCAGGGCCGTGAGGTTGGTCGCCTCGAGAGCCGCCACCAGCGTGTTGAACTGGCCCGAGGCCTTGACCGTCTCGACGATGTTTCCGGCCGCGACGACGCTCCCTGGCGCTGCGCGCTCGGCCGCGCCAGCCTGAGCGGCGGGCAGGCCCTGCGACGGCGTGGAGGGGGCCGGCGCGTCCTGCGCGATGGCGGCTCCGCCCAGAAGGGCGGCGACAGCGGTGGCGGTCATCAGGCGGGTCAGGTTCATGGTCTTCCTTCTCGTCGCTGCTGCGCTTTTGGCGAGGACCGGAAGAGAACGCCCGGCCGCGCCGTCGGGTGCTTTACGCGGCGCGCCACCAAGCGTTGCAGAACTTCACGAGTTCGTGATCGCCCGCTGGAATTAAGCCGCCCCCGTGCGGGTCACCTCCCCGAGGGCCGGCCTGCCCGCCTAATTCACGGGCATAACGGCGAAATCGGCGCCTACTTTATCAGCAGCCCGGGGCTTTCCTTAACCCC
>NZ_DAIMHV010000048.1:1258-18832 GCF_036723115.1 Phenylobacterium sp. | reverse complement strand
TCGATATCGCGGCCCTTGCGGATCAGGGCGGCGGGGGTGTCGCGGTGGCTGATGCGCTCCACGTCCTGCTCGATGATCGGCCCTTCATCGAGGTCGGCGGTGACATAGTGGGCCGTGGCGCCGATCACCTTCACGCCGCGGGCATGGGCCTGATGGTAGGGGCGCGCGCCCTTGAAGCCGGGCAGGAAGGAGTGGTGGATGTTGATGCAGCGCCCCTCCAGCTTGGCGGCCAGGCCATCGGACAGGATCTGCATATAGCGCGCCAGCACCACCAGCTCGGCGCCCGTCTGCTGGATCAGGCTCCAGAGGGCGGCTTCCTGCTCCAGCTTGGTGTCGCGCCCCACCGGCAGGTGGTGGAAGGGCAGGTCTGAGAGATCCACGCTGGAATAGGTTTCGCGCGGATGGTTGGAGACCACCGCGCAGACATCCATGGGAAGCTCCCCCCGGCGCCAGCGCCAGATGAGGTCGGACAGGCAGTGATCGGCCTGCGAGGCCAGGATCATCACCCGGCGGCGCACGGCCGGATCGCGCAAGGTCCAGGCCATGGCGAAGTCCTCCGCCACCGGGGCGAAGGCTGTGCGCAGGTCGTCGACCGCGGCCTCGCCGGCGTCAAACACCACCCGCATGAAAAAGCGGCCGGTCTCGGTGTCGCCGAACTGCTGGGCGTCGATGATGTTGGCGCCGCGCTCGAACAGGAAGCCCGCCACGCGGCTGACAATGCCACGCCGATCGGCGCAGGAGAGGGTCAGGATCATGGCTGCTGACTAGAGCGGCTTCCGGCGGGTGGGAACCGATTATCGGCGAAAAGCACGTGCTTGGGCCCGACGTCCGGAACGTTCCCCCGCCCCTTCAGCCCGACTGGGCCACCAGCACCGCCACCCCGGCCGCCAGGACGACGCCCAGGGCCAGCCGCCAGAGCGGCGCCGGCGTGAGGCCGCCTTCAAGTCCCGGGCTGGGATCGCGGCCGGTGATCATGGGTCCCACCAAATTGCGGCGCTTGACCAGGGCGTACCAGGCGATGGCGAGCAGGTGCAGGACGATGGCGGCCTGCAAGGCGCGGAAGTTCAACTCGTGCCACTCGGCGGCCTGGCGCCCGGCGCCGTAGCTGACGAAGCGGGCCAGAGGCCCCGACTCCATGCCGTCCACGTCCACCGCGAAAAGGCCAAGCCCCACCTGACTGACCAGAAGGGCGAGCAGGAGGACGACGCTCAAGGCCCCGAGGGGATTGTGGCCGAATCGCGCTGGCCCAGACCCCCGCAGATGGGCGATGACCGCCGAAGGTCCGCGGAGAAAGTCCGAGAATCGGGCGGTGGAGCCGCCGGCCACGCCCCAGTAGAGGCGGAAGACCACGAGCCCCAGGATGACATAGCCGATCACCCTGTGGACCTGCATGGTCGGCCCGTCGGCGGTGAGCCAGGCGGCCACCACCAGGATGGCCAGGGCCCAGTGGACCACCCGGGTGGGCAGGTCCCAGACGGCCGTGGATTGAGTCGCGCCCACAGCCCTACTTGGCCCGGAAGGTTTCGTGGCAGTTCTTGCAGGCCGCGCCGACCTGCGGAACCTGGGCCTGAACCGCGGCTGCGTCCCCGGTCGCCGCCGCCTGCCGCAGGGCCGCGGTGGCCGCCTTCAGCTGGTCGGACGCGGCGGCGAATCGCTCCGGCTGCTCCCAGATGGCGGCCAGGGCGTCGGTGTCGAAGCCCTCGCCCTGGCCGGAGCCGGCGGGGAACCAATCCGGGACTTCCTGGGCGATCGCCTCCATCCGCTCAGCCGCGTCGCCGATGGCGGCCATGTCCGGCGAGGCCGACTTGAGCTGGTCATTGATCGTCTTGAAAGCCGCGCCCAGGGCTTCGAACCCGTCCTGTCGGGTGGCGACTTCCGGCGGCGCATCGGCCTGCCCGCTGCACGCCCCGAGCAAAAGGGCGCCGCCCAGGGCCAGGGAGAGGAGACCTGCGCGAGACGCGCCGGATGTGCGGGAGGGGTTCATGGGCATCTCCGGATGAGGCGGGTGGCGCGGGCCGAACGGGCTGGATTCGAAGACTGCCCCGGCCAAGCTTGCCCCTCAACCCCTGTTGAGCCGCGCCGATGAAGCGAGGGAACCGCGCCTCTTTTCCCTGCATTGATTGGCCGATGGCCAGGCTTGGCTGTCACAGCCCCTCAGGAGAGCCCCATGAAGATCCCGTCCACCGCCCTGAAGTCCGCAGGCGTTCTGACCCTCGCCTCGACCCTGATGCTGGCGGCGTGCGGCCAGGGCGAGCAGACGCGCGCGGGCGACCGCCTCGATGGCGACGCCGCACCGACCTATCCCGGCGAAGGCGGCGCGGGCCTGGTGGAAACGCCGGAAGGCGCGCCGGCGGGCGCTACGGCCGTGCCGGGCCTGAGCGGCGGACCGGCCGGACAGACCCCCGGCTATGGCGAGCCCGGCGGTGTGCCGGCCGAGGCCCATAGCGACCCGGCCGGGCAAGCCGGTCACTCGGAAAACGCGCCCCCCAATCCCTGAGGGCGCAGGCGGGCCGCGGCCCGCCCGTCGTCAGGCGGCGAAGAAGCCGTGTTCGCCGCTGACCCGAACCTGGCAGGCCTGGCCCTGGTCCTGAGCGGCGCGCGCACGGCGATTGGCCGCGGCCTTGGCTTCTTCCTTGTGCGGGGTGTGGTCGGAGAAGGCGCCGTCCTGTTCCACGGCCCAGGCTCCATCGTGACGGGCCACCGTGAAGACGATGCGGTCGCGGGTCTCGCGCATGAAGGGCTCCTTGTCAGACCGGCCCAACACCCGCTGCGAGGATCGCGGCGGGCGCCGAAAGACCGGAGAAGATTGAGATTTCTCTGACATCCTACATGTAAAATCCGGCCATGTCGCGGGCCGCCCAAAAAATAGCCATTGGCGCGAGGGCGAATTTCTGCAATGATGATCTTATCGAATATCGTTTTGGCTCGCCTGCAATCTACTGCTCGATCCCTGATCTGAGCGAATTGACACCCCGACCCTCTCCGAAAATTTGATCTCCCGGCCGCTCTTGGGCGGGTGAATTCTCAGACCCGGAAAGGGATCGACATGAGCACTGGAACCGTGAAGTGGTTCAACGGCCAAAAGGGCTTTGGCTTCATTCAGCCGGACGACGGCGGCGCGGACGTTTTCGTCCACATCTCGGCCGTTGAACGCGCCGGCATGGCGTCGCTGCATGAAGGCCAGAAGATCGGCTACGAGCTGCAACGCGACGCCCGCAACGGCAAGATGTCTGCGGCCAACCTGCAGGACGCCTGACGTCCGAGGTCATCGCGACCGACGAGGGGGCCGGCGAAAGCCGGCCCCTTTTTCGTGGGCGAAACCCGCCCCCGCCCCGGACGTTCTCCGCTGGCCCGCCAGGGCGTAGCTGCGCGAGGACGCCCACATGGCCCGCTGGACCATTGAAATCCGCCTTGGGGATCGTCCCGAGGCCCAGGCTTTGAGGCGGTTCAAGGTCGAGGCGATCGACATGGCCGCAGCCCTGCAGCAGGCTCTGAACCACCTTCAGGTCGAAGGCGAACAGTCGACGCCCCTCGCCGCCTCTGGGCAGGAAGAGGTCTTTGCTCAAGCCGAGGTGGACGCCGGACGCATCGAGCACCATGTGGGCGAGGAAGGCGCAGAATCAGGCCCGCCGGGCGCGCGCCGCGCGGAACGCGATCCGCCACTGGCGGGTTGACCCTCCATGACCCATCCCCTGCAGACCAAGGACGCCCAGTGGCGTGATCGCCCGAACGCCGCAGAGCCGGTGTTCGACCCCGGGCTTTCGCCGCCTGGCACCGACTCCGAGGCCGGGGGCGCACGGTCCCCCCTGCCTGATGCCGGAGAGGCTCAACCGCCCCTGCCGGCCCAGCCGGACAATCGTGCGGGCGTGAGGCTTCCCCCCATGTTCTGGATCATGGTGGCCGCCGCCATGGTCGCCGCGGTGATCGTCGCCGCGAGCCTGAGCTTCTGAGGCCCCTCAAGCCCGCGCGCGATTCGTGGAGGCGGCCTCAGGTCCCGCCGAGCCGTGCGGACGCCGCCGCCCGCTGCGGCAGGCGCGCGCCCGGCGTCAGGGTTTCGATATAGGCCACGAGATCATCGATCTCCGACCGCGTCATATAGATGGGCGGCATCTCGCCATGTCCCTCGCGCGCGATGGCTTCGAGGTTTCGCTCAAGGCTGATTTCTGTGTGACGCAGGCGGATGGAGGCGAAGGCGGGCGCGACGGCGTTGGGCCCCTCCCGCGCGCCGTCCAGGGCGTGGCATCCGCCGCAGGCCCGGAGAGCGAAGCTGCGCCCCCGTTCGGCCGCGGGGCTCAGGGGCGCAGGCGCTTCCAGAGGCGGACGCGTCGTGCAGGCTGAAACCCCCAGGATCAACAGGGCCGCAAGACCCGAACGTCTGACACGGTTCATGATCGCCTCGCAGATTCATCAGCACGCCTGAAGACTACCGTCACGCCCATCATCGCCCGCCTCCGTACGATTACCTAGGGCGAGGACCGGAATGGAAGGCCACGTCATGATGAGGGACAGTTCGCCTCGAACTTGAGGAGACTATCCCATGACCGCTGAAAATCTCTACCTGGGCCTGGTCCTGGCCACCTTCGCCGCCTTTGCGGTGACCCTGCTGAGCGTCAGCGTCTGGTCGAAGTTCGGCCAGAAGTAGTTCTGAGCAGACCTCGCCTTGGGCGAGCCGCGACGGCCCCTGGCGGCCCGGCGGCTTGCCAAGGTCCCCCGGGGCTCTTACCGCAGTCTCATGCCCTGGTTCTTCCATTCGCATCCCGCGCGGCGTCTGGGCCGTTGGGCGCCCTATCTGATTTCGGCCCTGGCCACCCTGATTTCGGCCGCCGCCTATTTCATCCTCGCTCCGGCGGTGGGCGAGCGCACCCTCTATGTGATCTTTCTGCCCGCGGCCGTGGCCGGCGCCTTGCTGGGCGGCTTTGGACCGGCCCTGGTCGCGACCCTGGGCGGGCTGGCGGTTTCTCTCTTCGCCCTGCGCGGCGCCATCCTGTCGGATCCCGGCAACCTGCTCGACAGCCTGCTGTTTGCGATTTCGGGCGTGGCGGTGGCCATCGCCGGTCACCTGCACCAGCGGCGAACTCTCGAGGGGTCCGAGGCCATATTGCACCTGGCCGAGAGCGAGGCGCGGCTGCGCTCGATCCTCGACACCGTTCCCGACGCCCTGATCGTGATCGACGACCAGGGCCTGATGCGCACCTTCAGCCTCGCCGCCGAGCGGCTGTTCGGCTGGCGGGCGGACGAGGCTCTGGGCCGTAACGTCTCGACCCTCATGCCCAGCCCCTACCGTGAGCAGCACGACGCCTATCTCGCGCGCTATCTGAAGACCGGCGAGCGCCGCATCATCGGCATCGGCCGGGTGGTGGTGGGTGAACGCAAGGACGGTTCCACCTTCCCGATGGAACTGGCCGTGGGCGAGATGCAGACCGAGGGCGGGCGCTTCTTTACCGGCTTCGTCCGCGACCTGACCGAGCGCCAGAGCACCGAACGCCGGGTGCAGGATCTCCAGTCGGAGCTGGTCCACGTTTCCCGCCTGACCGCGCTTGGGGAAATGGCCTCGGCGCTCGCCCACGAACTCAACCAGCCGCTCTCGGCCATCGCCAACTATGTGAAGGGGTCCGAGCGGCTGCTGGACATGGACCCGCCCGATCGGCCGAAGATCAAGGGCGCGCTGGCCAACGCCGCCGAGCAGGCCCTGCGGGCGGGACAGATCATTCGCCGACTTCGGGACTTCGTCTCCAAAGGCGAGGCCGACCGGCGCATCGAGAACCTGCCGCAGTTGCTGGAGGAGGCCGGCGCCCTGGCCATGATCGGCGCCAAGGAACAGGGGGTCCGGCTGCGCTTCGACCTGGACCGCCGCGCAGAGCTCGTCCTGGCCGACAAGGTGCAAGTGCAGCAGGTGGTGCTGAACCTGATGCGCAACGCCATCGACGCCATGGAGGGCGGCCTGCGCCGCGACCTGACGGTGGTCAGCCGAAGCCTGCCGGAGGACCTGGTGGAGGTGGCGGTGATCGACACCGGCCCCGGGATCGATCCTGGAATGGCCGAACAGCTCTTCCAGCCTTTTGTCACCACGAAGGCTCACGGTATGGGTGTGGGCCTCTCGATCTCTCGAACGATCGTGGAGGCGCACGGGGGGCGGATCTGGGCCGAGGGCAATCCCGGCGGCGGCACGATCTTCCGCTTCACCCTGCGCAGCGTGCGGCGTGAGGAGTTGGCCGATGACTGATTCGGTGGTGCATGTGATCGACGACGACGAGGGGATGAGGGACTCCCTCGCCTTCCTCCTCGACACGGCCGGCATGACCGCGCGGACCTATGAGTCCGCCGTCGCCTTCCTGGGCGCCCTGGATGAGGCCGGCGGCGGGGTGGTGGTGACCGACATCCGCATGCCGGAAATGTCGGGGCTGGAGCTTGTCCGACAGCTCAAGAGCCGGGGGGCCGCCCATCCGGTGATCGTCATCACCGGGCATGGGGACGTGCCGCTGGCCGTGGAGGCCATGAAGTCGGGGGTGGTCGACTTCCTGGAAAAGCCGTTCGACGACGAGTCCCTGCTCAGCGCCATCCGCAACGCCCAGACCCAGGCCTCGCCCGAGAGCCACGACCCCGAGCGCGACCGCATCCGAGGCCTGATCGAGGCGCTTTCGCCAAGGGAGCGAGAGGTCATGGACGGGGTGGTCGAGGGCAAGCTGAACAAGATCATCGCCCACGAGCTGGGGATCAGCCCCCGGACCGTGGAGGTCTACCGGGCCAATGTCATGTCCAAGACCGGCGCGCGGGGCCTTTCGGAACTGGTCCGGATGGTGTTGCTGGCTCGCGGCTGAGCGCGCGGGATTTGCGATGGATCAAAGCCCGCAAAGGCGGGTCCGGCCAAACAGGGAGGCTCCAGCTTCCGCCAGGCCCTTCGACCTTGTCCTCGCCCAAGATCATCCTGCTCGACGACGACGCCGCCCTGCGCCAGGCCTTGACCTTCGCCCTCGAGATCGAGGGCTATGAGGTGGAAGCCTTCGAGACCAGCGACGAACTGATCACGCGCCCCGACGCCGAGGCCGCCTGTCTGGTCTTCGACTACAGGCTCGACAAGCTGAATGGTCTGGACGTGCTGGAGACCCTGCGCGGACGCGGCGTGGCCGCGCCGGCCATACTGATCACCAGCAATCCCAAACCTGAGGTCCGCGCCCGGGCGGCGCGACTGCAGGCCGCGGTGGTGGAAAAGCCCCTGCTGGGCGATCTGCTGGTGGCGCGCCTGCGTGAGATCGTCCCGGCCTGAGCAACCGCGTCCTCACAGGCCCCGGGCGCCCAGACGCTCCAGCCGGGACAGCCAGCTCAGCCGGTAGGAGGGGTCTGTGGCCTCCACCGAACCGATCACCGTCTCGCGCACCGGCGACATGCCGGAAATCCACAGGATGCCCCGGCTGACGCTCTTCAGTCCGTGGGCGAGGAAGACCGTGCGGAAGACCGGCCCTGGCATCCCCATGGTCACCACCACCCGGGCCGAACGGCCGGAGAGGAGCCGCTTCAGGCCGCCCGCCTCCCCCGGCGCCGACAGGGCCACGCCGTAGCGGAACACTTGCTCCAGAAAGGCCTTGAGCCTCGCCGGCGGCCCACCGAGCCAGAGCGGATAGATGAGCACCAGATGATCGGCCGCCTTCAGGGCCTCCTGCAACTCGACCACCCTTGGCGGCGGGGGGGCGGTGAAGTCGGCCTGGGAGGCCACCAGCGGCAGGTCCAATGTCCCCACATCCACCTGCAGGACGGAATGGCCCGCTCGCTGGGCGCCGCGCCGATAGGCTTCGGTCAGGGCCGCGCAGAACCGCTCGGGGCGCGGATCGGGGTGGCCGTTGATCAGCAGGATCTGCCTGGTGCGTGCGGTCATGGTCTGCGCCTCCAACCCCGCCGATCATGTGACTGAAGGACCGGCGCAGGCCTTGACCTGGCTCAAGGCGCGAGGCGGCCCGGGCGCGCAGCATGAGCCTCCGCTTCCTTCCGGGCGCCGCCTGCGAGCCGCCTCCGTAGGACTACTTAGGGAGCCCCCCCGAATTTCGGCGACGCAGGCCCTGGGCGAGGATCAGGCATCGGATCAAGGAACACCCCATGACCCTCGCCTACGCCGCCGATCGTCACCCCGCCACCCCCGCCATCGCCGATGTCATGACGCGGCTGGGCCTGAAGATGAACTTCGCCAAGGACGAGGAGATCTTCTGCCAGGATGAGGAGGCCGACCTGATCTATCTGGTGGTCAGCGGCGCGGTTCGCACCACCCGACTGCTGAGCGACGGTCGCCGCCAGGTGGGCGCCTTCTACTATCCGGGCGATCTCGTGGGGCTGGAGACCGGCGCCCTGCACCGCTTCTCGGCGGAAGCCCTTTCCGACGCCGCCCTGCTGGTGGTCAAGCGTTCCTCCCTCCAGGCCTTCGCCGGCGACGGCGAGATCGATCGCGCCATCTGGGAAGCCACCCGCCGCGAGCTGGAACGCGCCCAGGAGCACCTGCTGGTGCTGGGCCGCAAGACAGCCTGCGAAAAAGTCGCCTCCTTCCTCATGGACCTGGCCGAGCGCGACAGCCAGGCCGAGGCCATCGCCCTGCCCATGGGCCGCCAGGACATGGCCGACTATCTGGGCCTGACCATTGAAACCGTATCGCGAATGCTGACCCAGTTGCAGGGCGCCTCCGTCGTGGAGTTCGACGGCTGCCGCCGCTTCCGGGTCAAGCGCTGGGACGCGCTGGAGCGACTTGCCGAATAGCCCGGCTCCGGCGTCAGCCGGCGCGGCGATCCCCCTGATCGCGACGCCCCACCCGAAGCGATCAGCGCCGCGCCGGCGAACAATCTCCTGTCGCCTGGGTCTGCGTCCGCAAGGCGCAGACCCCCTTTTTTGCCCTGCCCGCCCGCTCGAGGCTCCGACCATGACCGTCCACTACGATCCCAAGGCCCCGGCCGAAGCCCACCTGATCGCCCGATATGACGGCCGCGCGCCGCGCTACACCAGCTATCCCACCGCGGTCCAGTTCACGCCCGAAGTGGATGAGGCTGTCTACCGGAGCTGGCTGGCGGCCCTGCCCCTGGACGAGGCGGTGTCGCTCTATCTGCACATCCCCTTCTGTGCGCGGCTCTGCTGGTACTGCGGATGCAACACCCGGGCGGTGAACACCCATGGTCCGGTGCGCGACTATGTGAACCTGCTCATGCGGGAGATGCATCTGCTGGGCGAGGCGCTGCCCGGGCGACTGCCGGCCAAGGCGGTGCATCTGGGCGGCGGCACCCCCAACATGCTGAGCGTCGAGGAGCTGGCCATCATCTTCGACGGCCTGCGCCACACCTTCCACCTGGAGGAGGGCGCGGAGATCGCCGCCGAACTGGACCCCGCGGTCCTGTCTGGCGAATGGATCGCCGCGGCCGCCCGCCACGGCCTGAACCGGGCCAGCCTGGGGGTGCAAAATCTCGATCCCCAGGTGCAGGCCGCGGTGAACCGTCGGGAGAGCTTCGACGAGATCGCCGACTGCGTGGAGGCCCTGAGGGCCGCCGGCGTGGCCTCGGTCAATCTCGACCTGATGTACGGCCTGCCCCATCAGACCACCCGCAACACCCTGGCCACCCTCGAAGCCATTCTACCCCTGCGGCCTGAGCGGCTGGCCCTGTTCGGCTACGCCCATGTGCCCTGGATGAAGGCGCATCAGCAGCTGATCGACGAGGCCGCCCTGCCCGGTCCCGCCGAGCGTCTGGAGCAGAGCCACGCCGCGGCTGAACGCCTGACGCAGGCCGGCTATGTGCAGATCGGCCTGGACCATTTCGCCCTGCCTGAGGATGAACTGGCCAAGGCCAATCTGACCGGGCGCATGCACCGGAACTTCCAGGGCTACACAACAGATGACGCCACCACCCTTCTGGGGCTGGGCGCCTCGGCCATCGGCGTCTCGCCCAAGGGCTATGTCCAGAACATCGCCCAGGAACTGGGCTGGCGTCACGCGGTGGTGGATGGGCGGCTGCCCGTGGCCCGCGGCGTGGCCTTGAGCGACGACGACCGGTTCCGCGCCGACATCATCGAGCGGCTGATGTGCGACTTCGCCGTGGACCTGGCGGCGGCCTGCGCCCGCCACGGCCGGGACCTGGCCGAACTGTCCGGCCCCTTGGCGCGACTGGCTCCCTTCCTGGAGGACGGTCTGGCGACATGGGACGGCGAACGCCTGGACGTGACCCTTCGCGGCCGGGTGCTGGTGCGTTCGGTTTGCGCGCTTTTCGACGCCTATCTTGAGCCCGACGCCCAGAGACACGCCAAGGCGATCTGATCGGTCACCGGGGGCAGGCCCAGCCATCCGCAGCCGCTGACATTTCACTGGGAATGTCCTAGGTCGTGAGGTCAGTCAGGAGGGACGTCATGGCGGTCTGCGTGCTGGGCGGCATCAATCTGGATCATGTGGCCCAGGTCGCCGAACTGCCCCGGTGGGGTGAGACGACAGCCGCCCATGACCTGGCCGATCATCCCGGCGGCAAGGGCGCCAATCAGGCGGTGGCCGCCGCCCGGCTGGGCGCGGTCGTCCACCTGCTGGGCGCCGTGGGCCGCGATCGCGCCGGCGAGCGCATGCTGGCCTTCTTGTCGGCCGCCGGCGTGGACACCGGCCAGGTGATCCACACGGCCGCCCCCACCGGCCAAGCCTTCATCACCGTCGATGACGCCGCCCGCAACATGATCGTGGTGGCGCCGGGGGCCAACGCCCTCTTTGGCGCCTCTCAGGCTCTGGCGGCCGACCTCGCCGAGCCGCGGGTGATGCTGACCCAGTTCGAGGCGACCCTGGAGGCCATCGAGGCCCTTTTCCGCCGCCCCGAAGCTCAGCGCTCCATCAAGATCCTCAACACCGCCCCGGCCCTGGCGGAGGGGCGCAGCCTGCTGCATCTGGCTGACATGCTGGTGTTGAACGAGGCGGAACTGGCCCGCTATGCCGGTCTGGACGCCGAGCCCTCGGATCCGCAGGCCGCCGCCGCCGCCGCCCGCGGCGTGGCGGAGCCCGGCCAGACCATCATCGCCACCCTGGGCGCCTCGGGCGTGGTCGCGGTGCATGGCGATGACGTCTGGCGAATTCCGGGCGCCCGGGTCGAGGCGGTGGACACCACCGGCGCCGGGGACTGTTTCTGCGGCGCCCTGGCCGCGGGGTTGGACCAGGGCTGGTCGCTGGACAAGGCCTTGGCGTTCGCCAACCGGGCTGCGGCCCTGTCCGTCACCCGTCCGGGCGCGGCCAGCGCCATGCCCACGCTGAGCGAGCTCAGCGCCGCAGCCTAGAGCCTGATGCGATCAGACGGAACCGTCTGATCGTTGAATTACGCTCTAATTTCAATGACTTGAGCGCGCTTCTATCCGATAACCGGTTCCCCTTATCGGAACGCGCTCTAGGCCTGACGGCCGCCAGCCGCGCGGCGATAAGCGCGGGGCGAGACGCCATAGGCGTCGCGGAAGGCGCGGCTGAAATGGGCTGAACCGTTGAACCCCCAGCGGAAGCAGATTTCCGAGATGGAAAGCTGGGCGCAGGCCGGGCTGGCCAGGTCGGCGCGGCATCGTTCCAGCCGCCGGGCGCGCACATAGCCGGTGAAGCTCTGGCCCTGGCTGGCGAACAGCTTCTGCAGGTAGCGGGGCGAAACCCCGTCCTCATCGGCCACCCGGCGCAGGGTCAGGTCCGGCTCGGCCAGCAGCACCTCGATGGTCTGGCGGACGCGGCGCATCTGGGCCATCCGCGCCCCCTCGGCGCCGCCGCTGGCCGCCGCCCCGCCGGCCTGGGCGAGACAGGCCACCAGGAACTCGGTGAGCGCCAGCTCCACCGGCCGCAACTGGTCGGCGGTCAGATCGTCCAGGGCCTCGGCCGTAGCCCGGAGCAGGCCCGAAAAGACGTGGTTCACCCCCTCGCCGGCCGGCAGGTGGCCGATGCGGACGGCGCCCGGCGCCAGCAGCCGGTGGTCCAGCGCCACCCGGGGCGCGGTGATGAACAGCAGCCGGAAGCGACTGAGCAGCCGCAGGGCCGCAGCCTGGCCGGTGGAACCGAAGACGATGTCGCCTGGGGCGACGGCGATATCCTGCTCCGCGTCGCTGAGCCTGGCCTTCCCCTCCAGCAGGACCGCCAACCAGACGGCGGCGGGCTGATCGGTGTTGCGGCCGGAAATCTCCTGGGGGGTGGAGGCGACGACGGCGAATTCCACCCCCATGGGCGAGGTCAGGCTGGACACCTGGGCGTGGAAGACGTCCTGAGCCGGCAGATCGCCCACCGGCAGGCGCAGGCGCTGCATGGCCTCGCGCCAGGCCTGTCGGCGCTCGGCCTTCAGATAGGCGTCGGTGGTGAATTGCCAGGCCTTCAACCGCCCGCATCTCCAGGTGAATCGGACCCGCGTTGTGAACCGACAGCCGGCTCCACTGATCGGAACGCGCTTCTAGAGAACGTCCTTCACAGTCCCCTTGGCCGGAAAGATGCCCCGGGGCATTCGCACATGAATTCCCTGGGTTCCGTCCACCACCTGGGTGATGGCGAAGTCGGAAGCCACGCTCATGAGCGAATAGGCGTCATTCCGCGACAGGCCCTGATGCTCATGCAGCAGGTGGAGCATGTCGAGGGAGGCGTTCTTCATGGCCTGGTTCAGGTCGGGATCGAAGCCGTGGACGATCCAGTAGTTGGGCGTCTCCAGCAGGGGTGAGGGAAAGCTGAAGTCCTTGCGCAGGATGATCTGCATCAGCACGTTGAGCGAGGCCTCGATGGCCGTGCCCGAAATCTCTCCGTCCCCCTGGCTCACATGG
The DNA here is from genome assembly GCF_036723115.1 of Phenylobacterium sp. Classification (GTDB taxonomy): domain Bacteria; phylum Pseudomonadota; class Alphaproteobacteria; order Caulobacterales; family Caulobacteraceae; genus Phenylobacterium. The sequence continues at coordinate 6,070 of NZ_DAIMHV010000048.1, read as the reverse complement.
GGATCGCCAATGGAGAAGAGCGCGCCGTCCACCTGCACCGGATAATACATGGTCGCGCCCGCGCCGATGCGCCAGTTGTCGATATTGCCGCCGTGCAGGCCCGGCGGAATGGTGCTGACCCGGCCGCTCACATCGGGGGCGACGCCGGCCGTGCCCAGGTGGGGACGGACAGGCACGCGCACGCCCGGCAGGGCCGACTGCCGATCGCAGGCGGGGCAGCGGGTCATGGTCCCCGGCGTCAGATACTTGCCGGGAAAGTCGTAGGCATAGAGGGCGCTGGCCGTGTTGGCGTTGGGGTCCAGCTCATAGATGGTGACCCGCTCCTTCTGCCCGAACTCCTCATAGAGGTGGCCCCAGTTCGCGGCCAGGTTGGAGCCGTAGTTGCAGCGGGGCGTCATCTTCAGATAGCGCACCTCCAGCATGTCGCCGGGTTCAGCGCCCTCCACATGGATCGGCCCCGTCATGATGTGCACGCCGGGATTGCGGTCGGCCTCGGGGATCTCGCGGAAGATGGCGTGGACCGCCTCGTCCATCATCAGGTCGGGGTCGTCGCCGGCGTGGTGGGTGATGGCCTCGGCCTGCACCAGGTCGCCGCTGCGCACCCGCAGGGCCGGGGCGCGGGCGGGGTCGAAATAGCCCCAGTGGACGGTCGCCGGCCGGGCGTCCAGTCGGTGAAGGGCGCCCGGCAGGGTGTCGAGGCGGGTGTCGGCAGGCTCGCAGATGAAGGCCATGGGATGTCCTGGAAGGAACGCGTCAGGCGGCCTTGGCCGCGGGCGGGCGGCTGTCCAGCATGACCGTCGTCATGCTGAGCGAGCCGTGTTCGATGTGGTCGGGGCCGAAGACGGCGCGGTCCCCGGGCAGGCGGGCGCCGAGCACATAGAGGAGCGGCCAGTAGTGGTCCGGCGTCGGCACCGATCGCGCCGCAGCCTCACCCTGGCGCTCGAAGGCGATGACCTTGCCCGGCTCGTCGGCGGCGATGGCGCCGGTGACGTGGTCGTTGAAGGCCTTGGCCCAGTCATAGGCGGGACGGTGACGGGCGCCCCAGTCCATGGCCGGCAGATTGTGGACGATGTTGCCCGTGCCGATGATCAGCACGCCCGCCTCGCGCAGGGGCGCCAGCTTGCGCCCGATCTCGAAGTGCCAGGCCGGCGGCTGGCTGGCGTCCATGGAGAGCTGGACCACCGGCACATCGGCCTGCGGATAGGCCTTGCAGAGCACCGACCACGTCCCATGGTCGAGGCCCCAGCCCTGGTCCTGGGTCACAGGCAGGGGCGCGAGCAGATCCGCCACCTCGCGGGCGAGGCCAGGATCGCCCGGCGCCGGATACTGCACGTCGAACAGGGCCTGGGGAAATGAGGCGCCGAAGTCGTGGATGGTGGGCGGCCGGGTCATGGCCGTCACCGCCACCCCGCGGGTGAGCCAGTGGGCGGAGATGCAGACGATCCCGCGCGGCTTTCCGATGGAGGCGCCGATCTGCGCCCAGGCCTCCGTCGTGGCGTTGGTCTCCAGGGCGATCATCGGGCTGCCATGGCCGAAGAAGACGACCGGCAGGCGTTCGGCCGGGGCGCTCACGCCTGCACCGCCTGTCGGGGCTGGCCGCCTTGCGCCTTCCAGGTCTGCTGATAGCGCGGGGTGAGCCAGCGGTTGAAGGCGATCTGGGCCCCCTCCTGCCAGGAATAGCGGCCCCGGATGGCGAAGCGGGAACGCAGGCCCGCCTGCACCAGCCCGTCCACATGCAGGTCCTGGCTGATGATCGCCCCGGCGGCGGCCATGTTCATGTTCAGCTTGTGCTCGAAGGCCGGGTCTTCCATGGCGCCGGGCGCGAACAGCAGGCCGGTGTCCATCTCATGGCTCTCCGGCCCGTCGGCGCGGACGATCAGATAGATCACCATGTCGCTGGTCACCACCAGGGACAGGGTGGGCGGGATGTTGGCGAAGGTCATGCGGTTGCGCTCCACCTCCGTCAGCTTGGGGAAGACCGGCAGCAGGGCCTTCTGGGTGACGTTGAAGCTGGCGTCGGGGTGCAGGGTGCCGTTGAAGCGCAGATAGCCCGCCGCCCCCTCCGGCGCCTCGGGGAAGACCGACTGGGCGCTGGGCACGAAGTCGTGCAGCGGCCCCTGGTGCAGACGGCTGGCGTGATAGCCGTCGTTGTTGTTCTCGAACATCACCTTCCAGTTCCACGGATACTTGGCGGCGGGCTCGGGCGGCGGCCCCTCCGCATTCTCCAGGTCGTAGGCCGCCAGGGCCTCGGCGATGTCGGTCAGGCGCGGGGCGAGCGGCGCGGCCGCCGCGTCGAAATTGATGAAGATGAAGCCCAGCCAGACCTCCACCTTGAAGCGCGGCAGGGCGATCTTGGACTTGTCGAAGCCGCAGGTCTGCTCCATGGCCGGCGCATTGATCAGCCGGCCGTCCAGGCCATAGGTCCAGTGGTGATAGGGGCAGAGAAAGCCCCGGGCGTTGCCGCGCCCTTCGGCCACCAGCATGGCCCGGTGCTGACAGACCGAGCTCATGGCCACCAGTTCGCCCTGACGAGTGCGCGCCACGACGACCGGCTCGCCGATGATGGTGGTGGTGAAATAGTCGCCAGGGGCCTTCACCCACGCCTCGCGGCCGACGCACAGCCACTCGTGATTGAACACCGCCTCCTTCTCGAACTCATAGAAGTCGCCGTCCACATAGCAGGCGGGCGGCAGGGTGACGGCGGTCTCGAACCCCTCCATCGAGGAGGTCAGGCTCTCGAAGAAGGCGTCGGTGAGCTGGCTCTTGGGCATGGAACTCCGCCTTGGCTTTGAGGGGGCGACAACACCCTCAGGCTAAGGCCGCGCCCCGGACGGGGTCTTGCACACAGGCGCACGACAACTTGCCCGGCCGCGGGCTCGGACGGGGCGGCGCCCGGTTTCCGGGCGGAAAAGGTCAGGGAACAGGCGCCGCGCCCCCCGCGCCCCTCGCGACAGGCAAGGTTTCGTGCGCGGAGGGATAAGACGGAGAGCCGCGGCCCGCGCTAGGGTCCAAGCCTCAGACCTGCCGGAGGGCGCCCATGACCATCGCTGTTCAACTCAAGACGCGGGAGCTCAAGCCCGGCTTCGGGGCCGAGGTCCTGGACGTGGACCTGGGCCGGGCCGACGGCGAAACCCTGGCGGGGGTGGTGGACGTTTTCCACCGCCACGGCGCACTGCTGGTGCGCGACCAATCGCTGGAGCCGCGGCAGCTGGTGGACTTCGTGGCCCTGTTCGGCGAGCCCGAGGGCCACACCCAGACCCAGTTCACCCTGCCCGGCCATCCGGAGGTCTTCGTCCTGTCCAACCGCGTGGTGGATGGGCGGCCCATCGGCGCCCACAATGACGGGGTGGGCTGGCACACCGACTATTCCTACAAGCCCGAGCCGGTCATGTGCACCATGCTCTATGCGGTCGAGGTGCCCGACGAGGGATCCGACACCCTCATCGCCGACGGATGCGCGGCCTGGAACGCCCTTTCCGCCGAACGCCAGGCGCAACTGGAGGGCCTGAAGCTGCATCACTCCTATCAGCACTTCATGGCCACCCGGGAATTCGGCCGCCAGGAGCTGTCGGAGGAGATGAAGGCCGCCAATCCCGACGTGGAGCACCCGCTGGTGCGCACCCACCCGGCCGACGGCCGCAAGGCGCTGTGGCCCTCCACCGGCACGGTGACCCATGTGGTGGGGATGGAGACCGAGGCCGGCCTGAAGCTGGTGGACGAACTGGTGGCGTTCGTGACCCAGGAGCCCTTCATCTACCGGCACAAGTGGCGGGTGGGCGACGTGCTCATGTGGGACAACCGCTGCACCCTGCACACCGGCACCCTCTATGACGACACCAAGTACTTCCGCACCATGCACCGCCTCTGGGCCAAGGGCGACGCCCCCTACTGACATGGGCAGGATCTGGTTCATCACGGGCGTCAGCTCCGGCCTCGGGCGGGCCCTGGCCCAGGCTGTCCTGGCCTCGGGCGACACGGTGGCCGGGACCGTGCGCAAGGCCGCCGACGTCCAGGCCTTTGCGGACCTGGGGCCCGGCGCCCATCCCTTTGTCGCCGACGTCACCGACGAGGCGACCGTCCAGGACGCCGTGGCCGGCGCGCAAGCCCTGGCCGGGCGCATCGACATCCTGGTCAACAATGCCGGCTACGGCCTGACCGGAGCGGTGGAGGAGGCCAGCCCCGCCGAGGTGCGGGCGCAGTTCGAGGCCAATGTCTTCGGCCCTCTGGCGGTCCTGCGCGCGGCCCTCCCCGGCATGCGCGCGCGGCGCTCAGGCCATGTGATCAACGTGACGTCGGTCAGCGGCCTGGCCGCCTGGGCCGGCACGGGGATCTATTGCGCCAGCAAGTTCGCCCTGGAAGGGATCGGCGAGACCCTCGCCCAGGAGGTCGGCCCCCTGGGGATCAAGGTGACCAATGTGGCGCCGGGCGGCCTGCGCACCGCCTATGCCGGCGCCTCGCTCACCCGGGCCGCCCAGGTGATCGAGGACTATGCCGAGACCGCCCATCTCGCCCCTCGCCTGCTGGCCGCGCACGCCGGCCAGGAAAGCGGCGATCCCGCCCGGGCGGCCCAGGCCATACTGAAGATCGCCGGCGCCGAGGATGCGCCCTTGCGGCTGCTGCTGGGCGAAGACGCCCTGCACTACGCCCTGCGCAAGATGGGCCAGATGACCAGCGAAATCGGCGACTGGGCCGGCCTCTCCACCAGCATCGCCTTCCCCAAGGCCTGACGGCTAACCCCTTGTCCGTCAGCCCCTCCCCGCCGCAGCCCCCGCAGGCTGCGGCGGGGGTTCGAGGGGCGCTCTCTACGGTATG
>NZ_DAIMHV010000048.1:0-1248 GCF_036723115.1 Phenylobacterium sp. | reverse complement strand
CCCCCCCCGCGGCCGCCGTCCCGGGCGGGGGCGGGGGGTTCGAGGATCGCTGGGGCGTGGGTGAGGCGTCCCTCGCCCTGGCCATCGGCCGTCTTGGAGAGTCATTCCATCGGTCGACGCCGGAGGGTCTCGGTCAGCATCAGACGGGGACGGCTCAGGCGGTTATGGCCTATAGCGTGGATGACCCCCGGGTGCATCAAGATGAGATCGCCAGGACGTCCTGTCATTTCCTCTACGGTGACGATGTTTCCGCCCACAGCCGCCTCAACGTTGATCAGGGGCGATACTTCTGCTGTTCGGGCTGCGAACAGTTCGTCGAACCACCGGTGCTTGCGAAGACCGCCCTTAACGTCCGCCGACCGGAGCGTCCCAAGCGCCCGTTGTTCCTCTTCCAGGGCGAACCTGTGCGATCCGGCGATGTAGAGTGTGCCGCCGCCCCCCGGCAATACATGGTCCAGAAAGGTGAAGAGCCTCATGGTCGATAGGGGACGAAGCTTTTCGTGAGCGCCAAGATCGAGGTGCCACGGCGGGCGTGCAAGAACAGGGTCCGGCGTCGGAAACGTGACCAGAGGTTTGCCCCAATGCTGCGGCTTGTACCACTGGCTGGTCCCCAGGAACGCATCAGCTAGCGCAACGAGCGCGGGTGTCTCCATCGGCGCGAAGGCTCCAGATCGAATTAGCGACTGGAATTGCGCAGGCATCGGGGTCGACCAGCTCTCCCGCACATCGCGCTGCATCCGATAGCGGCGCTCAATGTCCTCCCACAGTCGCTCACGCATCACGTCGATAGCGGCGATTGGAAAGAATTGATCGAAGCGCAGGACACCCCGTCCATCAAATTCGTCGGACTGCGCTTGGCTCAGGGCTTTCGCCATTGGCGTCTCCAGCTTGAGACGCCCCGCGGTGAAATGTCTGCTCGTCCAGAAGCCGATCGCGTTCATTCCACCACGGCGGTACCGCGGCTCACCGCGAGGCGCGGTGATATCGAGTGATATTTCTCTTGCTTGCTGATGCGGTCAAGCGCGTATGGCGCGGCCTCAAAACGGCTTGTCCCCCGCCACCGTGACCCGGAAGCCTGAGCGCGTATCCGGGAAGTAGTCCCAGATGGCTTGGTGCCAGGTGCAGCGGTTGTCCCAGAAGGCGACGGAGTTGGGGCGCCAGCGGAAGCGGACCTGGTAGTTCGGGTTCATGCTGTGGACATAGAGCAGCTTGAGGATCGCCTCGCTCTCGTCGTCGGGCAGGCCCACG
>NZ_DAIMHV010000047.1:0-18913 GCF_036723115.1 Phenylobacterium sp. | reverse complement strand
CTTGATGGGTCCGGGAGGGGGCGTCCCGCACATGCGGGCAGCCCCCTCCCGGCCGGGCTAGCTAGCCTAAGTCTCTGGTGGTCAGGGGATCAGGACCACGCGGCCGACGGCCTTGCGGCTCTCGATATAGGCGTGGGCGCCGGCGGCGTCCGACAGGGGGAATTCCTTGTCGATGATCACGTCCAGCTCGCCCTTGGCGGCGTCCTCGATCAGCTGCTGGATGTTGTCGTGCACCCGGTCGGTTCCGATCTCGGCGCCCAGGAAGACCCCCGACAGCGAGCGGTTGCCGCCCATCATCGAGCCGACGTCGACCACCATGGGCTCGCGGCCCGCCGCGCCCACCATGGAGACCCGGCCCCGATAGGCCAGCGCATTGATGGAGCCCTGCAGGGTGGAGCCGCCCACGGAGTCGACCACCACGTCGACGCCCTTGTTGTCGGTGAGGCGCTTGACCTCCTTCACCACGTCGTCGCGGGTGTAGTTGATGCCGTGGTCGAGACCCAGGCGCTTGAGCTTCTCCAGCCGCTCGTCGGAAGAGGCGGTGGCCAGGATGAGGCCCGCGCCGGCCCGCTTGGCCAGCTGGATGGCGGCCACGCCCACGCCCGAGGCGCCGGCCTGGACCAGGACGGTCTCGCCCTTCTTCATGCGGCCGAATTCGAACAGGCAGTCATGGGCGGTGCCGAAGGTCACCGGAATGGCGGCGGCCTTGCGCACGTCGAACCCGTCGGGGATGGGCCAGCAGTTGCGCGCCGGGACCGAGCGCAGCTCCGCGTGGCTGCCCCAGTTGTTCACCGTGGCGACCTTCTGGCCGACCTTCACATGGGTGACCTGCTCGCCCACCTCGATGATCTCGCCGGCGGCCTGGTAGCCGACCACATGCGGATTGGTCATCAGCGGCCCGCGCCAGCGGTTCAGAGTGTCGCCGCCCTCGATGGCGATGGCCTCGACCCGGATGATGACGCCCTTGGGATGACAGGCGGGGTCGGGGATTTCCTCGTACTTCAGAACCTCGGGCCCGCCGTTCTCATAATAGACCGCAGCCTTCATCGCCGTTCTCCCTAATGGCTTAAAACAAATGTTTGAGGCGCAAGGCTTCCCATGCTCGCGCCGCCTTCGCAAGGCGCCCGACGCGCGCCCGTGGCGTCTTGACGGCGGCTCTTAGTCCATTTGGGTCATGCGGCGGGGCGCCGCAGGCGGGACAAGCGGGGGGACTGCAACCTTCCAAGGCCCGGACGCACCCCCATGCGACTGTTTCCCCTAAGCCTGGCCGTCGCCGCGGCGATGACGCTGGCCATCGCTCCTGTTCAGGCCCTGGCCCAGGCTGATCCCTTCGCCGGCCTTTATGGCGCGGCGCCCGGCGCGCCCCGGGCGCCGGACGCCTCTTCCGGCCGGGCGGGCGCCACCTCGGTCAGCGGGGCGGTGGGACGCTCCTATGCCGGGTCCGAAACCGGTGGTCGGGTCAGCCTGGCCCAGCTCGACCTGATGCCGGTCGACCTGCCGCCGCTGCCGGTGGCCTTCCAGAGCCATGCCGCCCGCTACCTCAAGAACCGGCCGAGGGTCGCCGTGGCGGGCTACACCCTGGCCTTCGTCCAGGGCGCCCAGGCCAGCGCCTATGCGGCCGGATCGGGAAGCGAGTGGAATCAGCGCCGCACCCAGATCGCCACGCGTCTGGTGGGCCTGGATGACGCCGCGGCCCGCGCCCTGGCCGACGAGGCCTATGCCGATCTGGTGGCCCAGCTTGAGGCCGCAGGCTTCGACGTCCTCGCCCCGGCCGAGGTGCTGAACGCTCAGGCCCTCTCGGGGCTCGCCCGCCACGGTGCGCCTGTGGGCGGCAAGGGCGTCATCGACAGTCGCGCCACCAAGGCCTGGGTCGCCTACGGCCCCCAGGTTCTGCCGCCCATCAAAGGGCACGCCTTCGAACAGGGCCTGGGGGTGATGGCGGCGCCGGCGGCCACCCTGGCGTTCGGCCGGGCCAGCCGGGACCTGGACGCCATCTTCATCATGCCCCGCCTGCTCATCGATCACATCGACATGGATAGCTCGGGCAATGCGGTCTATCGCGGCTCGGCCTCGGTGGACGCCGAGCTGAAGTTCGCCGTCAGCCCCCTTTCCCGGGTGGATTTCATCTGGGGCAACAATGGCGGCGGCGCCATGCCGGGCTGGTTCGCCACCAAGGGCGCCGCTTCGCCCCAGCCCTTCGGCATATTGGCGGAGACCGCCAACCGGTCGGACTCCGTGGCCCTGCACAACGCCCTGGTCTCGGTGGGTTTCAACTCGGTCTATCGCCAGAGCCTCGTCTATGACGCCGAGGTGTCGCCGCGCCGTTTCAGCGCCCTGACCCGCTCGGCCTTCCGCGGCTTCAACGCCGCCCTGGTTTCCGAAATCCGCCGCGCGCGGACGCCATGAGCCCGCCGCCCGCGCCTCGACATCTCAAGACCTGGAGCCACCCATGAAGCCGCTTGCCCATCTGACCCTGAGCCTGACGCTCGCCCTGGCCGCGGGGTCCGCCGCCTTGGCGCAGACCGAGCCCCTGGCCGATCCGTCCCTGGCTTCGCCCGCCATGGACGCGCCGGCGGTTGATGCGACCCCAACGGCTCTTCCTGAGGCGCCCAATATCGACCCGAGCGTCTATCAGGTGCTGCGCCCCGGGGATCGGGCGATGAGCTGCGCCCAGTTGGGCGCCGAGGCCAACACCCTCAATGCGCAGCTCATGGCCGAGCAGCAGGAACAGGCCCGACAGGCCCAGCGCGCCCGGCAGGGCCGGGGCGTCGCTGGCGGCTTGGCCGGCGGCGTCCTGGGCGGGGCGGCCCGTTACGGTCTGGCCCGGGGCATGGTGGGCGGCGCCTTCAGCCCCTTCGCCGCCCAGGCCCTGGCCTCGGTGGCCGACTCCGGCAGCCAGGCTGTGGGTCAGGCCATCGCCGCCGGCGGGGAGGTTGAAGGTCCCTCCGTCTCGCCCCAGCAGCAGCGCATGAACCATCTTCTCGTCCTCTACCGCGAGAAGGGCTGTTAGGAGCGTCGCCACCCTTGCTGTGACGTAAGCCGGGCTTGGGGGAGTTCCGGCCTCATCCTGACGGAGAGAGCGCAGTCCTTGGCTGCGCTCTCATTCGTTTTGGGCAGGCCCGTGGCCATCGGCCACTGCGGCCTCGGGGAGACCTAGCCTTACGTTGCGGCGCCCTTCATAGAAGCGGGCCATTGATCGCGGCCTCCCCGCCGCGCCGCATTCTTTTGAGGGATTGCCCATGGACGACGCTGCGCCGGTTCGGCTCTACGATTTCGACGAGGCCCTTCCCCTGGCGCCCGCCGGTCCGCGGCTGTGGGACTCCCGGATCGACAAGCGCTACTGGAACATGATCGGTCCCTGGGGCGGCTGGACCGCCGCCCTGCTGCTCAAGGCCATTCTGGCCGAAAGCGATCACGGCGGCACGCCGGTGGGTCTGACCGTCAATCTGATGGGCGGGTTGGACGAAAGCCCGCTGCAATTGTCCACGCGACCGGTCCGGCAGGGCAAGTCGGTGGAGTTCTGGACGTCCGAGCTCATCCAGAACGGCGCGCCGGTGGCCATGGCCATGGCCACCCTGGGACAGCGGCGGGACACCTTCTCCACCCATGAGGCCAGCTTTCCCGAGGGGCTGAAGACGCCCGAACAGATCGAGAGCGTGCCTTCGCGTCCGGGATTCTTCACGGCCATGTTCGAGCAGCGGCCGGCCCAGGGCTCGGCGCCGCTGCAGGAGAATCCGGACAGCCTGACCCGCAACTGGATGCGCGACCATCAGGCCCGGCCTCTGGACTACGCCCTGCTGGCGGGACTGGCCGACGTCTTCGCCCCGCGCATCTTCTATCGCAGCGCCGAGCGGCGGCCGGCCTCGACGGTGAGCATGAGCGTCTATTTCCATGCGACGCAGGCGGAGCTGGCGGCGGTGGGCGGCGACTTCATCCTGGGGGAGGCCAAGGCCCGGCGGTTCGAGAGCGGCTTCTTCGACCAGCACGGCGCGCTCTGGTCCCGCGACGGCGTCCTCCTGGCCACCACCGAACAGCTCTGCTGGTTCAAATAAGGGGCGGGAAAGCGCCGCCGGCGCCCTGAGAGAATCCCCCCACACAGGACACGAAGGTCACAAAGCGCCCGCTCGCACGGGCAGCTTCATGTTCTTTGTGCCCTTCGTGGTTGATCCTGTCGCGCTTGGCGCCACCCGGGGGGCTCACGCCTTGCGGATCAGGTCCACGAAGTCCGGGGCCAGGCGGCCCACCGCGTTGCGGGTGTCGATGACCAGGGGGACGGCCTTCGCCAGGGCGGCGTAGTCCACGGCGTCGTGGTCGGTGGCGATGACCGCGCAGTCATAGGCCGCCAGCGCCGCCTCGTCCCAGGCGACGGAGGTCATGCCGGCCACTTCCGGATGCTCGCCATTGTCGTGCACGACCGGGATGTGCGGGTCGTAATAGTCCACCTGGGCGCCGCGCTCGCGCAGCAGGCGGATGACGTGCAGCGAGGGGCTCTCGCGCATGTCGTCGACATTCTTCTTGTAGGCCAGGCCCACCACCAGGATGCGCGCGCCCTTCACCGCCTTGCCTTCGCGGCTGGACAGGGCTTCGGCCACGGCCTCCACCACCCGGCGGGGCAGGGCGGCCACCACGTCGCCGGCCAGCTCGATGAAGCGGGTGGCCTCGCCGTGGGCTCGGGCCTTCCAGGTCAGGTAGAAGGGATCGATGGCGATGCAGTGCCCGCCCAGGCCTGGCCCCGGATAGAAGGGCATGTAGCCGAAGGGCTTGGTCTTGGCCGCGTCCACCACCTCCCAGATGTCGATGCCCATGCTCTCGAAGACGATCTTGAGCTCGTTGACGAGGGCGATGTTCACCAGGCGGAAGATGTTCTCGGTGAGCTTGACCGCCTCGGCGGTCTTCAGGTCGCTGACCGGCACCACCTGGGTCAGGGGCGAATAGACCGCGATCGCCATGCGCCGCTCGGCCTCGGTGTCGGCGCCCACCACCTTGGGGATCGAGGTGGTTCCGAAATCGATATTGCCGGGGTCTTCGCGCTCGGGGCTGTAGGCGATGGCGAAGTCGACGCCCGACTTCAGGCCCGTCGCCTGCTCCAGGATGGGGCGGATCAGCTCTTCGCTGGTGCCGGGATAGGTGGTCGATTCCAGCACCACCAGCTGGCCCCGCCGCAGGTGGCGGGCGATGGTCCTGGCGCAGTCGGCCACGTAGGAGAGGTCCGGCTCCCGGTGCACGTTCAGCGGGGTGGGGACGCACATGAGCAGGGCGTCGGCCTGCGCCAGGCGGGCCTCGTCGCTGGTGGCGGACAGCCGGCCGGTGGCGACCATGGCCGCCACGCGAGCGTCGGAGATGTGCTTGATATAGGAGCGGCCGCTCTCCAGGGCGCCGACCTTGGCCCCGTCGGGATCATAGGCGAGCACGCGGAAACCCTTGCCGATGAAGCCCTCGGCCAGGGGCAGGCCCACATAGCCCAGGCCCAAAATCCCGATCACCAGCTCGCGCGAGGCGGCGCGCGCCTCGAAAGCCTCGGCCATGGCCAGGGAACCCGCGCCCGGCGGGGAGGCGGCTGAACTCATGCGTTGCGGCCGGCGAAGGCGCGCACGGCGGCGATGATCTGATCCTGCACGTCCGGCTCCAGATAGGGGTGCATGGGCAGGCTGATGACCCGCTCGGCCTTGGCCTGCGTCACCGGAAGCCCGCCCGGACCCGTGGGATAGCCAGAATAGACGCCCTGTCGGTGGATGGGGATGGGATAATAGACGGCCGTGGGAATGTCGGCGCCCTTCAGGTGGGCGCCCAGGCCGTCCCGGTCGTCCGTCTCGATGGTGTACTGCGCCCAGACCGAACGCCCGCCCTCGATCACCTTGGGCGTGGTCACCACGTCCGCCAGGCCCTGGGCGTAGCGGTCGGCGACGCGGTTTCGGGCCTCGATCTCGTCGGGGAAGATGGCGAGCTTCTGCAGGAGTACCGCAGCCTGAAGGGTGTCCATGCGGCTGTTCATGCCCACCCGCATGTTCAGATACTTGGGATCGTGCTCGAAGGTGCGGCCTTCCAGGTCCGACTTCACCGCCTGGCCGTGGACGCGCAGGGAAACCAGCAGGTCGTGCAGCCGCGCGTCCTTGCTGAGCACCGCCCCGCCGTCCCCATAGGCGCCCAGGGGCTTGGCCGGGAAGAAACTTGTGGTGGCCACATCGGCCCAGAAGATCGGATGGCGGTCATTCAGGGTGCAGCCGAAGCCCTGGGCGGAGTCGGCGATCAGTTTCAGCCCATGCTTGCGGGCCACCGCGCTGATGGCCGGATAGTCGGCCGGCTGGCCGAACAGATCCACGGCGATCACCGCCTTGGGCGTCAACCGCCCCTCACGTTTCACCGCCTCGATGGCGGCGTCCAGATGGGCCGGATCGAGATTGAAGGTGTCGGGCAGGATGTCCACGAACACCGGGGAGGCGCCCACCAGGGGCATGACCTCGGCCGTGGCGGCGAAGGTGAAGGAAGGGCAGAAGACCGCGTCGCCCGGCCCGATCTCCCAGGCCATCAACGGCAGGACCAGGGCCTCGGTGCCCGAGCCGCAGGTCAGGACGTGCGGCGCCTGGCCGAAGGCGGCGAGTTCGGCCTCCAGCTGGGCGATCTGCGGCCCCATGATGTAGGCGCCGGACCGCACCACCTCGAGGATGGCGGCCTCCAGGGGCTCGCCCAGGCGACGGCGCTGGGCCTGGAGGTCGATGAACGGAATGGGCATGGCGCTTACTCGCAGCTCGGAAGGCCGCGGTACATGCCACGGCGCCCGCGGCCATGCCAGACACGGATGTTTTCGCAAGGTTTCGCCGCGCCGGATCACCGGCGCGGCTTAGCCTCTGGGCGATCAGATCTGCCGGGCGCGGCCTTCCCAATAGGGGGCGCGGACCTTGTTGCGCTGGATCTTGCCGGCCTCGCTGCGGGGCAGGTCGTCGACGAAATCCAGGCCTCTGGGCACCTTGAAGCCCGGCAGGGCCTGGCGGGCGAAGCCCAGGATCTCCTGGGCCAGGGCGTCGCTGGGCTCATAGCCGGGATTGAGCATGATCACCGCGCGGACCTCCTCGCCCCACTGGTCGTGGGGAATGCCCACGGTGGAGGAGTCGGCCACGGCCGGATGCTTGATGAGCTCGTTGTCGATCTCCTGAGGGTAGATGTTCACCCCGCCGGAGATGATCGTCTCGGCGCTGCGGCCGGTGAGGAACAGATAGTCGTCCTCATCGAAATAGCCCACGTCGCCCATGGTGAAGAAGTCTCCCAGCCGGGAGGCTTGGGTCTTCTTCTCGTCCTTGTAGTACTGGAAGCCGCCGCCAGGCGGCAGCTGGTGATAGATGGTGCCGGGCACGCCGGGGGGGCAGTCATTGCCCTCTTCGTCGACGATGCGGACCTGAAGCAGGGCCGGGCGCTTGCCCACGCTGCCGGGCTTCTTCAGCCATTCCTCGGACGAGATGGCGAAGCCGGCGCCGCCCTCGGACCCGGCATAGTACTCGCTCAGGACCGGGCCGAACCAGTCGATCATGGCCTGCTTGACCTCGGGCGGGCAGGGCGCCGCCCCGTGGACGATGTAGCGCACATGGTCGACGGGATACTTGGCCTTCACCTCGCCGGGCAGGTCCAGCAGGCGCTGGAACATGATCGGCACCAGGTGCAGGTGGGTGACCTTCTGTTCGGAGATGGTCTTCAGGACCTGTTCGGAGTCCCACTTGTCGATGAAGACGAGGGTCGAGCCGGTGCCCATGGCCGCGCGCACGTCGAAGGCCAGCGGCGCGGCATGATAGGCCGGGCCGGCGCAGAGCTGGATCGAGTTGGCGTCATAGCCGCGGCCGGCCAGCACATTGGCCGGGGTGACCACGGGATTGGGGCGGAACACGCCCTTGGGGCGCCCGGTGGTGCCCGAGGTGTACATCATCTGGTTGCCCAGCACCGGGTTGTCGATGTCCGACCCGTCCAGAGGCGCCAGCGCGGCGTCATAGTCTTCGAACCCCTCGATGGCGCCGCCCACCGAGAGCCTCAGCACCACATTCTCGCAAGCCTTGGAGGCTGCGGCCAGGGCGCCCACGCGGGCGTCGCCCACCAGCACCTTGGCCTCGCAGTCATTGATGATGTAGGCGATCTCGTCGGCGTTGAGATGCCAGTTCACCGGGGTGATGCGCACGCCGGTGCGCATGGTGGCGGCCAGGACTTCGACGAATTCGGCGCGGTTTGAACAGACCAGCGCCAGGGCGTCCCCGGGCTGGACCCCATGCTGGCGGAAGAGACGGGCGAGCTTGTTGGCGTTGGTGTTGACCTCGGCGAAGGTCTTGCGCCGTCCGGTCGGGTCGATCACCGCGACCTTGTCGGGTTGCACCTCGGCCCAGACGGCCATGGTCATGCCGGTCACCGCCGCCTGGTCGAGCTTTTCTTCCAGGCCGACGCGCTCTTTCAAATCTTCCATGAAATTCCTCCCGGACGCGCCTTTCGCCAGGGCCGGCGTGGCGCGCTTGCGCAATTATGATTTGGGGCGGCCGTGGTCCGACGGGGTCCAGACGCAATCTCGCCTGGCCGACGTCGCAGCCGTCCTGAAAGCCACAATGACAGGGGAATTCCGCAACGACAACGGCGCGCGATCCGACGCCTGTTCGGATCGCGCGCCGTACGCGGGTCTAGAAAGTGCGTTCCGCCCAGCGGGTGACGAAGAAGCCCGCGGTGGCCGTGGCGCCCGTGAGGAACGTCCCCCAGGCGATGTCGAGCACGCTGATCTTGGTGGACCAGACCTTGAGCACGGCCTGGCTGGTGAGGTCGTAGGTGGCGTAGCACATGAGGCCGAGCACGGCGCCGGTGAACAGGGCCTGGGTCCACTCGCCGGTGCGCACCGCAGGCGCCACCGCCAGGATCATGATGCCCGCGATATAAATGAGATAGAAGGCGATGGCCGGCCCCAGGGCGAACTGGTCAGCCAGGACGGGGTCGAGGGTGGGGCGATAGAGCTTGGGGCCCACCATTGTGAGCCAGACCGCGTCGATGAGGGCGAAGGCCACCCCCGTGCCCAGATAGCCGACGACATATTTCATCATGGTCCAGGGTCCCTCAGGCGGCCGGTTTCAGACGGTAGTGGCTCACGCCCCACTCCTCGCCGCCCCGGTGGCCGAACAGACCGGCCGTGGCCAGGAAGAAGAGCCGCCAGCGACGACGCCAAAGGCCTGCGGCGTCACCATAGACATCGGCGAGAACGGCGCGGATGTCCGCATCGTTGCGATCGAAGTTCTCCAGCCAGTGCAGGGCCGTCCGCTCATAATGGCGGCCCGACCAGCGCCAGTCGGCCTCCACCTCGAAAAGGTCGGGGAACTGGCGCATCAGCCCGTGGCTCGGCATGACCCCGCCGGAGAAGAAGTGCTGGGCGATCCAGTCGCTCTCGTCCTCCACATTGAAGCGATACGGCGTGGCGCGATGGGTGAAGACGTGGATGAAGGCCCGCCCGTCCGGGCGCAGCCAGGTCCTCACCCGCGAGAGCAGAGCCCGCCAGTTGGCCATGTGCTCGAACATCTCCACCGAGACCACCCGGTCGAAGGCGCCGGGCGCGGCGAAGTCGTTCATGTCGGCGGTGATGACGCTGAGATTGGTCAGGCCCATGGCCTGGGCCCGGGCGCGGATGAAGGCGCCTTGGCTCGCCGAATTGGACACCGAGGTGATCCTCGCGCGGGGCAGGGCGCGGGCCATCCAGAGGCTGAGCGAGCCCCAGCCGCAGCCGAGCTCGAGAATGTCCTGCCCGTCCTGAAGATCGGCATGGGCGGCGGTCTCCGACAGGGCGTGCTCCTCGGCGGCGGCCAGATCATCGACGCCTGGCCCATAGAGGCAGGACGAGTATTTCAACTGCGGCCCCAGCACCTTTTCGAAGAAGGCCGCCGGCAGTTCATAGTGCTGGTCATTGGCCGCGCCCGTATGCTCGGCGATGGGGCGCTCGCTCATGGCCCGGGCGAAGGCGGCGTCGGCCTCGCCCGGCTCCCCGCCCAGCTGGCGCCGGGCGTTGGCCACCAGGAATTCGATGGCCGCCCGGCGCAGAAGGTCGGGGACCGGGGCGCCTTCGAAGGCCTGAATGGTGGCGCTGATGGCGCTCATGCGCAGGTTCCTCTCCTGACCGGGACGGTCTTCACATTCCGATGGTGAAGCTCTCGGCTTCCTGTGCAAGTTACGCCGTCGGCAGGGGTTCGGATGCGTCGGTCTGGCTGCATCCGCCAGATGACTCGCCTCGTAACGGTCAGGTCAGCGCGCCTCTTGTCGGCGGCGTCATTAATTCAGGAGTCGCCGTGGTCGCGTCCGAACGTCACAAGCCCCTGCGCGTCGCCGTCATCGGGGGCGGCATTTCGGGGCTTTCCGCCGCCTGGCTTCTGGGCGAGCGCCATGAGGTGACCCTGTTCGAGGCCGATAACCGCCTGGGGGGCCACGCCAACACCGTGCAGGCGCCGGCGGGGGACCAGTCCATCCCGGTGGATACCGGCTTCATCGTCTATAACGAGGAGAACTACCCCAACTTCACCGCCCTGTTGCGGCATCTGGACGTCCCCACCCTGGACGCCGACATGGCGCTCAGCGTGTCGCTGGACGACGGGGCGTTCGAATACTCCTCAGGCTCGCTCTTCGCCCAGAAGCGCAACTTCTTCTCCGCCCGCTTCTGGCGGATGCTGCGGGACGTGACGCGGTTCTACCGGCACGGCCCCAGGGACATCGCCGCGCTGGAGGCGCCGCTTACCAGCCTGGACGACTATCTGAAGCAGAAGGGCTACTGCCAGGCCTTCCGGGACGATCACCTGCTGCCCCAGGCCGCCGCCATCTGGTCGACCCCCCTGGGGGCCATCCGCGACTATCCGGCCGCGGCCCTCATCCGGTTCTTCCAGAACCACGGCATGATGCGCATCTTCGGGCGCGGGCTTTGGCGCACGGTCAAGGGCGGCAGCCAGGTCTATGTGGCGCGGCTCACGGCCGCCTTCCGCGGCGAAATCCGCTCGGGCGTCAAGGTGGCCGGCGTCCGTCGCGACCCCTTCGGCGTGGAGGTCCGTCTCGCTGACGGCCAGACCCACCGCTTCGACGAGGTGGTGATCGCCACCCACGGCGACCACGCCCTGGCCCTGCTGGACGATGCGAGCGCCGAGGAACAGCGCCTGCTCTCGGCCTTCCGTTACACCCGCAACCTCGCCGTGCTCCACACCGATCCGGCCCTGATGCCCCGGCGCCGGGCGGCCTGGACCAGCTGGAACCATATCGGCCGACGCAGCGCGCCCGAGGAGGGTTGCGTCACCTACTGGATGAACCGGCTGCAGAGTCTGCCGGCCCGTCCGGAGCTGTTCGTCACCCTCAATCCCACGCGGGAGATCGCGCCCGAGCGCATCCTCCGCACCGATGTCTATGACCACCCGCTGTTCGATTCCGGCGCCATCGCCGCCCAGCGGGAGCTCTGGTCCCTGCAGGGCGTGCAGCGGACCTGGTTCTGCGGCTCCTATTTCGGCCATGGCTTCCACGAGGACGGCCTGCAATCGGGCCTGGCGGCAGCCGAGGCGTTGGGCGGCGTGCGCCGTCCCTGGACCGTGCCCGATGAGTCCGGCCGCATCCATCTGGCGCAGATCGCGCCGCGGCTTGCGGACGTGGCTGCGTGAGAGCGATGGCCTCGGGCCTCTATGCCGGGGTGGTGGGCCATGTGCGGCAGAGGCCCCGTCGGCACGCCCTGCGCTATCGCATCTTCATGCTGCTGATCGACTTGGACGAGGCGCCGGCCCTCTCGCGGCGCCTGCGCCTGTTCGGCTACGACCGCGCAGCCCCCTTCTCGCTGCACACCCGCGACCATGGGGACGGCTCCGACCGCCCGCTGAAGGCGCAGGTGGAGGCCCATCTGGCGGCGGCCGGTATCGATTACGGGGGGGCGGTGCGCCTCCTGTGCATGCCGCGGGTTTTCGGGGCGGTGTTCAACCCCTTGAGCCTCTATTTCTGCCACCGGACGGACGGGACCCTGTCGGCCATCCTCTATGAGGTGAACAACACCTTCGGCCAGCGGCACAGCTATCTGATCCCCGCGCCGGCGCTCGAAGACGGCCGCCTTCGCCAGGCTGTCGACAAGGGCTTCTATGTCTCGCCCTTCATGGACATGGACCTGACCTACGCTTTCAGCATCCGCCCGCCGGGGGCGGAGGTCTCCGCGGCCATCGAGGTAAGCGACGCCGAGGGACGCCTGCTGTCGGCCGCCTTCGGCGGGCGTCGCGGCGAACTGGACGACCGGGCCCTGTGGCGGGCGTGGCTGACCCATCCCTGGATGACGCTGGGGGTCATGGGGGCGATCCACTGGGAGGCCCTGAAAATCTGGCTCAAGGACGAGCGCCTGCGCCCCCGCCCGCCGGCGCCCGCAGCCCCGGTGACCCTGGCCCCCATGGCGCGTCCCCAGCCGGCCTGAGCGGCGGATTTGTCCGGTCCGCCCGGTGCCCCGGCCCGGTCTGATTGTCACGTGTCCTGACTAATTGGCGGCGGCGTCAAAACAAGGGTGGCGCGACCTGGGGTGGCGCCCCATGATGGTCGTCATACCAAGATTGGACATTTTCAGATGAGTGTTTCACGCCCCTCCCCAGGGGGTGCGGCGGAGGATTCTGCGTCGATCGACGTGTCGGCCATGCCCCAGGTCCTGCCCCGGATCGTGCGCCTGGCCCTGCGCTATCGCGGTCTCGTCGCCCTGGCCATCGCCTGCTCCGTGGGCGCGGCGGTGTTCAGCCTGACTCTGCCGCGGTTGTTCGGCCACGCGGTGGACCAGGCGCATCTGCTGTTGAGCGACGGGGCGGCCAGTCCCCAGGCGGTGCAGTCGGCCCTCCTGACCACCGCCCTCCTGGTGATCGGCGCGGCCAGCCTGCGCGGCCTGCTCACCGGCTGGGGCGGATATGTGGCCGAGGTGGTGAGCCAGAAGGTGGCCTACGACCTGCGCATGGATTTCTTCCAGCAGCTGCAGCGCCTGTCCTTCGGTTTCCACGACAGGATCCACTCCGGCGACCTGATCACCCGGGGCATGCTGGACCTGGAGGGCACGCGCGCCTTCATCCAGGGCGGGATGATGCAGAGCCTGACGCTGATCCTGCTTCTGTCGGCGGCCACCTTCATGATGGTGTCCACCGATCCGGTGATGGCCGCCCTGGCGCTGGCCTTCGTGCCCATCGCCGGCTGGGCCCTGGGCCGCATGGGCTTCCTGCTGCGGGTCACCTGGCTGCGGGTGCAGCAGCTGATGGCCGTGCTGACCCTGACCATGGAAGAAAATCTCCAGGGCATCCGGGTGGTGCGGGCCTTCTCCGCCAAAGCCTTCGAGCTGGCCAAGTTCGACAAGGCCGCCGGCGACGCCCTGCAATATTCGTTCAAGCGGATCACCCTCCGCTTCCGGGCGGTCTCGGCCATGACGCTCAGCTATTACGGCTCCATGGCCCTGCTGCTCTGGTACGGGGGCCACCGGGTCATCGACGGCGCCATGTCGGTGGGCCGCCTGACCGAGTTTCTCACCTACATGACCCTGCTGCAGGCGCCGATCCGCCAGATCGCCATGATCTTCGCCTCGGCCGCCCGGGCCACCTCGTCCGGCGGACGGCTGTTTGAAATCCTCGACCTGAAGGCCGAGATCACCGATGCGCCCGGCGCGCGCCCCCTGGCCGCCGCCCAGGGCGTCCTGCGGTTCGAGCACGTGGATTTCGACTATGAGCCCGGCCGCCCGATCCTGCGCGATGTGAGCTTCGAGGTCCGCCCCGGCCAGACCCTGGGGGTGGTAGGGGCGCCGGGCAGCGGCAAGTCCACCATCGCCAATCTGATCCCGCGCTTCTACGACGTCACCGGCGGGCGCATCACCATCGACGGCCAGGACATCCGCGAGGTGTCCCTGGCCTCCTTGCGGGAGTATGTCGGCCTGGTGCAGCAGGAGGCCTTCCTGTTCGACACCACCGTGACCAACAACGTGGCCTATGCCGATCCCTGGGCGGCGGAGGACCGGATTGTCGGGGCGGCGCGCACCGCCCAGCTTCATGACTACATTGCGGGCCTGCCCACCGGCTATTCCACCCGCGTGGGCGAGCGGGGGGTGGCCCTGTCCGGCGGCCAGCGGCAGCGCATGTCCATCGCCCGAGGCGTGGTGCCGGGGCCGGGGGTCATGATCTTCGACGACTCCACCGCGGCCATCGACGCGGTGACCGAGCGCAAGGTGCGCGAGGCCCTGGCGCAGGCCACCCAGACCAAGGCCACCATCATCATCGCCCACCGCCTGTCGTCGCTGATGCACGCCGACCAGATCATCGTACTCGAGGAGGGCCGGGTGGTGGAGCAGGGCGATCATGCGAGCCTGCTGCAGAACGGCGGCGTCTATGCCGAGCTTTACGCTCTGCAGACCCGGGCCGAGCCGGGGGCGGACGACCAGGTCCAGGTCCAGGCGCCGGCGGAGGTGCGGGCATGAGCGACTTCGTCTTCGACCGGGGCGCCGAGGCCGCCTCCGAGGCGCCGCAAAAGCGACGCGCCACCCTGGGCAGCGATGACGCCGAAGAGATCTTTGCCTCCATCGACCCCAAGATCCTGGGCCGTTTCGCAGACTATCTGAAGCCTCACCGGACCTTCGCCATCGGCGCCCTGGTGGCCGTGCTCATCTCGGCGGCCACGGCCATCGCCGTGCCCTTCATGATCGGCCAGGCGGTGAACGCCGCGGTGGGCGGTGGCGACGGCGACCGGCTGGATGTCATCATCCTGATCTTCGCCGGCGTGGTGGTGCTCAACGCCGGCGCCTTCTTCCTGGAACAGTGGATGAGCGCCCGGCTGGCCCAGCGGGTCATCTTCGACGTCCGCCGCTCCATGTTCAGCCACTTCCAGGACATCTCCCTGTCCTTCATGGACAAGACCCATGTGGGCCGGATCATGGCCCGCCTGCAGGGGGACGTGAACGCCCTGCAGGAGTTCCTGGAAAGCACCACCGGCGCGGTGGGCGATCTGGTTCTGCTTATCGGCATCACGGTGGTCCTGCTCACCATGGACCTTCAGCTGGGCTTGCTGACGCTCACGGTCATCCCGGCCCTGATCGCCATCCGCGCGGTCTGGCTGCCGTTCTCGAAGAAGACCTTCCGCGAGGCCCGCGACGCCTCGTCCACCGCCAACAGCGCGCTGGCCGAGAACATCAACGGCATTCGCACCGTGCAGGAGAGCCGCCGCGAGGCGATCAATTTCGAGCTCTATGAGGAGAAGGCGCGGGAGAACCTGAACGCCCAGAACAACTCCGCGGCCATGACCCAGGTCATGGTCCCCACGGTGGACGTCCTGACCGGCTTGGCCATGGCCATCGTCATCGTGGTGGGGGGCAATGCGGTGCTGGGCGGGCGGCTGGAGGTCGGGGTGATGGTCGCCTTCATCTTCTATGTTCAGCGCTTCTTCGATCCGGTGCGCATGCTCTCCATGCAGTACACGGTGATGCAGAGGGCCATGGCCGCCGGCCACCGCATCTTCGAGGTGCTGGACGTGCCCATCACCATCCGCGACAAGCCCGGCGCCTTGCCCCTGCAGGACATCGAGCCCACGGTCGAGTTCCGCAATGTGACCTTCGGCTACGACCCCGCGCGGCCCGTGCTGCATGACGTCAGCTTCACCGTGAAGCCCCGCGAGGTGGTGGCCCTGGTGGGACCCACGGGGTCTGGCAAGACCAGCATCATCGCGCTCACCCACCGCTTCTACGAGGTCGATCAGGGCCAGGTGCTGGTGGGCGGCCACGATGTCCGCGACGTGACCCTGGAGTCGCTCGGGCGGAACATCGCCATGGTGCTGCAGGAGCCGTTCCTGTTCAGCGGCACGATCGCGGAGAACATCCGCTACAACACCGCCCACGCCACCTTCGAGGACATCGTGGCCGCGGCCAAGGCGGTGGCGGCGCACGACTTCATCATGCGCCTGCCCGAGGGCTATGACACCCAGCTGGGGCAGAGGGGGCGCAACATCTCGCTCGGCCAGCGGCAGCTGATCTCCTTCGCCCGGGCGCTGGTGGCCGATCCGCAGATCCTGATCCTCGACGAGGCCACGGCCAACATCGACTCCTTCACCGAGCTCGCCATCCAGAAGGCGCTGAAGGTGCTGTTCGCCGGGCGGACCTCCATCGTCATCGCCCACCGCCTGGCCACTATCCGCGACGCCGACAAGATCATCGTGCTGCAACAGGGGCGCATTCTGGAACAGGGTCCGCACGAGGTGCTGATGGGCAATGGCGGCCTCTATTCCCGCCTCTACACCTCGGCCCACGCCTCCTTTGACGACGCCCAGGTGGCCGAGACCGGGGACGCGGAGTTCGCCACCCGGACCTGAGGGCGGCGACCTCGGGGTTCAACCGGCCCCGGGTCCCGGTCTCGCCTCCACGTCGCGGGCGGTGACGGGTTCGCCGCATTCGGAGCAGACCTGGACGGCGTGAAAGTCGCAGCCGCAGCCCTTGTGGCGCCGCAGGATCGGCGGGCCCTCGGCGCCGGCATAGTATCGGTCGCCCCATTCGACGACGGCCAGGATCACGGGGTGGAGCTCCAGTCCCTTGTCCGTCAGCCGGTACTCGTAGCGCCGAGGCCGGTCCTGATAGAGGCGTCGCGCCAGCACGCCTTCCGCCACCAGCAGGTTGAGCCGTTCGGTGATGATGCTGCGCGAAATGCCCAGGCGCGCCTGGAAGGCCTCAAAGCGGCGCACGCCCAGGAAGCAGTCGCGCAGGATCAGCAGGGTCCAGCGGTCACCGATCACCGACAGGGTGCGGGCCACCGAACAGGGCTCCTTGGACAGATCTTCCCACCTCATCACGGCCTCCGGCTGGAGGTGCGAGTGTCCCATTGACTCCGTTCGGTTTCAATACGAACCTGAGTTCAGAATTCGAACGGAGCGTGCGCATGTCGACTTCCGGAGGGGCCTGCGTGGTCATCGGCGCCGGCGACGGGGTGGGCGGCGCCATCGCCAAGGCGTTCGCGGCCGAGGGGCTGACCGCCTGCGTCACGCGCCGGCCGCGCCACATCGATCAGCTGGAGCAGCTGGCCCAGGAGATCCGGGCGGCTGGCGGCCAGGCCCGCGCCTTCGGGGTCGACGCCCGCGAAGAGGCGGACATGGCCGACCTCTTCGACACCATCGAGCGGGAGGTGGGGCCCATCGAGGTGGTGGTGTTCAATATTGGCGCGAATGTCCGCTTTCCCATTCTGGAGACCACCAGCCGGGTCTTCACCAAGGTCTGGGAGATGGCCTGTTTTGCAGGCTTCCTGACCGGACGGGAGGCTGCGCGGGTGATGACGCCTAGGGGGCGGGGAACCCTCATCTTCACAGGCGCCACCGCCTCGGTGCGCGGGCGCGAGGGCTTCGCCGCCTTCGCTGCGGCCAAGGCCGGCCTGCGCGCCCTGGCCCAGAGCCTGGCGCGGGAGCTGGGGCCCAAGGGCCTGCATGTGGCCCACGTGGTGGTGGACGGCGCCATCGACGGCGTCTTCAGCCGTGAGAACATCCCCGATCTGGAGGCCCGTCTGGCGGAGGACAAGGTGCTCAAGTCCGCCGACATCGCCCAGGCCTATGTGGCCCTGCACCGCCAGCGGCGCTCAGCCTGGACCCACGAACTCGACCTGCGTCCCTGGTCGGAAACCTGGTGAGCAAGGAGCCTCTCATGGCGCGCACCCTGGACTTCATTTTCGACTTCGGCAGCCCCAACGCCTATCTGGCCTGGAAGGCCCTGCCGCCCATCCTTGAGCGCACGGGGGCGAGCGTGGCGGTGCGTCCGGTGCTGCTGGGGGGCCTCTTCAAACTCACCGGCAACCGCTCGCCCATGGAGGCCTTCGGCGAGGTGCAGGGCAAGCTCGCCTATGAGGCGCTGGAGACGCGGCGCTTCGTCGCCCGCCATGGCCTGGACGCCTATCGCATGAACCCGCACTTCCCGGTGAACACCTTGCTGATCATGCGCGGCCTGGTGGCGGCCCAGGCGCAGGGGCTGGGTGGGCCCTATCTGGAGGCGGTGCTGGCCGCCATGTGGGAGCAGGGGCTGAAGATGGACGATCCCGCCGTGGTCGCAGGCGTGCTTGGCGCCGCCGGCCTCGACGCCCAGGCCCTGCTGGAGGCCACCCAGGATCCGGGGGTCAAGGCGCGCCTGCTGGAGGAGACGCAGGCCGCCGCGGCGCGCGGCGCCTTCGGCGTTCCGACCTTCTTCGTGGGCGAAGAGATGTTCTTCGGCAAGGACCGGCTGGGCCAGGTGGAGGAGGCGCTGGCGACCGGTTGAGTCTGACCCATTGCGCCAGCTCAAGGCGCAGCCCACATTCGCCGCGCAAACTGCGCCATCGGATCCCTGGAGCGCCCGCCTTGAAGCCCTTCGCCCGTCTCGCCCGCCTGGCCGTCCTGGTCATCGTCCCCCTGGCCCTCGCCGGCTGCGGCATCAACACCATCCCCACCAAGGACGAGCGGGCCAAGGCCGCCTGGGCCGAGGTGCAGAACCAGTATCAGCGCCGCTCGGACCTGATCCCCAATCTCGTGGCCACGGTGCAGGGCTTCGCCGCCCAGGAGCGCGAGGTGCTGACCGCCGTGACGGAGGCCCGCGCCTCGGCTACCCAGGTGCAGGTCAACGCCGACACCATCACCGATCCCCAGCAGTTCCAGCAGTTCGCCCAGGCGCAGGACCGGCTGACCGGCGTCCTGGGGCGGCTGATGATGATCCAGGAGCGCTATCCGGAGCTGCGCTCGAACCAGAACTTCCTGGCCCTGCAAAGCCAGCTGGAGGGCACGGAGAACCGCATCGCCATCGCCCGACGCGACTACAATGAGGCGGTGCGCGACTACAACACCGAGATCCGCACCTTCCCGGGCGCCATCTGGGCCAACACCGTCCATGGCTGGGCCGAGCCCATGCAGACCTTCGAGGCCTCGCCCGCCGCCCAGACCGCGCCGACGGTGAGCTTCGAGA
>NZ_DAIMHV010000046.1:0-18955 GCF_036723115.1 Phenylobacterium sp. | reverse complement strand
AATTACGATGGCGCGCGCCTGACCCTGCGCATCGGCAAGAACCAGCGCAACGGACGCGAGGCGTCCCTGATCTCCATCCCCTGCACGGCGACCCTCCGGCAGATGCTCGATGGCATGGAGCGGCGCAGCGCTCTGATCCTCACGACCAAGGAGGGCAAGCGCTTCACGCCGCGCTATTTCGGTCATCAATGGGACGCAGCCATGAAGGCCGCAAAGCTCGGCGCTACGGAGCTGCGCTTCCACGATCTCCGGGGCACAGCCGTCACCATGCTGGCGGAAGCCGGCTGCTCGGTTCCGCAGATCGCCTCCATCACGCAGCACTCGTTAGCGACTGCGACCCGGATTCTGGAGACCTACCTGGCCCCGACTCGGCATCTGGCGACCCAGGCGATCGCCCAGTTCGAGAACGCAGCAGCAACAGAATTTGCAAACCGGCTGCAAACCAGGGCCGAAAACACCCCTGCCAAGACCCAGCAGAAAGGCTGAAACGCGAATGATTTCAATGGGAAGAAATGGCGCGCCCGGAACGATTCGAACGTCCGACCCTCAGATTCGTAGTCTGATGCTCTATCCAGCTGAGCTACGGGCGCGCACTTGCCTTACGGCGAGGGCGCGGAACCTAGTCGGGGATTGGGGCGAGCGCAAGCCGGGGGCGGAAAAAAAGACGGAGCCGGGTCAGAGGTCGCGCCAGCAGGGGGGCTGGGCGCCCGGCTGGCCCTGCGGCCAGGGGGCGGCGGCATAGACGCCCCGGGCCACGGCGCGGGCCAGGGTGTCGGCGGCCAGCGCGCCGAGCCGGGCGATCTGGAAGTCGGGACGCTCGCCCAGGGGCCGCAGGCCGGTGGCCAGAACGAAGACCACGTCCCCGTCAAAGGGGGCGTGCACCGGACGGATGGCGCGGGCCAGGCCGTCCTGGGCCATCACCGCCAGGCGCCGGGCCTGGGAGGGGGTGAGGATGGCGTCGGTGGCGACGCAGGCGATGGTGGTGTTGCTGCGTGGAGCCGGATCGGCCTTGGCCAGGCCCCAGTCGTCCCCGGCCGCCGCCAGACCCGCCGAACCCAGGCCGCCGAACTCGGCCTCCATCTCGAAGGGCGCGGCCCAGAAGCTCCGCCCGCCGGGGGCGACCACGGAGCCGAAGCTGTTGACCGCCGCCAGGGCGCCCACCGTGAAGCCGTCATGGGTCACCGCCGAGGCCGAGCCCACGCCCCCCTTCAGCCGCCCGGCCAGGGCGCCATAGCCGGCGCCGGCCGTTCCCAGCGCCACCGTCGGACCTGCGGCCACGGCCGCGGCGCGGCCCAGGGCGCGATAGGGCGGCGCCTCGCCCCAGGCCTTGTCGCCGCCATTGGCCAGGTCATAGAGGATGGCCGCAGGAACCACCGGGGAGACGGGCACGCCGGCCGTGGTCACCAGGCCATAGCCCCGCCCCCGGGCGCCCAGCCAGGCGGCCACGCCATCGGCCGCGGCCAGGCCGTAGACCGAGCCGCCGGACAGCACCACGGCGTCCACCGCCTCCACCAGGTTGTGCGGATCCAGCGCGTCAGTCTCCCGGGTGCCCGGCCCGCCGCCGCGGACGTCGCAGGCCGCCACGGCGCGGGCCTCGGGCAGGATGACGGTGACCCCGGTGCGGACCGCCTCGTCATGGGCCTGACCCACGCTGAGGCCGGGCACGTCGGTGATCAGGTTGCGGGCGCCGGGGCGGGCGGGACCAGGCATCATGGCGCCTTTGCTCCATTCCAGGCGCCCTGGCTCGCACGGCGGGCGGTTGTTGTCCACGGCGGGAGGGCTAAGGTGCGCCCCTCGCTTCGCCCTCCTGTGTCGCCGCCAGATGAGTAAGCTCTTGATCGATTTCCGCCTGCCCCGCCCTGTCGCCGTCGCCGCCCTGGCCGCCAGCCTTGTCCTGAGCGCGTGCGCGCCCCTCGCCCAGGGACCTGCAGGCGCACGCGACCTCGCCGCCGCCCCGCCGGCCGGACAGAGGGGCGAACAGCGCACCGGCCAGGCCATGGTGGCCGCGGCCAATCCCCTGGCGGTGGAGGCCGGGCTGGAGGTGCTGCGCGCCGGCGGCTCGGCGGTGGACGCCGCCGTGGCCGTTCAGGCGGTGCTGGGCCTGGTGGAGCCGCAGAGCTCGGGCATCGGGGGCGGCGCCTTCCTCGTCCACTATGACGCCGCCACCGGCCAGGTGAGCGCCTATGACGGCCGCGAGACCGCGCCCGCGGCCGCTACGCCGGACCTGTTCCTGACGCCGGACGGGAAGCCGCGGCCCTTCTTCGAGGTGCTGCTGTCGGGCCGCTCCACGGGCGCGCCGGGGGCCGTGGCCATGCTGCACATGGCCCAGGCCGAGCACGGAAATCTCGCCTGGCGCGACCTGTTCGGGGCCGCCGAGCGCCTGGCGGATGAGGGCTTCATCGTCAGCCCGCGCCTGGCGGAGATGATCGTCAGCCGGGCGCCCCAGGCCAAGACCGCCGACGCCCTGGCCTATTTCACCAAGCCCGACGGGACCCCCTATGGCGCCGGGGACCGGCTGCGGAACCCCGCCTATGCCGCCACCCTGCGCAAGGTCGCCGCCGAGGGTCCGGACGCCCTGCTCAAGGGCGAGATCGCCGCGGCCATCGTCGCCAAGGTGCGCGAGGGCGAACTGCCCGGGGTGATGACGCTGGAAGACCTGGCCGGCTATCGGCCCAACAAGGTCGAGGCCCTGTGCCGGCCCTATCGCATCCATGTGGTGTGCACCCCGCCCGCCCCGTCCGGCGGCCCCGCCGTCCTGCAGGGACTGGGCCTTTTGGAGCGCACCGCCATCGGCCAGTACGGACCGGGCGACGCGGAAGGCTGGTACCTCTTCACCCAGGCCAGCCGCCTCATGTACGCCGACCGCGACCGCTATATGGGCGATCCGGCCTATGTGGATGTGCCCACCGAAGGGCTGCTGGCCCCGGACTATCTGGACGCCCGCGCCGCCCTGATCGGGCCGAGCGCCGGGCCGGCGCCGGCGCCGGGCGCGCCGCGCGGGGCCGGGGTCCGCGCCCCCGACGCCACGCGGGAAGTCTCGGGCACCTCGCATTTCGTCGTGGCCGATCCGGCGGGCAATGTGGTGTCCATGACCACCACGGTGGAGAGCATCTTCGGCTCCGGGCGGATGGTGGGGGGCTTCTTCCTCAACAACCAGCTCACCGACTTCGCGTTCGCCCCGGTCAATCCCGACGGCGCCCCGGCGGCCAACGCCCTGGCCGGGGGCAAGCGGCCACGCTCGTCCATGGCGCCGGCCATCGTGCTCGACCAGGACGGCGGCTTCTATGCGGCGGTGGGCTCCCCCGGCGGCACCTCCATCCTGGCCTATAATCTGAAGGCCCTGGTGGGCGTGCTGGACTGGAACCTGTCCATGGCTGAAGCCATCGCCCTGCCCAATCTGATCGCGCGGGGGACCAGCTATTCGGCCGAAGGGTCGAAGTTCGCGCCCGAAGTGATCGAGGGCCTGCGCGCGCGCGGGGTGACCTTCACCGCCGTGGGCGGCGAGGGCTCGGGCCTGCATGGGCTGAGGGTGACGCCCCAGGGGCTGGAAGGCGGCGCCGATCCCCGCCGGGAGGGCGTGGCCCTGGGCTTCTGACGCCGGAACAGAATAGGGTTCAGGAGGCGGGCGTCTCGCCGGCCTCCTGGCCGGTGGTCTTGCGTCGCCCGCGCGGCTTGGCCTTGCCCGGCGCCGGCGATGCGACGCCCGGAAGGCGAAGCTCGAACCGGGCGCCGGTCTCGCCGCTCTCGGCCAGCACCAGATCGCCGCCATGGCCCTGGGCCAGCTCGCGGGCGATGGCCAGGCCCAGCCCCGTCCCCTCGGCCCGCCCGGAGCCCGCAAAGGGCTGGAACAGCCGCTCCTGGACCTTGGCGGGGATGCCCGGCCCATCATCGGCCAGGGTGATGATGCTGAGGCCCGGCTCGGTCGTCAGGGACAGGCGCACCACGCCCCGGCCGCGGGCCTCCATGGCCTCGCGGGCGTTGCGCATGAGATTGACCAGGATCCGGTGCAGCTGATCGGGATCGGCCAGGATCTGAGCGCGGTCGTCCACCTGCAGGTCCAGGCGAACGCCCTCAGGGACCAGCCGCGCCTCCTCGGCGGCGATCTCCGCGGCCTCGGCCAGGGGGACGGGGCGAGCCTCGGGCGGGGCTTCTTGCGTCTTGCCATAGGCCAGGACGTGGGAGGCGAGCTTGATGGCCCGGTCCAGGGCCCGCTCCAGCCGGGGCAGGGCGCGGCCCACATCGGGATCGGCCGAGGCGGCCAGACGCTCCGAGGCGATCTGGGCGCTGGTCAGCATGTTGCGCAGATCATGATTGATCTTGGCCACCGCCTCCCCCAGGGCCGCCAGACGCGCCCGGGAGTTCAGGGCCGCCCGCAGGTCGGCCTGCATCCGCACCAACTCGGTTTCGGCCCGGCCGATCTCGTCCCGGCGCCCCGACGGTTGCACCCGCGCCCGGGGGTCGTCCGGGTCCACCCGGAATAGCTCCAGGCTGCGGGTGATGCGCTGCATGGGCCGCACCAGGAACAGGTTCAGCGACAGATAGACCAGGCCGCCGGCCATGGCCGAGACGAAGGCGGTGACCGCGATCAGCCGCCACAGATAGGCCGTCAGGTCCTGGCGCAGCTCGGCGTCGGGGGCGACGATCTCGATGAATTCGGCGTCGCGGAAACGGGGCTCGGCCACCACGCGGACCATTCGCCCCTCCCCCCCGAACAGGGTCTGGAAGGGCGCCGCCAGCCAGGACGCCACCGCCTGGTCGCGCAGGTCCACCAGATAGGGGGTGCGGCTGAGGTTCGAGCCGCGCAGCACCAGGCGGCGCACCCCGTCGCTCTGGATGGCCACCCACTCCACGCCGGCCACCTCCAGAAGTTCGGAGGAGAGCTGCTCGCTGACCACCATGTCCGGCGCCACCTCCGCCGCCAGGGAGGCCAGTTCGGCCGCCCTCACCCGGTCCAGAAGCCACTGCTCCTCGAAGGCGGCCAAGGTCGGCGGCACGATCAGGGCGCCGCCGAACAGGACGAACAGGCTGGTCAGGATGAGCAGGCGCGCCGACAGGCCGCCCGGCCAGAAGAGGCCGCGCCGGGATGGGCCCGCAGGCGCTTCGGGGGAGGGGGTCTCCGCCATGGTTGTCCGTTAATCCACGCCGCCCGATTGGGCAACGCAGGCCAGCGCCCCCGCCAGCGTCAGCTTAGAGCAGGATCGGCTCTTTCGGAATCCGCAGCGGCTGCGGTCTTGGTCCTGGACAGCCATCTCAGCCCGCCAATCCGCCGTCCTTGCGACCGCGCCTCAGCCGGCGCCGATGGCCTGGGCCGCCGAGGCGAAGCCGTCGGCGCGCAGGCGCTGGGCCAGGTCCCGCTTGATCCGGACCACCAGACCTGGCCCGCCATAGACCATGGCGGAATAGAGCTGAACCGCCGCCGCGCCGGCCCGAATCTTGGCGTAGGCGTCGGCGCCGGTGGCGATCCCGCCGGCCCCGATCAGGGCGAACCGGCCAGCCGCCGCGGCGTGGAACGCGGCCAGCACCTGGGTGGACAGGGCCAGGAGGGGCGCCCCCGACAGACCCCCGGCCTCGCCGGCCAGGGGCGAGGTCAGGCTCGCCGGGCGCGAAAGGGTGGTGTTGGAGACGATCACCGCCTGCAGACCGGCGGCGGCCACCACATCGCTGATCGCCTCCACCTCGCCCGTCTCCAGGTCGGGCGCCACCTTCAGGAAGATGGGCGCGCGGCCCGTGGCCGGCAGGGCGTCACGCGCCTCGGCGATGCGTCCCAGCAGGTCCTCCAGGGCCCCGCGGGTCTGCAGGGCGCGCAGGCCCGGCGTGTTGGGAGAGGAAATGTTGATGGTGAAATAGTCAGCCAGGCCCCACAGGCGCTGGAGCCCCGTGACATAGTCGCCGATGCGGTCGGCGGAATCCTTGTTGGCGCCGATATTGGCCCCGACTACGCCAGGGCCGCGACCAGCCAGCCGCTCGGCGAAGGCGTCCAGGCCCTCGTTGTTGAAGCCCATGCGGTTGATCACCGCCTGGTCGGATGACAGGCGGAAGAGCCGGGGACGCGGATTGCCAAGCTGCGCCAGGGGCGTGACCGTCCCGCACTCCACAAAACCGAAGCCCGCCGCCAGCATGGGGCCATAGACCTCGGCGTTCTTGTCGAAGCCGGGCGCCAGGCCCACCACATTGGGCAGGGCGAGCCCGCCCACCTGGCCGGCCAGCACAGGATCCTCAGCGCCGCCGGCCTTGGGGCCGAGGCCCGCCTTCAGGGCCATGATGGTCAGGCGGTGGGCGTCCTCGGGGTCCAGGGCGTGGAGCCCCCGCGCGGCCAGATCGTGCAACAGGCTCAAGAGAGGGCTCCCAGCCGGGGCAGGCCGGCGGCGTCCAGGGGGGCGGGCCGCGCCTCGCGCACCAGGCCCACGTCCAACGGTTCATAGAGATGGGGAAAGAGCGCCCCGCCGCGGGAGGGCTCCCAGCGCAGGTCAGCGCCGGCAAGGTCGTCGGCCTCGATCTCCAGCACCACCAGGTCGGACTGGCCGGCGAAGTGCTTGGCGGCGGTTTCCTGCGCCTGGGCGGCGGTGGAGAAGTGGATGTAGCCGTCGGCCAAGTCCACGGCGGAGCCCTCGAACCGGCCGGCGGCCTGCGCCCCCGCCCATTCCGCCTGGCTCAGGATCTTGTAGATGCGCATCAGTCATAGCCCCCGCGGGGCGGCAGCAGCAGGCCGTCATAGATGGGCCGCCCGGCGTCATCGAACAGGAAGACCGCGGCCGCCGAGGTGGGGAATCGCGACCGGGCCATCGCCATCAGGTCGGGCGAAGCGCCGCCTTCGGCCAGGAGGCGGACCACCAGTTCATGCAGGCCCGGATTGTGGCCGATGACCATCAGGGTCCGCGCCCCGTCCGCCCCCGCCGCCTGGACAATCTCCCAGACCTTTCCGGCCTCGGCATGGTAGAGGTCCGGCTCGAAACGCGCCGGACAGGCCGGACAGACCGGCGACAACGCCTCCCAGGTGTCTCGGGTGCGGGCGGCGTCCGACACCAGGCAGAGATCGGGGACGAAGCCCATCTCGGCCAGGCGGGCGCCGGCTTCCCGCGCGTCGCTTCGCCCTCGGGCCGTGAGGCGGCGGGCGAAATCGTCGCCGCTCGCCGAATCGCGCTCGGCCTTGCCGTGCCGGAGAAGGATCAGACGCTCCATTCGCACTCCATCGCCCCTGAGGACCTCCCATAGCCCGCCCCGCGGCCTGCGCGAAGCGGTTGACAGCCGCGGAGCTTGGCGGTCCAAGGCGGCATGAGCCAGACGGAGATCCTGAGCCCGGCCATCGAGACCAATGGCGGGACCCTGCGCCTGCCTGCGGGCGCGGTCCTGAAGCTCGAATCCGGGGCGACGCTGGCGCCTCTGGAAATCGCCTACAAGACCTACGGGCGGCTGAACGCCGACAAATCCAACGCCGTGCTCGTCTGCCATGCGCTGACCGGCGACCAGCACGCCGCCTCGGTTCATCCGATCACCGGAAAGCCGGGCTGGTGGTCGCGGGTGATCGGGCCTGGCCTGCCCCTGGATCCGGACCGCTACTTCATCATCTGCTCCAATGTGATCGGCGGCTGCATGGGCTCCACGGGCCCCTCCTCCCTCGATCCCGCCACGGGCCATCCCTACGCCCTGACCTTTCCGGTGATCACCATCGCCGACATGGTCCGGGCCCAGGCCATGCTGCTGGACGCGCTGGGGATCGAGACCCTGTTCGCCGCGGTGGGCGGCTCCATGGGCGGAATGCAGGTGCTGCAGTGGGCGGCGGCCTATCCTGAAAGGTTGCGGTCGGCGGTCTGCATCGCCGCGGCGGCCCGGCACTCGGCCCAGAACATCGCCTTCCACGAGGTGGGCCGCCAGGCGATCATGGCCGATCCCGACTGGCGGGGCGGCGCCTATGAGTTGGCCGGCGTGCGTCCGGAGAAGGGGCTGGCCGTGGCGCGCATGGCCGCCCACATCACCTATCTGTCCGAAGCCGCCCTGCAACGGAAGTTCGGGCGCGAACTGCAGCGCGACGGCCTGTCCTGGGGGTTCGACGCCCCGGACTTCCAGGTGGAGAGCTATCTGCGCCACCAAGGCGCAGCCTTCGTCGATCGGTTCGACGCCAATTCCTATCTCTATATCACTCGCGCCCTGGACTATTTCGACCTGGCCGCCAGCCATGACGGGGTGCTGGCCAACGCGTTCAAGCGCGCGCGGCAGGTGCGCTTCTGCGTGCTCTCCTTCTCGTCGGACTGGCTCTATTCCACCGCCGAAAGCCGCGATGTGGTCCGCGCCCTGAACGCCGCCGGCTGCCGGGCGAGCTTTGTGGAGATCGAGACCGACAAGGGCCACGACGCCTTCTTCCTGGACGAGCCGGTGATGCAGTCGGCCCTGCGCGGCTTCTTCGAATCCCAGGCCCAGCAGTGGGGGCTCCGGTGAGCGGGCTGCGCGAGGACTTTAAGGAGATCCTGCGCCTGGTGCGCCCGCAGAGCCGCGTGCTGGACATCGGCTGCGGCGAGGGGGAACTGCTGGAGCTCCTGGCCCGGGAGAAGGGCGTCGACGGCCAGGGCCTGGAGATCAGCCCCGGCGGCGTGGCCGCTTGTCTCGCCAAGGGCGTGGCCGCGGTCCAGGGGGATGGCGACCGCGATCTGGACCACTTTCCCACCCAGGCCTTCGACTACGCCATCCTGTCCAAAACCCTGCAGCAGATGCGCGAACCGCGGCACGTGCTGTCGGAGCTGATGCGCATCGCCGACCGGGCCATCGTCTCGGTGCCGAACTTCGGACACTGGCGGGTGCGCTGGGCGCTGCTGACCACCGGGCGGATGCCCGAAACCAAGGCCCTGCCGGAGCCCTGGTGGTCGACCCCCAACATCCACCTCTGCACCCTGCGGGACTTCACCGCCCTGTGCGACGAGCTGGGCCTGCGCATCGAGGCCTGCGCCGCGGTGAGCCGGGGTCAGGCCGCCCGGCAGATCGACGCCAGCCGTCCGCTGGAGAACTGGCGGGCCGAGACGGCGCTTTTCCTGCTGACCCGCAGCACGCCGAACCGGGCCGCCCCGGCGCCCGAAGAGGCGCCGCGCGGCGATCTCTTCGACCGCTGAGGCCCTGACCGGTTTCCCACGTCTCGCATCGCGCTTCTAGAAGGCCAGCCGCGCCACCACCCGGCCGTCATAGGCCTCGTAGTCGTCGCGAATCTCGCCGCCGGCTTCGAAGCCCAGGTCGAAGTAGCGGGTGGAGCCGCGAAGTCCGACCCGCACCACCATGGCGCCGTCATCCAGTTCCGGGGCGGCCAGGGTGAAGCTGGGACCGCCGCTGATGAAGCGGGCGGTGGTGGCGTCGGGACCATCACCGGTGCGGGTGCGGTAGCCCACCGTCACCTCCGGCCGCCAGAGCATGGCCTGAGGATCGCCGAAGGTCGCGCCCAGGGCCACGCCGGCGAAGGCCGAGAGCTGCTGGCTGGTGCGGCCGTCGATCTCCAGGTCCACCGCCTCGCCGCCGCCGCTCTCGGTGCGGCCGTCCTCATCCAAATAGACGAAGTCGGCCGAGATCATGGGCCGCAGGTGAACCCGTCCCATGCGCGCCGTATAGGCGATGCCCGTATGCGCGCTGGCCATCAGGGCGTTCCATTCGGAGCTGGCCGTGCGGCTCAGGCCCGCCCCGGTGTCGACGACCGCACGGTCGGCCTGCAGCCAGGCATAGCCCGCATTGGCGCCCGCCGTGATGGTCAGCGGACCCCCGCCCAGCCGCCAGTAGGCGCCGCCGGACAGGGCCGAGCCGGTGAGCTTTTCGGCCGCCGCCGAGCCGTTCTCGTCGACGGTGATGTTCAGGAAGCTGGTCTGAAGGCCCAGCGCCCCCCAGGGACCCTGGGCGCTTTCCACGCCGGCGGCGAAGCCGAAGCCATCCGCCTCGAAGCCGGCGGCCCCGTCGAGCGTCTGCTTCTGGAGGACGCCGATCTCCTGGGCCCAGACCCTCCGGCCGCCCGGCGGCAGCTGGCTTTCCGCCCCGTCCATGGCCCGCGCCGTGGCCTCCTGGGCCGAGGCGAACACCCGGAAGAGCGCGCCGGAGTAATCCGGCAGGAACTGATCGTAGAGGGCGATGAAGCCCGCCGCGTCGCCCCTGCCCAGCAGGGCGTCACGCACGGTGGCGTCCCGGTCGAAGGCCTGGAACACGGCCTCATAGGCGCCGGCCTGCCCCGCCGACAGGCCCGCCTCCTCGGCGGTCCGGCGACGCACGTCGGCGACCAGGGCGTTCTGAGCGGTGTCGGCCCGCAGGGTGGTGCGGTAGAGCCAGGGCCCCTGCGCCAGCAGCTCCTCCCCAAGCTCGCCCTGGACCACCAACCGCCCGGCCTGCACCAGGGTGAAGCTGGTGGGATCGGTAAGCTTGTCGGTGAACCTCAGCCCGATCTGCGCCCCATCGGCCAGCACCGCGTCGCCGGCCACGACCAGCTGCGTATGGGCTCCGGTCGAGGGGGTGGCCGTCAGGACGATCTGGCCCTTCTGGCCGACGTCGAGGCTCGACAGATTGACGGCCCCGGTGTTGGTGGCGGTCAGGCGGCCGTCCAGCACCTGCACGGCCAGACCGCCCCCGGCGTTGGTCAGGGCGCCGTTGAGGGTCGCCCCGCCGCCGATCAGCAGGCTGTCGGCGCCGGTCCCGAAGGCCACGTCGCCGATGAGCACGCCCGACAGCAGCTCCAGCCGCGAGGGTCCCGAGCCGAACAGAACGTCGCCCTGCAGGGTGGCGGTGACGGTGTCGCTGGCGTTGGCCGTCTGGCGCACGGTCACGCCACTGGTGTTGGCCCGCAGGTCCAAGGCGATGGCGCGACCCATCACCGTGCCCTCCAGCGGGGTCAGGGTGGCGGCGATGAGGCCGCTGTTCTCGATCAGGGACAGGGAGCCCGAGAGGTCGCGGATGGCGGTGGCCACGCCCTGCGAGCCCGTGATGGCCGCGGCGATGGTCCCGGTGTTGGTCACCTGGCTGGTCACCGCGCCCTGGTCGATCTGAAGGGCGCGGACCTCGACGGCGGACGAAACCGCGGTGGCGCCGGCGCGGATCGTGCCGCTGTTGGCCACCACCGGCGCCCGCGCGCCGTCCTTCAGATGAAGGCCCACGGCGCCGGCCCCGAGCGCGGTGGAGGAGACCGTGCCTTGCACCTTCACGCCGCCGGCCACATCCACCAGACCGCCCTGCCCGCCGATCACCACCCCTTGGGCGCTGACGCCGTCATAGAGGCCAAGGCCCTGGGCCGTGCCCTTGATGACCAGGCCATAGGCGTCGTTGCCTGCGCCCACCAGGCCCAGGCTGATATTGGCGGGGCCGCCGATCTCGATCGCGGCCGCAGCGCCATAGCTGGTGATGACGCCCGTGGTCTCGCTGGCGTCCGGGACGCCGTCATCGTCCTCGTCATCGTCATTGGGGTCGTTGTTGGGCGGCGGCGCATCCACCAGCACGCCGCCTATGACGGTCCCGCGCACCCGCACAGCCGGCCCGCCTTGCAGCAGGTCGTCGGCGTCCAGCTTGCTCACATCGCTGGGCGGGGTGGTGTAGCGATAGCCGCTGACAGTCACCGGGCCGCCGAGGACCAGCTTTCCGCCGACGGGGCCGTCCACCGCCACGCCTATGGCGCCGGCGCCCTGAGCTGTAACACCACCGGTGGTGCGCACATCGCCGCCGACGGCGCCCGCCGTGTGGATGCCGATGCTGCGGTCGCCCACCACGCTGATGGAGCCGCCCGCGCGGATCGAACCGTCCACCCCGGCCTGCGCCCGGATACCGGCCGAATCATTGCCTTCCACCACGATGGCGCCGGCGGTCTGGACGATGGAGCCGCGGAAGGCCTCCGTTCCCGTCACCCGGACGCCCGCCCGGTTGGAGCCCTGGGCGAAGGGGCCGTCGAGGTCCCCGTCATTGTCGGCGTCGGTCGGTGTGTAGCTTTCGTCGACGGTCAGCGCCCCGCTGAGCGTCACCTCGCCCCGCCGGCCGCCCTGGATCAGCAGGGCGGTGGAGTCATTGGCGTCGGTGACCCCGGCCGCGCCGGCGATGCTGACATTGTTGTCGCTGTTGAGCGTGATCGCCGCCCCGCTCGTGGGCTTCACCGACCCGCCGCTGGCCACGGTGAGATTGTCGGGGGTCCCGGAGGCGGCCGTCGCGGTGGCCACAGGCGTCGTCCGGGCGTCGCTGATGGTGGTTTCCGCCTGAGCCAGCCCCGCCGCCCAAAGCAGCGGGCTCGCCGCCGCCGCCGTCAACAAACGCCTGTCCATCGGCCCCTCCCGTCCCTGCGCAGAAATGCGTCGGGGCCGGAATGAGCCTCAATTAAGGAGGAAGTCGGGGCTCAATGGGGCAATGCCAAGGCGAATAAAGGCGTCCAGAAGGCGCGAAATATCCCCGTTCGACAAAAGCGAGTGGCTTCGCGCTTACAATTCCAGGGTGTTTTCAGCCGGCGATGGCCGAGGCGTCCCGATCCCCGGTGCGAATGCGCAGAGCCTGCTCCAGGTCCATGACGAATACCTTGCCGTCGCCGATCTTGCCGGTGTTGGCGGTGCGGGCCACCGCCTCCACCACGGCGTCGACGATGTCGGCCGGGACCGCGATCTCGAGCTTCACCTTGGGCAGAAGCTTCACCTCATATTCCGCCCCGCGATAGACCTCGGTCTTGCCGCGTTGGCGGCCATAGCCGCGGACCTCGGTGACGGTGAGGCCGGAGGCTCCAGCTTCGGTGACCGCTTCAAGCACCGCATCGAGGCGGCTGGGCTTGATGACCGCGACGATCATCTTCATGGCGACGCTTCTCCACAGGCCTCGCGCATCGAGGCTTCGAGGATCAAGCTATGACGTTCCGCCGGCCCCTCCAAGGGCCTTGCCGGCCAAGGCTCGCGGGCGCCTAAGGCCTGGGCGCCGAACAGGTTGGCGCCGGTGCGGGCCGGAGCCGGCGCGGGGGCCAGTATGGGCCGCGCCGTCCGCCGCCGCAGGCCCTGGGGACGCGCCTGGATGGCGTAGCTCTGTTTCACCGCCTCCATGAGCAGCACGCCGGAGAAGCGCGGCCACAGGCGCGCGCCCAGGGTCTCGAAGGTCTCCGCCGCCCCGGCCATCCAGTCCACCGGGGGCAGATAGAGGGCGCGGGTGTAGCCAGCCGGTTCGAGCTCGGCTTCGCGCAGCAGGGCCGCCAGTTGTCGGCGGCTGTAGGGCCGCCCGTGGCCCAGGGGGGTTCCCTCGTGATTGGCCCACAGGCCGTCGCGCGCGGCCACGGCGACGATCACCCGGCCAGCCGGCGCCAGGACCCGCCACACCTCTCGCAACAGCGCCGGAGGGTCGGGGCTCTCCTCCACGGCGTGGATCACCAGGATGCGATCGAACAGGGCGTTGCGGAACGGCAGGGCCTCTTCGTCCGCCAGGGTCGAGAGATTGCCTTCCGGCGCAGGCCAGATTTCCACCCCCTGCTGGGCGGGCATGGCGGCGATGACCCGTCGGGCGCGGCTTCTGAAGGCGCCCAGATAGGGGGTGGCGTAGCCCAGGCCTAGCAGGTCCTGGCCGCCGGCCTCGCCCCAGGCCTGGGTCAGCTTGCGACCGATCAGCGTCCGCGCCCGACGGCCGAGCTCGGAGGCGTAGAAGGCGCGCAGTTCAAGGATGTCTCGACGCATGGCCCTCAGGACTTAGGATCATCGCTGACGACCCTATCCCAGTTCGACGGCGAGTCGCCCCCCGTCGTTCCGCAACACGCCCCAGACGAGGTGTCCCATGCCCCTGACCGTCCGGCAGTTTCCCTGCCTTTCCGACAATTACGGTTTCCTGATCCGCGACGAGGCCAGCGGGCTGGCGGCCTGCGTCGACACCCCCGACGCCGAGGCCATCCTGGACCAGCTGGCTCAGACCGGCTGGACGCTGTCCCTGATCCTCAACACCCACTGGCATCCCGATCATGCGGGGGGCAACGAGGCGCTGAAGACCGCCACCGGCGCGCAGATCGTCGGCCCCGCCGAGGTGCGGCGGATCGCACCCCTGGATCGCGAGGTGGTCCATGGCGACAGCGTCCAGCTGGGCGAGACCCGGTTCGACGTCATCGATGTGGGCGGACACACCCTGGGCCACGTCGCCTTTCACGCCCCGGACGAGGCCGTGGCCTTCGTGGGCGACGCCCTGTTCACCCTGGGCTGCGGGCGGATGTTCGAGGGCGACGCGCCGCAGATGTGGGCCGGGCTGCAGAGGCTGGCGGCCCTGCCGGACGAGACCCTGGTCTATTGCGCCCACGAATACACCGCCGCCAACGCCCGCTTCGCGCTGAGCGTGGACGACGATCCGGCCCTGACCGCGCGGACGGCGGAGATCTTCGCCGCCCGCGAACGGGGCGAGGCCACCGTGCCCACGCGCATGGGTCTGGAGAAGGGCACCAATCCCTTCCTGCGCGCGCCCCGGCTGGCGGCGCGGCTGGGCCTGTCGGGGGCCGCCGATCACGAGGCATTCGCCGCCATGCGGGCGGCCAAGGACGCCTTCAAGGGATAGGGGTCAGCGCACCCCGGCGGCGGCCAGGATGCGGTCGGATGAGGGCCGGCCCGCCAGGCCGTCCTCAGGGGTGATAGTGATCAGGATGACGCCCGCCCGCAGGCTGGCGCCGGGCCTGCGACCTTCCACCAGGGTCACCTTGGAGACGCCGTTCAGCACCCGTCGGCCCTCGGGCTGGCCGGCCAGGCGCACCACGGCCTCGGCGGTGACCATGGCGGCGTCGGCCACCAGGGGGGCGGTGTCGGGCGAGGCGTCAGCCTCGAAGGGGATCAGCCGCTGGGCCGCCCGGCTGGCGCGCGCGCTGGCCTGGGCCAGCTTCTGCAGCAGGGCCTCGGGCCCCAGGGTCGGCAGCCGCAGGGGCGGCGAGCCTCCGGCCAGGGCCGCGGCCGCACCGGAGGGGCGCTGCGGCGTAAAGACGGTCAATCCGCCCAGGCGGGTGGCCCGCAGCACCGGCTGGCCCAGATCGTTCTTGTAGATGATGTCGCCCCGGGGGGCGGGCTGGGGTTCCAGCACCCAGACTTCGAAGCTGTCCTCGAACTTGACCATCGGCCGGGGGGTGGAGCGGTCGAGCACGAAGGCGCCGCCGTCCTCCACCACATAGCGCGCCACCGGGGGGGCGGCGAACCGGCGGCCGTCATAGCGCCCCTGGCCGAAGAGGCCCTCCCGCAGGGAATCCGGCGCCGCCGCAGCGGGCGCAGAAACGCTCACGCCGACAAGCAGAAAGGTCGCCGCAACAAGCTTCAGAAACGGCACGGGTCGAGCGCTCACCATGGGGCGGTCACAGATGACGTTCGACTAGGGCGCTTTTGAGACGGAGAACCGCGGTCAACCGGCCATGTACTGACCGCCATTGAGCGACAGTGTCGCCCCGGTCACATAGCCCGCATGTTCCCCGGCCAGGAAGGCCACCATGTCGGCGATCTCCTCGCCCCGGCCCAGGCGGCCGACGGGGATCTGGGAGATGATGCCCTTCAGAACGTCTTCCGGCACGGCGGCGACCATTTCGGTGTCGATATAGCCCGGCGCGATGCAGTTGACCGTCACCCCCTTGCGGGCGTTCTCCAGGGCGAGCGCCTTGGTGAAGCCGATCATGCCGGCCTTGGCGGCGGAGTAGTTGGTCTGACCCACCTGACCCTTCTGGCCGTTGATGGAGGAGATGTTGACGATGCGCCCCCAGCTGCGCTCGCGCATGCCCTCGATGACCTGGCGGGTCATGTTGAAGAGAGAATCCATGTTCACGCGGATCACCTCCGACCACTGCTCGGACGTCATCTTGTGGAAGAATCCGTCCCGGGTGATGCCCGCGTTGTTCACCAGCACGTCGACGGGGCCAAGCTCGGCCTCCACCTGGGCCACCGCGGCGCGGCAGTCGTCGAACACGCCGACATTGCCCTTGACCACCATGACGCCCAGCTCCTGGGCGCAGGCCTGGGCGGCGGCTTCATTTCCGGAATAGCCGGCGGCCACCTGGAAGCCGTCGGCCTTGAGCCTCTGGCAGATGGCGCGGCCGATGCCGCGGGTCCCGCCGGTGACGAACGCCGTCCTGGCCATGAGTCTTCTCCCTCTCCCTCGGATGGCGCCGCCTTGGATGGCGGGCCTAGATTTTCTCGACGCACATGGCCACGCCCATGCCGCCGCCCACGCACAGGGTGGCCAGGCCCTTGCCCGCGCCCGAGCGCTTCATCTCGTGCAGCAGGGTGGTCAGGATGCGCGCGCCCGAGGCGCCGATGGGGTGGCCGATTGCGATGGCGCCGCCGTTCACATTGACCTTGGCCGGGTCGAGGCCCAGCTCACGCACCACGCAGAGGGACTGGGCGGCGAAGGCCTCGTTGGACTCCACGAGGTCGAGGTCGGCCACCGACCAGCCGGCCTTGTCCAGGGCCTTGCGGCTGGCCGGGATGGGTCCCGTGCCCATGATCTCAGGATCAACCCCGGCGTGGGCCCAGGAAGCGATCCGCGCCAGCGGCTTGAGGCCGCGGGCCTTGGCCTCCTCGGCGCTCATCACCACCAGGGCCGCGGCCCCGTCATTGATGCCCGAGGCGTTGGCCGCCGTGACCGAGCCTTCCTTGGTGAAGGCCGGACGAAGGCCCGAAATGCTGTCCAGGGTCACCCCATGACGGATGTACTCGTCCTGATCGACCACCGTGTCGCCCTTGCGGCCCTTGATCGTCACCGGGACGATCTCGTCAGCGAACTTGCCGGCCTTCTGGGCGGCTTCGGCCCGGTTCTGGGAGGCCACGGCGAACTCGTCCTGGTCGGCCCGGGTGATCTGCCAGCGCGCAGCGATGTTCTCGGCGGTCTGGCCCATGTGATAGCCGTGGAAGGCGTCCCACAGGCCGTCCTTGATCATGGTGTCGACGAAGCTCAGGTCGCCCATCTTCTGGCCCGAGCGAAGCTGGGCGGCGTGGGGCGCCTGGCTCATGCTTTCCTGACCCCCGGCCACCACGATGCGGGAGGCGCCCTCGGCCACCTGCTGGGCGGCCAGGGCCACGGCGCGCAGGCCCGATCCGCAGAGCTGGTTCAGGCTCCAGGCCGGAGCCTCCACGGGAACGCCGGCGCCCACCGCGGCCTGGCGCGCCGGTCCCTGGCCGGCGCCGGCCTGCAGCACCTGGCCCAGGATCACTTCCTCGACATCGGCGGGCGAGAGACCGGCCCTTGAGATGGCCGCGGCGATGGCCGTGCGGCCCAGTTCATGGGCGGGCAGGCTGGCCAGGGCGCCGTTGAAGGACCCCACGGGGGTCCGGGCGGCCGAAACGATGACGACGTCGCTCATGGGAGGCTCCGGGCAAGAGTGTCGCGCCTATCTATCAGGACAGGACGAGGGTTGGGCAAGACGGCGCAGCATTTACGGCCCGGCTCGCATCCGCGATACTGCGGTGCAAAGACGGCTCGCCCCGAGGCCCGGGCGCGCGCCTGGAAGAGGAAACCGGATGGCCGACACCCAGGACGGCGGCGCCAAGGGCGACCGCGTCATCATCAAGAAGTATGCGAACCGGCGGCTCTACAACACCGCCTCGTCCTCCTATGTGACGCTCGAGCACCTGTCCGACATGGTCAAGCAGGGCGTGGACTTCGTGGTCTATGACGCCAAGACCAACGAGGACATCACCCGCACGGTGCTGACCCAGATCATCTTCGAGGAAGAGAGCCAGGGGCAGAGCCTTTTGCCCATCCAGTTCCTGCGCCAGCTGATCAGCTTCTATGGCAACTCCATGCAGGCCTTCCTGCCCAGCTATCTGGAGCTGTCGCTCGCCACCTTCGCCCAGCAGCAGGAGCGGATGCGCAGCCAGTTCACCCAGATGGGAACGGTGAACCCCATCGGCGCCTATGACGAACAGATCCGCCAGAACCTGGCCATGTTCGACCGGGCGATGAAGATGTTCACCCCCTTCGCCTATCCGGGGACGGGAGGCGAAGCCCAGCGCCCCGAGGCGCCGGCGGCCGCTGAGGCGCCAAACCCGGCCGATGAAAGCCTCAAGGCCCTGCAGGCCCAGATGGCCGCCATGCAGGCCCAGATCAACAAGCTGGCCGGCAAGGGCTGACTTTGCCCATTCCTTAAGGATCGGTCGGCAGGATCGGCCGACTGGTCCATCTGTCTCCGGAGCCCGCCTTGAGCGCCCCCATCGATCCCGTCCGCCAGATCGCGCGCATCGCCCGCCTGCGCCGGCGCATCGACGGGTCGAGCGAGGCCGCCGCCGGGAACATGTCCAATCTGCCCGTCCCGGCCGAGCCGCAGGCGCCGCCCCCGGCTCCGGACGCGGCGACGGGCGGGCCGGCGGTCTTTTCCGCCCATATCATGGCCCAGGGCGAGCAGCGCCGCGGCCTGAAGGCCGGCGCCTCCACCCTGGATGCGGCCCGCAGCGCCTATAATCAGACCGAGTACTCCGGCGGGGCCGACCGCCGGGCCCGCAAGGGCGGCCTCACCCGCACAGACATCTAAACCCCGCGCCCGGCGCCTTTCAGCCTGGCGATCTCGGCCTCCAGCGCCGCCACGCGCCGTTCCAGGGCGATGATCCGCTGCTCGGCGCCCGCGCCAGGGACCGGGGTGGAGACGCCCGCCTGCCGCGCCACCTCGGCCGCAGGCGTTCCCAGAACCTCGGCGAAGGTCGCCACCTCGTCCACCGACAGCTCACGCTGGTCCTTGTAGACCAGGACGAGCTCCGCCTCGCTCATGCCGG
This sequence comes from Phenylobacterium sp., assembly GCF_036723115.1. GTDB lineage: Bacteria > Pseudomonadota > Alphaproteobacteria > Caulobacterales > Caulobacteraceae > Phenylobacterium. The sequence goes on along the minus strand of NZ_DAIMHV010000046.1, from coordinate 287 downwards.
CGGCGGCCGCCAGGATGCGCCGGTTGAGCCCGCGCTCGGCCAGGCGGGCGTCGAACCATTCGGCGTCGAAAAACAGAGCCATCGCAGACGCCCTCCTGGCGCCAGTCTTGCTTGGGACCGGTCAGTCCGACTGCTGTTCCAAAGGTTCGCGTTCCATGCTGGCCCTGGCCACCCGCATTTTCGACGTCGCCGTCGTCACCTTGATCTTCACTGTCCTGACCTGATCCGGCCTGACCTGATCGGGCCTGACCTGATGGGGCCTGACCTGATGGGGCCTGACCTGATGG
>NZ_DAIMHV010000045.1:0-19026 GCF_036723115.1 Phenylobacterium sp. | reverse complement strand
GCCCTGGCCGCTCCCCGCCCGCCGGGATCGCCCCGGACCCGAGGCGGCGCCGGGGCCGCCCGAACCACTGACTTTCATGCGTCTCACATCACGCCGAGATACCGATGGGGCCAAGGTGCTCGTCGCCGCTTAGAGTATGGTTAATGCCGGGCAATTTCTGCACCGGGCCAAGGGCGCCGCCTGCGCATCTCAGATCAGGCGATTGATTTTAAAGGATTCCCGCCCGTTAAGCATGATGGCACGCCGCTGGCAGGGCGTGGCGCGACTGTTCCAAGTTCGCGAGCCGCCATGTCCAGACGCTTCCGCCTCTTCAGCGCCCTGCTCCTCGCCGCCAGCCTGGCGGCGGGTCCGGCGCTCGCCAGCTCCCGGATCAAGGACATCGTCGAGTTCGAGGGCGTGCGGGACAACATGCTGGTGGGCTACGGCATCGTGGTCGGCCTGAACGGCACCGGCGATTCCCTGCGCAACGCCCCGTTCACCCGGCAAAGCCTCGAAGCCATGCTGGAGCGTCTGGGGGTGAACACCCGCGACGCCAACCTCAACACCAAGAACGTGGCCGCGGTCATGGTCACGGCGCGGCTGCCGGCCTTCGCCGCCGCAGGCTCGCCCATCGACGCCACCGTCTCGGCCATGGGGGACGCCAAGAGCCTGCAGGGCGGCACCCTGCTGGTCACCCCTCTGATGGGGGCGGACGGCGAGGCCTATGCCGTGGCGCAGGGCACCGTCCAGACCGGCTCCATCTCTGCTGGGGGCGCCTCGGGTTCGTTCGTCTCCAAGGGCGTGCCCACGGCCGGCCGCATCGCCGGCGGCGCCCTGGTGGAACGGGAGCTGGGCTTCCAGTTGGCCTCCATGGGCCAGATGCGCATGACCCTTCGCAACCCCGACTTCACCACCGCCCGGCGGATCGCCGACGCGGTGAATCGCCAGTTCCCCGGCACGGCCTTCGCGCAGAACCCCACCATCGTGGCGGTGCGCCCCCCGGCCGGCTTCGACATGACCGCCTTCATGGCCCAGGTGGAGAACCTGGCCGTCCAGCCCGACGCCCCGGCCAAGGTGGTGATCGACGAGGTGTCAGGCGTGATCGTCATGGGCGAGAATGTCCGGGTCTCCACCGTGGCCATCGCCCAGGGCAATCTGACCATCCGGGTCCAGGAGATCCCCATGGTCAGCCAGCCCGCTCCCTTCAGCGACGGCCGCACCGTGGTCGTCCCGCAGACGGTGATCGATGTGGAGGAGGAGCGCGGCAAGCAGTTCCTCACGGTCAACAGCGGGGCGTCCCTCTCCAGCCTCGTGTCAGGCCTCAACGCCCTGGGCGTCACGCCCCGGGACATGATCTCCATCCTGCAGACCATCCGCGCCGCCGGCGCCCTCCAGGCCGACATCGAGGTGATGTGATGACCAGCGTCTCCCCCCTCTCCCCTCTCCCCTTCCTGCCCGCCGTGGAGCCTCAGGCCGGGGACACCGCGGGCCTGGCCCGCCGCGGCCGGATCGAAGAGACGGCGGCCAAGTTCGAAGCCGCCTTCCTGTCGATGATGATGCAGCAGATGTTCACCGCCACCGAGGCGCCGGCGCCCTTCGGCGGCGGTCAGGGGGAACAGATGTTCCGCTCCTTCCTCACCGAGGCGTTCGCCGAGGAAACGGTGAAGAGCGGCGGCCTGGGCATCGCCGACACGGTGGCCCGTGAAATGCTGAAACTCCAGGGCCTGAGCGAGGACTGAGACCATGGCGATTGCCGCCCTCGACCCCCGTGACCGGGTCGAACAGCTGATCATCCTCACCGAACGCCTCACCGACCTGGTGGCCCGCAGCGCCCAGGCGTTCGAGGACGGCCGGCCTCAGGCCGCCGCCGAGGTGCTGGAGGAAACCACCCGCCTGGCCAATCTCTACCGGCATGAATCGGCGCGGATCCGGGCGGACACCTCGCTGGTGAATTCGGCGCCCCTGGCCCTGCGCACCCAGCTGGCGCGGGCCACCGAGGCCTTCGACGCCGTCCTTGCCCGCCAGGGGCGCGCCATAGAGGCCGCCCGCACCGTCACCGAGGGCCTCGTCAAGGCGATCGCCGACGAGGTGGCCAGCCAACGGGGCGAGACCGCTGGCTACGGCCCCGGCTCGGCCGGCGCCTCACGAACGGCGGCCACGGCCATCACCCTGAACCAGCGCGCCTAGGACGCCCGAGGAGGCGCCGGACAAACGCTTGTTTGACCCTCCCATTGCGGTAGTCTGGTCCGGTCGCCAGGTGATCTGGCGATCTACGTTCTCAGGGCGGGGTGAAACTCCCCACCGGCGGTAATGCCAGGCGCCAGCGTCTGGACGAGCCCGCGGGCGCCTGGAGCCTCACGGCTCCAGGGACGAGCAGACCCGGTGTGATCCCGGGGCCGACGGTCATAGTCCGGTTATGAGAACCGTCGACAGCGCCGGGGGGCGTACGCCCCTTCGCGTGCTGGTCGGCGATGCCCCTGAGTCGTGGTTGCTCCAACCCATCAGGGGATATGACCATGACTGAAGCCGCCTTCGAATTTCCCACCGCCAACGGCGCTTACCGGGCCGCACGGATCGCCTTCGTTCAGTCGCTCTGGCACCGCGAGATCGTCGATCAGGCCTATGTCGGTTTCGCCGACGCCATGGGGCGAGAGGGTTTCGGGACCGACCGGATCGACCGCTTTGAAACCCCGGGGGCCTTCGAGATTCCCCTCCATTGCCAGAGCCTGGCCCGGACCGGCCGATACGCCGGCATCGTCGCTGCGGGCTTCGTGGTGGATGGAGGCGTCTATCGTCATGAATTCGTCGCCGAGACGGTCGTCGCCGCCCTCATGCAGGTCCAGCTGGCCACTGAGACGCCGATCTTCTCCGTGGTGCTGACGCCTCATCACTTCCATGACCATCAGGTCCACCACGACTTCTTCCGGGAGCACTTCGTGGTGAAGGGGCGGGAGGCGGCCGAGGCCTGCCTGGGCACCATGGCCAGTCTGGCGCGGCTGGCGGCGGCATGACTCCGGCCGCCCCGGAGGGCTTCGCCCTGCATGAGCGGCGCAGTCCGCTGACCGATCCCTGGGCGCCCATCTATGCGCGGAAGGAGGCCCAGGCGATCGTCCTGGGCCTCTGGGCCGGTCAGGCGCATGTCAATGGTCGCGGCTTCGTCCACGGCGGTCTGATCATGGCCCTATGCGACAACGCCATGGGCCTGTCCTGCGTCCAGGCCGTGGGCGGGGACGCGTCCATGGTCACGGTCAATATGAGCGTCGATTTCCTGGAGAGCGCCCAGATCGGCCAATGGCTGACCTTCGAGACGGAGTTTGTGCGTCCCGGCGCCACCCTCTGCTTCGCCCAGGCCTTCGCCCGCGCCGACGGCAGGGCGGTGGCCCGAGCCAACGGCGTCTTCAGGCGCGTCGTCCGCCGCGCACCGCACGAGACGCCGGATCCTGGCTGACGGCCCCACGTTCCGCGAGCCTCAGCCCCGCGCGCCGCGTCAGGCCAGGTCCAGCCGCGTCTCGACGCCGACCGCCTCCAGAAAGTCGAGATCGTGGCTGACCAGCAGCAGGGCGCCGTCATAGGCGCCCAGGGCCGCCTCCACCGCCGCCAGGGAGTCCAGGTCGAGGTGGTTGCTGGGTTCGTCCAGGACCAGGAAGGGCGGCGGCTCCGGCGCCATGAGCACGCAGGCGAGCGCCGCGCGCAGCCGCTCTCCGCCGCTGAGGTCGGCGACCCTGCGCTCGGCGGCGCTGTTGCGGAACAGGAACCGCGCCAGGGCCGCCTGGGCGGTGTGGCGCGTCGCCCCGCGGTTCAGGCGCAGGAACGCCTCCAGCAGGGTCTCGTCCGGAGCCAGAAAGCCGAGCTGCTGATCGAAGTACCGGGGCGTCACCCCCAGGCGAAGCTCCCCTCCCGAGGGCGGCGCCAGGCCCGAAAGGACCCGCAGGAGACTGGACTTGCCCGAGCCGTTGGGGCCGCAGACGGCGACCCGCCGGGGACCGGCCAGGTGCAGGTCAAGGTCGCGCACCAGCAGGCGTCCGTCCGGACTGCGCACCTCCAGGCCCTCGGCCGACAGGAGGGTTCGGCCCGGGGCGAGGCCGGTGGCGGGCAGGTCGAATCCCAGTCGCCGGGCCCGTTCGATCCGGGCCTGCGCCTGGGCCAGGCGCTCGGCGGCGTTCGCTTCCCGTCGCGCGGCCAGACGCTCCACCCGGCCTGAGGTCGCCTCCGCCCGGGCCGCCCGGGCGCCTAAGAGGATCTTCGGCTCCCCGCCCCTGGCCGCCAGGCGCCGTCCCGCAGCGTTCCGCCTGGCCTGCCGCTCCCGGTCCAAGCGGATCTGGCGGACCGCGCGGGCCGCCTCCTGACGCGCGGCGTCCAGCTGACGGGCCGCGGCCTCGGCCCTGTCCGCCTTCTGCTGCGCGAAGAGGTCATAGTCGCCCCCATAGAAGCCAACCCCCTGGGGTGAGAGCTCGACGATGCGGTCCATGCCCCGCAACAGGGCGCGGTCGTGACTGGCCGCCAGCACCCCGCCGCGATGGGACGCGACAGCCTCGGCCACCAGGGCGCGACCAGCGGCGTCCATGTCGTTGGTGGGTTCATCCAGGATCAGCAGGTCCGGGGCCGTGGCGATCAGTCCGGCCAGGGCGGCGCGGGTCGCTTCCCCGCCGCTGAGACTGGCGGCCGGACGCCAGACATCCAGCCCCCCGAGGCCCAGACCGTCGAGGGCTGCGGTCAGGCGGGGCTCAAGCGCCCAGTCCGCGGTCTCCAGGTCCTCGTCCGACGCCTCGCCCTGGGCGATGCGTCTCAGGACCGACAGCTCCGCGGAGAGGCCGAGGAGGTCGGCCACCGTCCCGCTCGGCGGCCCCGCGCGCTGACGCAGCACGCCGACGCGCCCGACCTGCGAAAGGCTGCCTGCCTGCGGACGGGCCTCGCCCAGGATCAGGCGGATGAGGGTCGATTTGCCCGACCCATTGGCGCCCACCAGGCCGGTTCGTTCAGCCCCCAGGGCCAGGGTCAGGTTTTCGAAGAGCAGCCGACCGTCAGGCGTGCGGCAGGAGACTTGATCGAGGGTGACGAAGGGCATGGAGCGGTCCGGCGACATGGGCGTGCAGGGCGAGGCGGTCGAGCGTCGCTTGGCGCATGTCAGGGCTCCTTCCTTGGCTTGGCGCTCTCAGATAGTCGCAGGACGGCAGTTGCGCAATTCGCGGCCACGGGCGGGCAGGACGCCATTGCACCTGGGCCATGGGCGCCCCTAACTGCCCCCTCGCCTTTTCCGGAGTCGCCCGCCGTGCATCCTCGCGCCCTGCTCGCCAGCCTGATCGTCCTGTCCCTGCCCGCCGCCGCCCTCGCTCAGACCCCACGGGAGATGCATGAGGCGGCCATCGTCCTGGACACCCACTTCGACACCCCGGCCAACTTCTCCGCGCCCGGGTGGAGCATCATGGACCGGCACGACTACGCCATCGACGGCACCCAGGTGGACTATCCGCGCATGGTCGAGGGCGGGGTGGACGGCGGGGTCTTCGTGGTCTTCACGCCCCAGCGCGGGCGGGACGCCGTGGCCGACATGTGGTCCCGCGATCACGCCCTCACACGCACGGCCGAGATCCTGCAGATGACCGCCCGTCATCACGAGCACTTCACCCTGGTGACCACGCCGGCCCAGGCCCGGACGGCGGTGGCCGAGGGCAAGAAGTTCGTCTTCATCAGCCTGGAGAACGGCGCGCCCCTGGCCGGCGACCTGTCCCTGATGGAGAGCTTCTACAAGCTGGGCGTGCGCATGATGGGGCCCGTCCACTTCGCCAACAACGACCTGGCCGATTCCTCCACCGATCCCGGCGGCCCGGAGTGGAACGGTCTGAGCGAAAAGGGCCGGCAGTTCGTCCGCCACGCCAACGACCTGGGCATCGTCATAGACCCGAGCCACGCCTCCGACGCGGCGCTGGACCAAATGCTGGAACTTTCGCGGGCGCCGCTGATCCTGTCCCATTCGGGGGTGAAGGCGGTCTATGACCATCCGCGCAACATCCCCGACGACCTGCTGCGCAAGCTGGCGGCCAAGGGCGGCGTCATCCAGATCAACGCCTTCTCCGGCTACATGGTGGACACCCCCCGCATCCCTGAGCGCATCGCCGCCATGGCCGCCCTGAACGCCAAGTATGGACCGCAGCGCGACGTGCCCGCCGAGCGGCGGGAAGCCTATCTGGCCGAGCGGGCGGCGATCGAGGCTCGCTATCCCCTGCCCCAGGCCAATCTCGACGATCTCATGGCCCACATCCTCCATGTGGTGAACACGGTGGGGATCGATCATGTGGGCCTGTCGGGCGACTTCGACGGCGGCGGCGGCATTGTCGGGCTGGAGGACGTCACCGCCTTCCCCGCGCTAACCGAGCGCCTGGTGGCGGCGGGCTTCACCCAGTCGGACCTGGACAAGTTCTGGGGGGGCAATGTGCTGCGGGTGATGGAGGTGATCCAGGCCGCGGCGACCCGCTGACCCAGGGCTTTGTTCCCGCCTTGTTCTCGTGTTATCTGTGAGTCTGGGCACTACATAGAAGCCGGCTGGCCGGAACCGCGGCGGCCGGCAGGGTTTCCAGGACAATCATGGCCGATCAGCTGAACTTCATCCGCGTGCGCGGCGCGCGGGAACACAATCTGAAGGACGTCAGCGTCGACATTCCCCGCGGGGAGCTGGTCGTCCTCACCGGCCTTTCGGGATCGGGCAAAAGCTCGCTCGCCTTCGACACCATCTATGCCGAGGGCCAGCGGCGTTACGTGGAAAGCCTCTCGGCCTATGCCCGCCAGTTCCTGGAGCTGATGAGCAAGCCCGATGTGGACCTGATCGAGGGCCTGTCCCCGGCCATCTCCATCGAGCAGAAGACCACCAGCCGCAATCCCCGCTCCACCGTCGGCACGGTGACGGAGATCCACGACTATATGCGCCTGCTCTGGGCGCGGGTGGGCACGCCCTACTCGCCGGCCACCGGCCTGCCCATCGAGAGCCAGACCGTCAGCCAGATGGTGGACAAGCTCACCGCCCTTCCCGACGGCACGCGCCTCTATCTGCTGGCGCCGGTGGTGCGCGGCCGCAAGGGCGAGTACCGCAAGGAGATCGCCGAGTGGCAGCGGGCCGGCTTCCAGCGGCTGAAGATCGATGGCGAGTTCTACCCCATCGAAGACGCGCCGAGCCTCGACAAGAAGTTCAAGCACGACATCGACATCGTGGTCGACCGTCTGGTCACGCGTGGCGACCAGGAGGCGCGCTACGCCGACAGCCTGGAGACCGCCCTGCGCCTGGCCGACGGTATCGCCGTGGCCGAGTGGGCGGATGTCGCCGAGGGCGAGAGCGAGCCGCGGCGGATCATCTTCTCCGAGCGCTTCGCCTGCCCCGTCTCGGGCTTCTCCATCAGCGAGATCGAGCCCCGCCTGTTCTCGTTCAACAATCCCTTCGGCGCCTGCCCGGTCTGCGACGGCCTGGGAGCCAAGCTCGCCTTCGACCCCGACCTGGTGATCCCGGACAAGGACAAGCCGCTCCATAAGGGCGCTGTGGCGCCGTGGTCGAAAGGCCCCTCGCCCCTCTACACCCAGACCCTGCAGGCCCTCTCGCGCCACTACGGCTTCTCCATGGACGAGCCCTGGTGGAAGCTGCCGGAAGAGGCCCGCCAAGTGGTGCTGCACGGCTCCAAGGGCCAGAAGATCCACTTCGTCTATGACGACAACGCCCGGAAGTATGAGGTCAACAAGACCTTCGAAGGCGTTCTGCCCAATCTTGAGCGCCGCTGGCGCGAAACCGACTCCGCCTGGGTGCGCGAGGAACTCGGCCGCTTCCAGTCGGAAACTCCCTGCGAGGCCTGCGAGGGCTACCGCCTGAAGCCTGAGGCCCTGGCCGTGAAGATCGACGGGCGCCACATCGGCGAGGTCTCCCGCCTCTCCATCCAGCACGCCCGTGAATGGTTCGCCGCCCTGGAACAGGTGCTGAGCGAAAAGCAGATGGAGATCGCCCGCCGCATCCTGAAGGAGATCAATGACCGGCTGCGGTTCCTGGTGGATGTGGGGCTGAACTATCTGAACCTGTCGCGCAATTCCGGCACCCTGTCGGGCGGGGAAAGCCAGCGCATCCGTCTGGCCAGCCAGATCGGCTCGGGCCTGACGGGCGTGCTGTACGTCCTCGACGAGCCCTCCATCGGCCTGCACCAGCGCGACAACACCCGCCTGCTCAACAGCCTGCGGGGCCTGCGCGACCTGGGCAATTCGGTGCTGGTGGTGGAGCACGACGAGGAGGCCATCCTCACCGCCGACTATGTGATCGACATGGGTCCTGCGGCCGGCGTCCACGGCGGGACTGTGGTGGCCGAGGGCACGCCCGAACAGGTCATCGCCAATCCCCGCAGCGTCACCGGCCAATATCTGTCCGGCGCCCGCGAGATCGCCGTGCCCCAGGACCGGCGGCCCATCTCCAAGAAGAAGATGGTCCGCATCATCGGCGCCTCCGGCAACAACCTGAAGGGCGTCACCGGCGAGATTCCGGTGGGGACCTTCACCTGCATCACCGGCGTCTCCGGCGGGGGCAAGTCCACCTTCACCATCGAGACCCTCTACAAGGCCGCGGCGCGGCGTCTGCACAACGCCAGCGACGCGCCGGCCCCCCATGAGCGGATCGAGGGCCTGGAGCACTTCGACAAGGTCATCGATATCGACCAGTCACCCATCGGGCGGACGCCCCGCTCGAACCCGGCCACCTATACCGGCGCCTTCCAGCCGATCCGCGACTGGTATGCGGGCCTTCCGGAGTCCAAGGCCCGGGGCTATGGGCCGGGGCGCTTCTCGTTCAACGTCAAGGGCGGTCGCTGCGAGGCCTGCCAGGGCGACGGCGTCATCAAGATCGAGATGCACTTCCTGCCCGACGTCTACGTCACCTGCGACGTGTGCAAGGGCAAGCGCTACAATCGCGAGACCCTGGACATCCAGTTCAAGGGCAAGTCCATCGCCGATGTGCTGGACATGACCGTCGATGAGGCGGCCGACTTCTTCAAGGCCGTGCCGCCAGTGCGCGACAAGATGGAGACGCTCAAGCGCGTCGGCCTGGGCTATGTGAAGGTGGGCCAGCAGGCCACCACGCTTTCCGGCGGCGAGGCTCAGCGGGTGAAGCTGTCGAAGGAGCTGTCGCGGCGCGCTACCGGCCGGACGCTTTACATACTCGACGAGCCCACCACCGGCCTGCATTTCGAGGACATCCAGAAGCTCCTGGAGGTGCTGCACGAGCTGGTGGACCAGGGCAATACGGTGGTGGTGATCGAGCACAATCTCGACGTCATCAAGACCGCCGACTGGCTGCTGGACTTCGGGCCTGAAGGCGGCGACGGCGGGGGCGAGATCGTCGCCGTCGGGACGCCGGAGAAGGTGGCCGCCGCGCCCGAGAGCTGGACCGGCCGCTATCTGAAGGAACTGCTGGACCGCCACGAGGAACGCCGCCTGGCCCGCCGCAAGAGCGCCTGAGCTCGGGCGTTCGACGGGAGCCTCGCCTGACGTAAGGTCAGGCTTCCCGTAAACGCCCGTTCGAAATAGCGTCGCTCCATTCGTTTGATGATTGGAGTCGATGATGATCCTCTATGGCGCGCCCATGCCGGCGCCGAACCCCCGTCGCGTTCGCATTTTCCTGGCCGAGAAGGGCATCGACCTTCCGGAGACGACGGTCGACATGCGCAAGCGTGAACACAAGTCGTCCGAGTACCGGGCCAAGAATTCCCTGGGCCAGATCCCCACCCTCGAATTGGACGACGGTTCAACCATTTCCGAGACGGTGGCCATCTGCCGATACTTCGAAGAGACCCATCCCGAGCCGCCGCTCTTCGGGCGCACGCCCCTGGAGAAGGCCCATGTGGACATGTGGGTTCGCCGGATCGAGTTCGTCCTGATGATGCCGGTGGGCAACTACTGGCGCCACGCGCACCCCTTCACCGCGGCTCTGCTGAACCAGTTCAAGGAGTTCGGAGAGTCCAACCGCGAGACCTATGCCGGCGCCCAGAAGTGGTTGGACCGCGAGCTCGCAAGCCGGGACTACATCGCTGGCCACGACTTCACCGTCGCCGACATCTGCGCCCTGTCGACGGTGGATTTCGCCGCCTGGATCGGGCTGGAGATGAACCCCGAATACGCCAATCTGGCGGCCTGGCATAAGCGGGTGTCGGCCCGCCCCAGCGCCTCGGCCTGAGACCTCGGACCTGAAGCCCCGCCTTCCGCGACGCTCAGGGCGCTTCGCGGAAGGCGCGGTAGGCCACCACCTGCGGCGACAGCAGGACCGGGTAGTAAATCGCCATGATCAGGGCGTTGAAGATCAGATAGGCGACGGTCTGGACGGAAAAATAGGCTCCCACCGAACTGAGGTCGGGCTGGAAGACCGCGCTGACGTCCTGGATGCTGCCGCCGCCCATGACCGTGATCACGCCGGCCACGGCGGTGAAGATCACCATCATCAGCAGGCTGACCACGATGATGGTCGCCACGGCCAGCACATAGGCCCCGAACAGGCCCAGGAAGCGCCCCTTGGTCAGCCGCCAGGACTCAAACACCGACAGCCTGCGCGTATCGAAGGTGATCACCGGCGCCAGGGAAAGCCGCACCAGGGTGAAGAGCCACAGGCCGAGGCAGAAGGTAAACACCCCGATGGCCACCAGGCCTCCCGACCCGGCCCCGATGACGGCGGCTATGCCGGCCGCGACCCCCGACAGGAAGATCAGGGCAAGGAGACCGATCAACGAGAGGAAGTAGTAAATGATGGTGAGCGCCGCCAGCCGCACCTCGTCCGCCCCCAGCCGAAGATAGCCCAGCCCCGCCTCCTGCGGGCGCAGATGCAGGCGATAGACCGCCGCGGCGATCACCGCCATGACCGCCAGCCCCAGGGGCGCCAGCACCACGGTGCTGGGCGCCAGGCCCATCATCATCTGGGTCACCTCGTCCGGAGTCAGCTCGTCGCTGCGCTCCATGAGTTCGAGCACGTCGCCGCTCATGGAAATGAGGACCAGCGCGCTGACCACCGACACCACGAAATGGAAGATGGCCCAGACGAGAATGGTTCGGGGCTGTTCGCGGGAAAGCCTGAAGCCTTCGAAGGCCGCTTCGCCGGCGGAAAAGGTGGTCATGGTCGCTCCTGGGCGGCGCACGGTCTGCCGGGCCCAGGCCCTTGAGTCACCACCCTCTTCAGGCGGAAACTAGGGCGGCGGGGCGAGCGACTGCAAGGGCCGGCTCGCGAAGTCGGCGGATCATTGGTAAGGGGTCGCCCATGAGCAACAATCCCATTCACGTCATCGGCGGCGGCCTGGCGGGCTCCGAAGCCGCCTGGCAGATCGCCCAGGCCGGCGTCCCGGTCATTCTGCATGAGATGCGTCCCGTCCGCGGCACCGACGCGCACCAGACCGACCAGCTGGCCGAACTGGTCTGCTCCAACTCCTTCCGGGCCGACGACTGGGCGGGCAATGCGGTGGGCCTGCTGCATGCCGAGATGCGGGCACTGAACTCGGTGATCATGGCCTGCGGCGACGCCCATCAGGTGCCCGCCGGCGGCGCCCTGGCCGTGGACCGCGAGGGCTTCTCCCAGGCGGTCACCGCGAGACTGTTGGCCCACCCCCTGGTCACCGTCGCCCGGGAAGAGGTGGCCGGCCTGCCGCCCCAGGACTGGGACAGCGTGATCATCTCCACGGGTCCCCTCACCTCGCCGGCCCTGTCGCAGGCCATCCTGGAGCGGACGGGCGAAGGCCAGTTGTCCTTCTTCGACGCCATCGCCCCCATCGTTAATTTCGACTCCATCGATATGGACGTGGCCTGGCGGCAGTCGCGCTATGACAAGGTCGGCCCCGGCGGCGATGCGGCGGCCTATATCAACTGTCCCATGGACAAGGCCCAGTACGAGGCCTTCATCGACGCCCTGCTGGCCGGGCCGAAGTCCGAGTTCAAGGACTGGGAGCATGTCCCCTATTTCGACGGCTGCCTGCCCATCGAGGTCATGGCCGAGCGGGGGCGTGAAACCCTGCGTCACGGGCCGATGAAACCCGTGGGCCTGACCAACGCCCACCGGCCCGACGACAAGCCCTATGCCGTGGTCCAGTTGCGCCAGGACAATGCGCTCGGCACGCTGTGGAACATGGTGGGCTTCCAGACCAAGCTGAAGCACGGCGCCCAGACCGACATCTTCCGGATGATCCCGGGGCTGGAAAAGGCCGTGTTCGCCCGGCTGGGGGGCCTGCATCGCAACACCTTCATCAACAGCCCGCGCCTGCTGGACGGGCAGCTGCGCCTGAAGGTGGAGCCGCGTCTGCGGTTCGCCGGACAGGTGACCGGCGTCGAGGGCTATGTGGAAAGCGCCGCCGTCGGCCTGCTGGCCGGGCGCTTCGCCGCCGCCGAGCGCCTGGGCCGGCCGCTCGCCCCGCCGCCGGCCACCACGGCGCTGGGGGGACTGATCGGCCACATCACCGGCGGCCATCTGGACGGAGGCGCGGGTTCCTTCCAGCCCATGAACATCAACTACGGCCTGCTGCCGCCCCTGGAGCCGCCCAAGCGCGACGCCGAGGGCCGCCGCCTGGGCGCCAAGGAGCGTGGCCGCACCAAGAAGCGGCTGATGGGCGAACGCGCCCTGGCCGACCTGGCCGCCTGGATGGGGGTCGAGCGCCCGCTCGCCGCCGAATAGGTTTCAGATCCGCCCCGTCAGCGCCGCCAGGGTGACGGCCAGCCGCCGCGCCAGGGCGCCCGGGGCCTTGGGCCGCCCATAGAGCCGCGCCAGGGCGCCGTGGGCCGCGGCGGGAAAGGCCTCCACGCTGAGGCCGCGCGCCTCCCGGCGCAGGCGGGCCTGTGTCTCGGGGGCGAGGCCTTCGGGCCGGCGCGAGAGGGCCCAGAGGGCGGCTGCGGCTTCGGCCCGGACGCCGTCCGCCTGCGCGCCGCCCAGCATCGTCGCGGCGATCTGCGCCGCCGCGCCGGCGGTGGCGCGGGCCCAGGCCTCGGCCTCCTCGGCGGTCATGGGTCCGGCCTCGAGCTCACGATAGCGCCCGTCGATCATCCGCTCGAAGGGGTCTCGTCTCAAGCCATGGCGGGCGATCAGCCGGGCCAGGGCCTGGGCCGTGGGATGGTGGCGGACAGGGCGGCCCTCGAACACCTCGTCCAGCACCTCGCGCCACCAGGTCAGGCGGATTTCCGCCAACAGCGGGTTGGACGCCACCTTCGGTGCGCGGCCGAGCTCGTGGTCGAATGCGTAAAGGGCCATCACCTCCTCGCGCACCGCCCGATCGGCGATCAGTCGGCCCGACAGCCAGCGGTCGGGATCGACCCGCGCCACCAGGGCGTCGAGGTCTTCGGGCGGAGCGTCGGCAGGTTCAGTCATGGGCCTAGAGCGCGTTCCGATAAGTGGGAACCGGTTATCGGAAAGAAACGCGCTCAAGTCTTTGGGTTTAGAGCCTGATTCAACGATCTGACGGTTCCGTCAGATCGCATCAGGCTCTTGGAAAACGCGAACGGGCCCGCCGGCACGGCGGGCCCGTGGCTTAGCCTGGTTCGGCGTTCAGCCGAAGACCGTCTGGTTCATGGCCATGGTCACCAGCATCGGCAGGGACAGCAGCGTGTTGGTCCGCGAGAACAGCATGGCGGTGCGTCCGGCCTTGGCCTTGGCCGCATCGTCGGCCTCCACGATGCCGAGAGCGATCTTCTGATTGGGCCATATGAACAGCCACACATTGAGGAACATGATGGTCGCCAACCACATGCCCACCCCGATGAAGGTGTGCTGGGCCGAGACGAAGCCCTCAGAAGCCCCCAGGGTCAGGGCGGGCACGAGATAGCCCCGGCTCCAGGCCAGAAGCAGGCCCGACAGCAGGGTCACCACCGCCGCCCAACGGAACCAGAAGAGAGCCTCCGGAGCGATATGCTTGCTGATCGCCGGGCGCATCTCCGGCGGAATGTCCGGCATTTTCCGGATCTGGACGAAGTTGAAATAGTACAGCAGGCCGATCCAAAGGATGCCTGCCACCACGTGCACCCAGCGCAGCGCCGCCTGGACGAAGATCACGTCGGCCGAGCCGTGGTGGCCGAGATAGCCCGCGATCATCACCAGGGCCAGCAGGCCGCTGAGGATCATGGTGTTACGGAAGTTGGATAGGAGCCCTTGCATGGCGTTTCCCCGATCTTGCCCATAGCCAAGCCTATGGCGGGGCAATTTGCGCGCCAAGTCCAGTCCTTTGGCGCCCCGCGGGCGGCGCCTCAGATGGCGATGAGGGCGCAGGCCAGGCGCCGGCCCTCGGCTGTGAGCACATTGTACATGCGCGCCGCAGCCGCGGTGTCCATGTATTCGAGGCCGATCCCCCCACGCTGAAGCAGGGTGCGCACCGTCCGCGGGGGAAGGCCGTTGGCCGCGCCCGTGCCCAGCAGCAGGAACTCCACCTCCCGCGCTCCGGCGTCGAACACGGGAAACAGCGAGTCCGGCGTCAGCTCGGCCAGGGCGCGCACGTTCCAGGCGCTGGCGACGTCGCGCACGATGAGCAGGGAACCCGGCCGCCAGACCCCTGCCACCCGGAATCCCCCGGGGCCGAAGGAGTCGATGGCCGGCGCGTCGCGCGCCACGATCAGGTCCGGACCGGCAGGGGCTCAGCCTCCTCGTCATCCCGGCGCACGCCCCACAGCAGAATAATGGGGGCCGCCACATAGATGGAGGAGTAGGTGCCGATCACCACGCCGAAGATCATGATCACCGAGAAGCCGAACAGGGTCGGCCCGCCGAAGATGGCCAGGGCGCCCAGGGCCAAGATGGTGGTCAGGCCGGTGATGACGGTCCGCGAGAGCGTCTCGTTGATGGTCAGGTCGATCACATCGCGCAGCGGCATGCGCTTGTACTTGCGCAGGTTCTCCCGCAGACGGTCGAACACCACCACCGTATCGTTCATCGAATAGCCGATGATCGTCAGGATCGCCGCGATGCTGGTGAGCGAGAATTCCAGATCGATCAGGGCGATGAGACCGAAGGTCAGGATGACGTCGTGGAACAGGCCCACGACCGCCCCCACCCCGTATTGCAGCTCGAACCGGAACCAGATGTAGATCAGCATCAGGACGATGGCGAAGCCCAGCGCCATGAGCCCGTTCTGGAACAGCTCCCCCGACACCTTGGGGCCGACCACTTCGGTCTTGGGGAAGCTGACCTCGCCCAGGGTTTCGGTCAGCGCGGCCTTGACCTCTTCGATGGCCTGCTCGTTGCTCTCGCCTTCAGGCGTCTGGAAGCGCACCAGGGCTGAAGAGGCCGTGCCGAAGGCCTGGACCTGGACATCGCCCAGATCCATCGCCCCCAGCCTCTGCCGGACGGCCGAAAGGTCCACATCGGCGGGTGCGGTGGAGATTTCCAGCAGCGTCCCGCCCTTGAAGTCGATGCCGCAGTTCAGCCCCCCGCAGGGCGGGGTGAACGGGTAGAGGGCCAGGAAGAGGGAGGCGATGGCGGCCAGCACCGACACCACGCCGGCATAGCGGGCGAAGCCCACGAAGCGGAAGTTGGTCTTGGCGGGCAGGATCTTGATCAGGGGCCACATGGCGGCGTCCTTCAGACGATCGGCAGGGTCTTGGGACGGCGCACGCGGAACCACAGGGCCAGAAGCACCTGAGTCACGAGCACGGCCGTGAAGACCGAGGTCAGGACGCCGATCGACAGCGTCCAGGCGAAGCCGCGCACCGGTCCGGAACCGAACTGGAACATGATGAGCGCGGCCAGGATGGTGGTGACATTGGCGTCGATGATGCTGCTCATGGCCCGGGAGAAGCCGGCGTCCATGGCGGCGATGGCGCTCCGCCCGGCGCGTATCTCGTCACGCATCCGCTCATAGATCAGCACATTGGCGTCCACGGCCACGGCCAGGGTCAGGATCAGGCCGGCGATCCCCGGCAGGGTCAGGGTCGCCTGGGTCACCGACATCACCGCGATGATCAGCAGGGCATTGACCAGCAGGGCGATCACCGAGATCCCGCCGAACAGGCCCCCATAGGCCAGCACCATGAAGACCAGAATGGTGATGAAGCCCACGGTGGTGGAGATCTGCCCCGCGCGAACGGCGTCGGCGCCCAGTTCGGCGCCCACGGTGCGCTGCTCCTCCACGGTCAGCGGCGCGGGAAGCGCGCCGGCCCGAAGCAGCACGGCCAGGTCGTTGGCGGTCTCGACGGTGAAGTTGCCGGTGATCTGGCCGCTGCCGCCGGTGATGGCGCCCTGGATGACGGGGGCGGAGATCACCTTGCCGTCCAGGACGATGGCGAAACGGCGGCCGATATTCTGGCTGGTGGCCTCGCCGAAGCGGCGGGCGCCCACGCTGTTGAACCGGAAGGTCACCACCGGCTGGCCGCTCTGGCCGTCAAAGCCCTGAGAGGCGTCCGTCAGCATCTCGCCCGACACAAGCGCCCGGCGGCGCACCACCAGGACCGAGCCCGGCTGCTCGTCCGACGGCAGCACCTCCGAGCCCGGCGGGGCGCGGCCCTGGGCGGCGGCCTCCAGGTCGGCGGACTCGTCCACCATCTGGAAGGTCAGCTTGGCCGTCTGGCCGATGACATTCTTCAGCCGCTCAGGATCGCTCTCGCCCGGCGCCTGGACGACGATGCGGTTGGAGCCCTGGCGGATAATGGTCGGCTCGCGGGTGCCCAGCTCGTCGATACGGCGGCGGATGATCTCGATGGACTGCTCCACAGCCTTGGCCGCCTCGGCGTTCACCGCCTCGGGCACGAAGCCGATGCGCAGGCCGTCCGGCCCGTCATTCCGCACGGTCATGTCGGTGCCGCCGGGCGTGCCGGCGAGCGGCGCCCCCAGCGCGCCCCGCAGGGCCTGGGCCGCCCGGTCACGGTCGGCCGGGTTGGCGACCCTCAACAGGACCTCGCCGGACTGCTGACGCAGGTCCGAATAGGCCACGCCCGCCCCGGTCAGGGTGACGCGGGTGTCCTCCAGCACATTGACCAGCCGTTCGGCCCGCAGGGCCTCGGTGTCCACCTCGAGCAGCAGGTGGGATCCCCCCTGCAGGTCGAGGCCCAGGTTCAGCTGTTGCCGCGGAAAGAAGCCCGGCATGGCCGAGAGCGTCTGCTGCGGCAGGATGTTGGGGAGGGAGAAGAGGACGCCGAAGATCGCCGCCAGGACGACGGCGATGATCTTCCAGCGCGAGAGAGTCATCATGAGGCGAGGCCGCCCTTGGAGGTGCGAGGAATCAGGACTTGGCGTCGTTGGCCGCGGCGGGTTCGCCCCGAACACGCACTTCGGAGATCATGCCGCGGACCACTTTCACGGTCACGCCGGTGGCGATTTCAAGGCCGACCTCGCGTTCCTCGACGCGGACCACCTTGCCCATCAGGCCGCTGGACAGCACCACCTGATCGCCCCGCTTCAGGCCGGCGACCATCTTCTGGTGGGCCTTCATCCGCTGCTGCTGCGGGCGGATCATCAGGAAGTAGAACAGGACGATGATCGGGATGAAGATCAGGAACTGGCTCAGAATGGCGCCCATGCCGCCTGCGGCGGCGGCGTCGGCGGTCTGGGCGAAGGCGGGGGTGGCGAACATGGCCTCTCCGGCAAACAGGCAGGGCCGCAGGATCGGCCCCTCTCAAGTCGGCGGAAGCTATGCGCTGAGCCCCCCTTTTGCAATGCAGGGCAAGAGCGGTAAGCACCGGAGCCATGGACCAAGCCCTCGCCCCCCTGCTCGCCCGCATCGCCGACGCCCTGGAGCGCCTGGCCCCGCCGCCGCCGCCCGCCCTGGATTTCAGCCGGGCGCGGCTCTATCGCCATGAGCCGGACAGGGGCGGGTTTGCGCCGGCCCCGGACTATCCCCTGGGTCTGGACTCGCTGATCGGGGTCGATCGCCAGAAGGGGCGGTTCCTGGAGAACCTGCAGCGCTTCGCCCAGGCGCTGCCGGCCAACCATGTCCTGCTGTGGGGGGTGCGGGGCACGGGCAAGAGCTCCATCGCCAAGGCCGCCTTCATGGCCCTGACCCAGACCGCGCCGGACCTGCGGCTGGTGGAGGTGGATCGCGACCAGGTCACCGCCCTGCCCGGTCTGTTCGACGCCCTGCGCGCCTGCAAGGAGCGGTTCGTGGTGCTGTGCGACGATCTGTCCTTCGAAGAGGGCGCCGCCGCGGCCAAGGCGCTCAAGTCGGCCCTGGAGGGCGGGGTCTCCGGCCCGCCGGAGAACGTGCTGTTCGTGGCCACCTCGAACCGACGCCACCTGATGCCCCGCGGCCACCAGGAGGACCGCGGGCTGATCGCCACGGCCGAGGACGCCGAGGAGGAGATCAGCGTCTCCGACCGCTTCGGCCTCTGGATCGGCTTCCCGCCCATGGACCAGCCCACCTATCTGGCGGCGGTCGCGGCCTATGCCGAGAAGTATGGCCTGGAAGACCCGCAGCTGGAGCGCCGGGCCCTGCAATGGGCCCAGTTGCGCGGCGCGCGGTCAGGCCGGGTGGCCTGGCAGTTCATCCGCGACCTCGCCGGGGAGCAGGGAAAGCCCCTGCCCCTCTGAGCCTGTCGGGTCCGGCTGGCCCGTGATCCGATTTCATGGACGTCGGATCACGGCCCGGAGTCCTCAGTTGGACGCGCGTTATGAACTGATAACCGGCTCCAGCTGATCGCAACGCGCTACTGCGGCAGGACCAGCATGGGGTCGATGGGTCGCGCCCGGTCCTGCGGGGTGGGCGCATAGCGCACCTCGAAGTGGAGCTGCGGCTCGGTGACCTCGCCGGTGGAGCCGGCCTGGCCGATCTGCTGACCCTGGCTGATCTTGTCCTGCATCTTCACGTCGATCCGCGACAGGTGGCCGTAGGCCGTCACCCAGCCGTCGGCGTGCTTGATGAGCACCAGATTGCCAAAGCCCGGCACCTGGTCGCCGGCATAGACCACGTCGCCGGCGGCGGCGGCCCGCACAGTCTCCCCGGCCCGGGCGCGGAGGTTGATGCCGTCATTGCGCTGGCCGGTGCCCTTGGGTCCGAAGGTGGAGAGCATGTCCCCGCGCATGGGCCAGACGAACCGGCCGCGCCCCAGCTCGGCGATGCGGGAATCGGCGGGCGTGCGCGTGCTGGGCACGAT
>NZ_DAIMHV010000044.1:10611-19046 GCF_036723115.1 Phenylobacterium sp. | reverse complement strand
GCTTGGTCACGTCGGTGACCCAGTCCTTGCCGAAGCTCTCGAAGGCCAGCAGCTGAACCGGACGCGGACCCAGCATGGACCACAAAGCCATCTCCACCGCGCCGGTGTCGGAGCCGGGAACAATGCCGATGAGGAAGTCGTCGGGAACCTCCAGCACCTGCCGGGTCCGGTCGATGGCTTCCTTCAGCCGCGCCTTGCCCAGCTTGGAGCGATGCGAGCGGCCGAGAACGGCGTTGGTGAGGGTTTCCGGGGTCCATCCGGGGCGCTTGGCGCACGGGCCGGAGGAAAACTCAGGACGAGCCGGGCGCATGGCCGGCTTCGGCGTGGTGGTGGTCACTGCGATGTCTCCCATCCTTGCAGATGGGCAGCGCCCCGTTGGGGGGGCGTGGCCCGCCGCGCAAAAACGCCTATTTGGGCGGCAGGGCAAGCAAAATCTGATGAAGCTGAGGTCAGTTCGCCGGGGCCTCGCGCGCCTGGGCCGGACCCCGGTCCTGAGTGCGCACCTTGAGCCAGACCCCCGCGGCCAGACAGATGAGGATGCCGAGGAAGTTCACATTGTTGGCGATCACGTACAGCAGGTCGTGGTGCCGCCCGGTCACGAAATAGAACGCCTGGAGGCTGAACTGGAAGGCCTGGATCAGCATCACGGCGCCGATCCACAGGCTGCCATGGCGCAGAGCCAGAATCAGGAAACCCATGGCGGCCACGCCTTCCGCCAGAAGCCGGGCGATCAGTATGTTGTCCGGATGCAGGAAGAGGCGGCTGGCTGAACTGGCCACAGCGACCAAGACGATCAGACTGGCGGCGGAGCGCTCAGCCTCGCCGCCACGCCAAAAGGCAAAGGCGCAGACCCCGGCAAGGGTCGCCCAGAGAAAGATCCAGATGGCGAGATATAGGAACTGATCAGTCATGCGTTGCGCCTCTAACCGCTATTAGAGGCGCAACGAGGTTAAACTATTGCGATCAAACCGCGTCGCGCATGGCCGGCGCGTTGCGGGCGGGCTCGAACGGCTTGTCCGGGCCGAAGAGCTTGGTGCGGATGCCCAGGCGCAGCTTGGCTTCGTTCAGCTCGCCGTGGACGCCGACCATGGCGCTGCGGGCTTCGCCCAGGGCCTTGATGGCTTCGACCAGCTTGGCGGCGGCCTCGTCCCCGAAGACGGTGGACACGCCCACATCCTTACGGGCCTTGAGCATTTCGGTCATCAGTTCGGTCGCTTCGACCATGGCCGCATCCACCGCTTCTTCGGTGGCGAACAGCTTGTTGGCGACGCGCTGGGCGACAAACGCCTTGTCCATGGGGGATCCCCTCGCTTGGGTTAACGAAACGCTAACCAAGCTAAACCAAAAGTTAACGGCCGTCCTGCCTTGCAACTGTGACAACTTCACGCAGAGGTTGCGTTCACTCGTTAGGCGAGTTCAGAAGCGATTGATTAGGACTATGGGCCTATGACGGGGGGCTCGAACCTGGTCCGCCTCGCCCATGGCCCCCCTGCAAGACACCCCCTCCCGCGCGCGACCAGAGGCCACCTTTCATGCCAAGGTGGCGGGCGTGGCGCTTGTCACCACGGTGGCGGTGCTGCTGGCGGCCTGCGCCACCTTCATGCTGCAGCAGTGGGCGGTGGCCCAGGAGCAGTCCCGCGCCAATTACCGCGCCTTGGCCGCGGTGACCGCTGACCTGGCGGCCCCGGCCGTGGCCCGCGGCGACGCCGAGCGCGCCGAGAGCGCCATCCAGGCCCTGTCCCGCTCCTCGGCGGTAGTTTCGGCGCGGTTGCGGGCGGCCGACGGCCAGGTGCTGGCCGAGTTCACCGATCCCCATGCCGCCGACGCCCAGGTGGTGGCGGTGGTGGAGCGGCTGCACTGGCAGGGCCGGGTGATCGGCGACCTGACCCTGACCGCCCGCACGCCCGGCTTTGCCGCTCAGCTGCCGCAGTTCCTGGCGCTGACCGGCGCCCTGTTCTTCGGCGGCGTGGGGGTGGCCCTGTTCCTCGCCCGAGGCCTGGCCCATCAGGTGATCGCGCCGGTCACCGGCCTGTCGGAAGCCATGCGCGAGGTGGCCGCCAGCGGACGTTTCACGCCCGTCAACGTGCCCACGCGCGATCCGCTGTTCCGCAGCCTGGCGGCCAGCTTTAATGAACTTCTGGCCAAGCTCGGCGCCCGGGAGCGCGACCTCAACCGCAGTCTCGAGGCGCTCACCGAGGCCCGCGACGCCGCCAATGCGGCCAATGTGCTCAAGTCGCAGTTCCTGGCCAATATGAGCCACGAGATCCGCACCCCGCTCAACGGCGTGCTGGCCATGGCCGACATCATGGCCACCGACGAGCTGAGCCCCAAGCAACGCAGCCGCCTGGACGTGATCCGACAATCGGGCGGCCTGTTGCTCAGCGTCATCAACGACGTGCTGGACATCTCCAAGATCGAGGCCGGCAAGCTGACCCTGGCCGAAGAGGACTTCGACCTGGAGGACGTGGCCGCCAGCGCCCGGGCGAGCTACGGGGTGCTGGCCTCGGCCCGGGGGCTGCATTTCACCGTCGAGGTGGACCCCGCCGCCCGGGGGCCCTGGCGCGGGGACGCCAACCGGATCCGCCAGATCCTGGGCAATCTGTTGTCCAACGCGGTGAAGTTCACCCCGGCCGGCTCCGTCCGAGGCGCCTTCACCCTGGACGGCGACGGCGCCGTGCGGCTGACCGTCAGCGACACGGGCGTCGGTGTTCCGGAGGACAAGCTCTCCCTGCTGTTCGAGAAGTTCACCCAGGCCGACGCCACCGCCACCCGCCGCTTCGGCGGCACGGGGCTGGGGCTCGCCATCTGCCGCGAGCTCGCCCAGATGATGGGCGGCGAGGTCAGCGTCGTCAGCCATGAGGGCGAAGGCTCGATCTTCGAGGTCCGCCTGCCGCTGCCCAAGGGGGCGGGCGTCCTTCGCCCGCTGGCCAGCCTGCCCTCCGCGCCGACGATCCCCGCTCAGCCGAGCCCGGCGGAAGAGGCCGAGGTCGCAGACCTGGACGGACGCGCCCTGCGCCTGCTGGCGGCGGAGGACAACCCCACCAACCAACAGGTGCTGGCCGCGGTCATGGCCTCGCTCTCCATCGAGGTGGAGATCGTCGGCGACGGCGCGGCGGCGGTGGAGGCCTGGACCCAGGGGGACTTTGACCTGGTCCTGATGGACATCCAGATGCCGGTCATGGACGGCATCGCCGCCTCACGGGAAATCCGGCGCCGCGAGGCCGAGGCCGGGCGCTCGCGCACCCCCATCGTCGCGCTGACCGCCAATGCGCTGGCCCACCAGGTGGACGAGTATCTGGCCGCCGGCATGGACGGCCATGTGGCCAAGCCCATCGAGATCGCCAAGCTCTATGAGACCATCGGCCAGGTGATCGCCCGGGCCGAGGCCGATCAGGCGGCGGTGGCCTGAGCCGCCGCCCCCCGATTTCGCGTCACATGGCCGAGATGCCGCCGTCGAGCTTCAGCTCGGCGCCGGTCATGAAGCGGCTTTCGTCCGAGGCCAGATAGAGGACGGCGTTGGCGATATCGTCCGGCTGGCCGATCCGCCCCAATGGCACCTGACGGGCGAGCTTGGACTCCGCCTCTTCCTTGCCGAAGCGCTGGCGCAGGGGATCGAGGATCGGCGTGTCGATGAAGGTGGGGTGGATGGAGTTGGAGCGTATGTCCAGCCCCTGCTTGGCGCAGTGCAGGGCGATGCCCTTGGACAACAGCCAGACCGCCGCCTTCGAGGCGTTGTAGACTGGGCTGTTGTGGGCGGCGATCAGGCCGGCGATGGACGAGATGTTGATGATCGAGCCGGGCTGGGCCTTGCGCATGTATTTCAGCGCATGCTTCGTGCCCAGGAAGACGGAGTCCACATTGACCCCCATGACCAGCTTCCAGTCCTCGTAGGACAGCTGCTCGATGTCGCCGCCGCGGCTGATGCCGGCATTGTTCACCAGCACCGAGATCCCGCCCATGGCCGCATCGGCCGCCTCCAGGGCATAGACCCACTGATCCTCGCGGGTGACATCCAGCGGAAAGGCGAAGGCGCGTTCGTCCCCGTGGGCGGCGTTGATCTCATCGGCCACCGCCTGGGCGCCGGCCAGATTGATGTCGGCCAGGGCCACCTGAGCGCCCTCCTGCGCCAGGCGTCTCGCCATGGCCGCGCCCAGGCCCTGGGCCGCGCCGGTGATGAAGGCCTTCTTTCCTGCGACCCGTCCGGTCATGCGTGTCCCTCCCTGGACGTGATGGGCGGCCAGATCAGCCGCCCTGGCCCGCCTCTTGCGCGGCGGTGTTCATGAAATTGGCCAGGGTCACGTCCAGCGCCGTGAGGCCGCCGGCGTCATGGGTGGTCAGGACCACGCTCACCCGGTTGTAGACATTGGACCATTCGGGATGGTGGTCGAGGGTCTCGGCCTTGAGCGCCACGCGGCTCATGAAGCCGAAGGCCTGGTTGAAGTCGGCGAAGACGAAGGTGCGGCTGATGGCTTCGCGGGGATCGTCGGCCATCGTCCAGCCCGGCGCCTGGGCCAGGGCGTCCGCGGGGGCCATGCGGCCGGGGCGCGCGCTCATCGGGTCGCCTCCAGGGTGGTCTGGAAGCTGAGCCCGGTGGCCTGCGCCAGTTCCGCCAGGGTCTGCTCCACGCTCACCACCTTGATGGCCTTCATGCCGAGCTGGGCGGCGGGTTTGCAGTTGACCCCCAGGTCGTCCAGATAGACGCACGCCGCCGGCGCCACCTCCAGGGCCTCGCACATCATCAGATAGATGCGCGGATCGGGCTTGCGGACGCCGGCCTTGGAGCTTTCGATCACATGGTCGAAGAGCGGCATGATCTGCCCCATCGCCCCCCGCGGCTTCTGGTCGGTGTCGGAGCCGGGGCTGTGGTGGGTGACCATGTTGTTGGTGATGCAGCCCACCTTGAAGCGGGCCTTGCAGGCCTTCAGCGCCTCGACCATGGCCGGACGCACCATGCCCGAAATCAGCGGCAGGACGTCGGCTCCGCGGATCGGATGTCCCAGGGCCGTGGATTCCTTGAGGAAGAGGGCGTCAAAGCCCGCCGTGTCGATCTCGTTGCGCTCGAACAGGGCCCAGGCGTTCGTGTCGGGATTGGTGGCGTTGACCCGGCGAATATGGTCCCTAGGCGCCCCGGTCTGGGCTTCGAAACGGTTGAAGGCCTCGAAGGGCGAT
This sequence comes from Phenylobacterium sp., assembly GCF_036723115.1. Taxonomy (GTDB): domain Bacteria; phylum Pseudomonadota; class Alphaproteobacteria; order Caulobacterales; family Caulobacteraceae; genus Phenylobacterium. Next base: position 13,877 of record NZ_DAIMHV010000044.1, on the reverse strand, counting down.
GTCGTAAAAACGCCGCCGAAGTCCCAGATCACCGCTTCCACCGCCATCGGCGCCATCCTTCAAACACATGTTTCGCGCCGGGACGCTAGAGAGGGCGGGCCGGCCGTGCAAGCCAGGGCCATGCAGTTTCCCGATCGACGCCATCCCATGCTCCGACGCTACGCCGCGGCCTTGTTCGCGCTCTGCCTGGCGGCGGTGGTCTACCTCTCGCTGGTTCCCGGCGAGATGTCGCCTGCGGGCGGCCTGGGCCTGGACAAGCTCCAGCACGCCTTCGCCTATTTCGTACTGACGGGCCTGGGCCTGATGGCCGTCGGCCGAAGGCTCTGGCTGCTGCTGCTGATCGCGGGCCTGGGCGCGGGCATGGAGATCGCCCAGGCGATCATGCCGCACGGGCGGCAGGGCGATCTGATCGACCTTGCCGCCAATCTCAGCGGGCAGGCCCTGGCGTGGGGTCTGTGGACGCTCTGCCGCGCCCGCCGATCACGGTCGAGGCGGTGAAGCTTGCCCGCTGGGGCGTGTCATGGAGCCTCACCGGCTCGCGCCATGGGAGAATCCTACAGCGTTAACGGGGTCTTAACGCGCAGCGTGGGGGCGAAGGAGTACCCCATGCGTCTGCGCGTCCTGTCCGTTCTCGCCCTCGCCGCCGGCGCCCTCGCGCTCGCGGCCTGTGATGGCAAGACGCCCAAGCCGGGCTTCACCCAGGACTCGGCTCCGCCGCCAGCGGCCGAAGCCCCGCAGGCCGGGTCCGACAGCTTCACCCCGCAGGGAGAGGCGGACACCCAGAGCCTGGCCCAGGCGTCCCCGGCGGCCGCCTGCTGCTGCTGCGCTTGCGCCGAGCCCGCCGCCTGTCCGCCCAAGGCCGCCGCGGCCCCGGCGGCCCCAGCGGCGCGGACGCCGGCCCGCACCGCCCAGGCCCGTCCGCCCGCCCGCGCTGCCACCTCCGCCCGGGCCGTGCAGACCGCCCAGCGTGCGCACCGACCCGTTCGGGCTCAACAGGGCTATCAGCGCTACCAGGGTCCGGACATCGCCACCCGCGCCCAAGGCGGCTACGCCCACGGTCATCAGGGTCAGGTCTATGCCGGCGGGCACGCCTACGCCCCGCCGCCGCAGACTTACGTCCCGCCGCCGCAGGCCTACGTCCCGCCGCCGCAGGCCCACGTCTATGTGGAGCCGCATGGCGTCCACGGGGGCGCGCGGGGGGGCTATGTGGAGCAGCACAGCTATTCCGAACATTCCAGCGGCTATGCCGTGGGCGGCGCCTATGCGGCCGGCTATGGCGCGGGCGCGCCGTGCTGCGCCAACCGGCCTCAGCCGGCCGCCGGCCGCGACGCCGGGGGCTATCTGACCTGGCCCGGCAAGAGCGCGCCTGCGCCCTACTACTGAACCTCTGGCCTCACGGGGCCTTCATCCGACCGACGTTTTCTGGGGGGAAGACGATGAGAATGCGATCGCCGAGCGGGCCTCGGTTCACCTGGTACGAAGTGGCCGCCGCCGTGGCCTTCGTGGGCGTGGCGCTCACCATGGCCAAGATCGGCGTCATCTATTAGGCGCGCGTTCCGATAAGTGGGAACCGGTTATCGGTTCAAGCGCGCGTCCAACAAGGACTCCGAGCCGTGATCCGTGAAATAGATCACGGCCTCGCCGCCTGGCCCAGGCTCAATTCCAGATGGGCGGACGGCGGTCCTTCCAGGGAGCCTCTTTTTCCAGCTGGCCGGCCAGGCGGTAAAGGGTGGCCTCATCGGCGAACCGGCCGGTGAACATCATGCCCACCGGAAGGCCCTCGTCCGATTGCCAGAGCGGCAGGGAGAGGGAGGGCTGGCCGGTGAAATTGGCCGGCGGCGTGGTCCCATAGGTGGCGGCCTGGCGGCGGTCGAACTCCCGCAGGTCGTCCATCAGCGGATCGAGCCAGTCCACCCGCGGCGCCGGCGTGCTCATGACCGGGGTCAGATAGACGTCGAAGGCCTCGAAGGCGCTGAGGATCTGACGGTTCATCAGGCGCAGCTGCTGGAAACCCCAGAAGGCCTGCTGGCCGGTGAGCTTCTGCCCCGCCTCATAGGCCCGCTGGGCCAGGGGCCCCAGCTCTCCCGGCTCCGGCTCGCGTCCCAGCAGGTCCACCCAGCGTTTCACATTGGCCGAGAAGTTGGAGGCGCTGGCCAGGGACTGGGCGCGGTAGAGGGTGCGGTAATCGATCCCCAGGCCCTGTTCGAAGACCTCGTGGCCCAGACCTTTCAGCAGCTCCGCCGTGCGGTGCAGGGCCGCCAGCATCGGCTCAGGGATGGGCCGGCCGCTGGGGGTTTCGGCGGACCAGGCGATGCGCAGGCGGCCGGGGCTCTTTTCCACCTCGGCCAGATAGGGGCCGGCCTTGGCCGGCGCCTGGAAGGGGTCGCCCGGCTGGGCGCCGTCGGTGGCGTCCAGCATGGCGGCGCTGTCGCGCACGGTGCGGCTCACCACATGATGCACCGAAAAGCCCAGCGCCCCGTCGCTCACCTCGCAGATGGGGGTCCGGTCGCGGGTGATCTTCATGCCCACCAGCCCGCAGCAGGCGGCCGGAATCCGGATGGAGCCCAGGCCGTCGCTGGCATGGGCCAGGGGCACCATGCCCGCCGCCGTGGCCGAGGCCGCCCCGCCCGACGAGCCGCCGGAAATGTGGTCAGGGTTCCAGGGGTTGCGGCAGGGACCCAGGCGTTCAGACTGGGTGACGCCGGGAATGCCGAACTCCGGCGTGTTGGACTTGCCCAGCAGAACCACGCCCGCGGCGCGGTAGCGTCGCACCAGCTCGCTGTCGGTGGTGTCGGCCGGCGTCTGGGCGAAGCGGCTGCCGGAGGTGCGCGGCCAGCCCTTCACCTGCGCCCCCAAATCCTTGATCAGGAAGGGCACGCCCTCGAAGGGGCCGTCCGGCAGGTCGCCTGCGGCGGTCTGGCGGGCCTCGTCATAGGCCTTGTGGACCACCGCCCCCAGCACGCCGTTGTGACGCTCGATGCGCTCAATGGCGGCCTCGACCAGTTCGGCCGGGCTCACCTCGCCCCGCTTCACCAGCCCGGCGAGGCCCAGGCCGTCATATTCCGCATAGTCCGCAAAGCCCATGGTCCGCCTCTTCCGGCTGGTCTCGTTTCCTCTGTCCGGAAGAGTTGAAGACTTGGGACGGCCTGTCCAGCCGTGATCCGATTCCCACTTATCGGAACGCGCGCCAGCCGTGATCCGGCGATCGCCTAGACGTCGACCTCGGCGTCCAGGGCGTTGTCCTGGATGAATTCCCGCCGGGGCTC
>NZ_DAIMHV010000044.1:0-10511 GCF_036723115.1 Phenylobacterium sp. | reverse complement strand
AGACGTCGACCTCGGCGTCCAGGGCGTTGTCCTGGATGAATTCCCGCCGGGGCTCCACCAGGTCGCCCATCAGGCGGGTGAACATGTCGTCGGCGTCGTCGGCATGGCTGACCTTGACCTGCAGCAGGGTGCGGGCCTCGACATCCAGGGTGGTCTCCCACAGCTGGTCGGGATTCATCTCGCCCAGGCCCTTGTAACGCTGGATGGACAGGCCGCGCCGCCCGGCCTCCATGACCGCGTTGAACAGGTCCAGGGGCCCGCGCACCTCGGTGACCTTGTCCCGGCGCAGGAACCGGGCCGGGGTCTCGAAGGTCTGGGCTAGCAGCTTGGAACGCTCGGCCAGGCGCAGGGCGTCGGCGGCGTGCAGGAGGAGGTCGTCCAGCACGATGCTCTCCGACACCCCGCGGCGCATGCGAGTGAAGACATAGCCGCCGGTGGCCGCAGCCGCGCCGCTCCAGGGGCCGTCGCCCTCTTCGGCATAGAGGTTCAGCCGCTGGGCGGCGGCGGCGGGATCGCCGTCCTCGCCCAACAGCCCGGCCAGGGCCGCCTGCTCGATGGCGAAGGCCGGAGCGCGGGCGGCTAGGCGGTCCACATTGGCCTTGGCCGAACGGGCGGTCTGGACCAGGGCCAGCAGGTCGGCGCCGGCCAGCTGTTCGCCCGAACCAAGGGTCAGGGCGGCGCCGTCGACGCCTTCATCGATCAGGAAGGTCTCAAGCTCGGCATCGTCCTTCAGGTAGCGGGCCGACTTGCCCTTGGCCGCCTTATAGAGCGGGGGCTGGGCGATATAGAGATAGCCGCGCTCGATCACCTGCGGCATCTGCCGGTAGAAGAAGGTCAGCAGCAGGGTGCGGATGTGCGCCCCGTCCACATCGGCGTCGGTCATGATGACGATCTTGTGGTAGCGGATCTTCTCGATGTCGAAGTCCTCCCGCCCGATCCCGGCCCCCAGGGCGGTGATCAGGGTGCCGATCTGGTCGGAGGACAGCATCTTGTCGAAGCGCGCCCGCTCCACATTCAGGATCTTGCCGCGCAGGGGCAGGACCGCCTGATTGTCGCGGTTGCGGGCCTGTTTGGCTGAGCCGCCGGCGGAATCGCCTTCGACGATGAACAGCTCCGACTTGGCCGGGTCCTTCTCCGAGCAGTCGGCGAGCTTGCCGGGCAGGGAGGTGATGTCCAGCGCCGACTTGCGGCGGGTCAGTTCGCGGGCCTTGCGTGCAGCCTCCCGGGCGGCGGCGGCCTCGGCGATCTTCTGGACGATGGTCCGCGCCTCGTTGGGATGTTCCTCGAACCAGGTGGCCAGGCCTTCGGACACCAGCCCCTCCACCGCCGGGCGGACTTCGGAGGAGACCAGTTTGTCCTTGGTCTGGGACGAGAATTTCGGGTCGGGCACCTTCACCGAAAGCACGCAGGTCAGGCCTTCGCGGGCGTCCTCGCCCGACAGAGAGACCTTTTCGCGCTTAGTGGCGCCGGAGCTTTCCGCATAGCCCGTGATGATCCGGGTCAGAGACGAACGGAAGGCCGCCAGGTGGGTGCCGCCGTCCTTCTGCGGAATGTTGTTGGTGAAGCACAGGACGTTCTCGTGGAAGCCGTCGTTCCACCAGAGCGACAGGTCCAGCTCCACCGACTCGCGACGTCCGCGGATGACGATCGGGTCGCGGATGAGCGGGGTCTTGGCCTTGTCCAGATGGCGCACGAAGGCCTCGATGCCGCCCTCATAGCTCATCACCTCCTCGAAGGGCTCGGCCCCGCGGAAGTCCTTCAGCCAGATGGTCACCCCTGAATTCAGGAAGGCCAGCTCCCGAAGGCGGTGCTCAAGGGTCTTCCGGTCGAACTCGATGAAGGCGAAGGTCTCGGTGGACGGAAAGAAGGTGACCTCCGTGCCCGACAGCGGCTCGCCGTTGTCACGCAGGGGCGCCTCGCCCGTGACCACCAGGGGCGAGACGGCGTCGCCCCGGCGGAACTCCATCTCGTGGCGCTTGCCGCCCCGATAGATCTTCAGCTTCAGCCAGTCCGACAGGGCGTTGACCACCGACACGCCCACCCCGTGCAGACCGCCGGAGACCTTGTAGCTGTTCTGGTCGAACTTCCCGCCGGCGTGCAGCTGGGTCATGATGACCTCGGCGGCCGACACGCCCTCGCCCTCGTGCATGTCGACGGGAATGCCGCGGCCGTCGTCGGTGACGGTCACAGAGCCGTCGCCGTTCAGGATCACCTCCACCCGGCTGGCATAGCCGGCCAGGGTCTCGTCGATGGCGTTGTCCACCACCTCATAGACCATGTGGTGCAGGCCCGACCCGTCGTCGGTGTCGCCGATATACATGCCCGGACGCTTGCGCACCGCATCCAGGCCCTTGAGCACCTTGATGGATTCCGCCCCGTACTCGGCCTGGCCGTTGCTGCGGGGGGTCTCGCCGGGGCCTTGGGGGGCGCCTTGGGTTTCGTCGCTCATAGGGTCTTCTTACGCGTCCATGGGGGCCAGGCCGGAAGCATCCACACGGACGCCCTGGGCTCGGCCGCGAAGGTCTTCGAACAGGTGCTCGTCGGTTCCGGTCAGGAAGGCTTGCAGGCCGAGCGCCTCGATTTCGTCGAACAGAGCCCCCCGCCGACGGCGGTCCAGGTGCGCTGCGACTTCATCCAGCAACAATATAGGGTTTGGCGCTGATTCTGCACGCGAAAGTCTCGCCGCCTGGGCCAGGACGAGGTTCAGGATCAGGGCCTTCTGCTCCCCGGTGGAGCATTCGGCCGCCGGCCGGTCCTTTTCCAGGTGGATCACCGCCAGGTCGCCCCGGTGCGGCCCGGTGAGCGCCCGGCCCGCCGCGGCGTCCCGCTCGCGCGCCGCGGCCAGGGCGCGGGTCAGGCGGACCTCGATCTCCGGCGCCTCGGTCCCGGCGGCGGCCATCTGCTCCCACTCCCCAGTCAGGCTCAACCGCGCCTGGGGAAAGGGCCGCGCCCCGCGCTCGTCGATCTCGGCCTGCAGGCCGGCCATGGTGGCCGCGCGGGCCAGGGCCATCTGCGCGCCGGCCTCGCCCATCCGGGCCTCCAGGGCGGCGAGCCAGGCCGGGTCGCCCGGGCCGTCGGTGAGCAGGCGCATCCGCTCGCGCTGGGCCTTCTCATAGGCGCTGGCCTGGGCGGCGTGGCCCGGCCGGGCGGCGAAGACCAGGCGGTCGAAGAACCGCCGGCGCTCAGAGGCGCCTTCCAGGAACAGCCGGTCCTGGGCCGGGGTCAGCCAGACCTGCCGCTGAAACTCCGCCAGGCGGGCGGGGGGGACGGCCTCGCCGTCCAGGCGGACCGAGCGGCGGGGCGAGGCCGGCTGTTCCAGGCCCGTCCCCAGCCGGACGGGCTCGGCGTCCAGCTCGACCGTGGCGGCCACGGCCCAGGCCCGGCCGCGGGTCTCGCCCGGCAGGCGCCGGCCGATCTCGGCGATGGCCGCGCCGCGCAGGCCCCGCCCGGCGGTGAGCAGGGAGACGGCTTCCAGCAGATTGGTCTTTCCCGCCCCGTTGGGGCCGGCCAGATAGACCGGCCGCCCGTCCAGGGCGATCTCCGCCCGCTCATAGGAGCGGAAGTCGGTCAGGGTCAGGCGGGTCAGGACGGCGCGGGTCACGCCGCCTCATAGCCGGTTTCGCACCCGGCGGGAAAATCCCGCGCTCAGACCCGCAGGGGCATCAGGACGTATTGCACGTCGCCGTCGCCGGGATCGAGCACCAGGGCCGGATCATTGGGGCCGCCGAATCGGAACTCCGCCTCTTCGGCGCTGATCTGCTCGGTGACGTCGAGGATGTAGCGGGCGTTGAAGGACAGTTCGAAGGCTTCGCCGGAATAGTCGGCCTCGATCTCTTCCACCGCCTGACCCGCCTCCATGTTGCGGACGGTCAGGATGATGCGGCCCGGCTCGATGGCCATGCGCACCGAGCGGCTCTTCTCGGCCGAAATGGTCGCCACCCGGTCCACGGCCTTGGCGAACAGCTTGTTGTCCACCCGCAGGATGCGGTCATTGTCCTTGGGGATCACCCGGGCGTAGTCGGGGAAGGAGCCGTCGATCACCTTGGAGGTGAGCGCCGCTCCGCCCAGTTCGAACCGCACCTTCTGGGGCGACAGCTGCAGGTCGATCTGCTCGCCGGCGTCGTCCAGCAGCCGGCGCGCCTCGCCGATGGTCTTGCGGGGCACGATCACGCCGGGCGCGCCCACCGAGCCTTCCGGGGCGGGCATTTCGGCCAGGGCCAGGCGGTGACCGTCCGTGGCCACGGCGCGCAGCTTCTGGATGCCGCCGTCATTGATGACGTGCAGATAGAGGCCGTTCAGATAGTAGCGCGTCTCCTCGGTGGAGATGGCGAAGCGGGTCTTGTCGATCAGGCGGATGAGCTCGTTCACGTCCACGCCGATCCGGCCCGAGAGGCCGTCGGCGGACATGACCGGAAAGTCGCCGGCCGGCAGGACGGGCAGGTTGAAGCGCGAACGACCGGCCTGAACCGTCAGGCGCGGATCCTCGCCGGTGAAGCTCAGGGAGACGTCAGCGCCCTCGGGCAGCTTGCGGACGATCTCATAGAGGGTGTGGGCCGGCGCCGTGATCTGGCCAGGCTGGTCCACCTGGGCGAACGCCTCGTCGATGATCTCCAGGTCAAGATCGGTGGCCGAGAAGGTCAGCCGCTCGCCTTCGGCCGACAACAGCACATTGGACAGGATCGGGATGGTGTTGCGGCGCTCCACGGCGCTCTGCACATGCCCCAGCGCCTTCATCAGCGCCGCCCGTTCGATCGTAAGCTTCATGACCTGGTCCGAACCTCCGTGCGCCGGGATGCGATTCGCCGGCGCCCCCCGGATGGAGGGGACTTGCGACTTTACTCATTTGCCGCGCCCGCGAAAGCCCCCGGCGCGCGCCCGGGGGCATCCGGCTCAGGCCTTGGTGTCGACGGCTCCGCCGGCTTCCTCAGCCTCGCCGGCCGCATAGGGGTTGGCGCCGCCGCCGTCCGCGCCGGGCGAACCGGCTGCGGGGCCCGAGCCCTTGGCGGCCACCACCACCATGGCCGGGCGAACGACGCGGCCGAACAGCTCATAGCCGGTCTGCAGCACCTGCAGCACGCCGCCGGCCGAGACGTCATCGGCGGGCTGCTCCATCATGGCCTGGTGCTTATGGGGGTCGAACTTCTCCCCGCGGGCGGGATCGACGCGCTTGAGGCCGTTGGATTCAAAGGCGCTCTGCAGCGCCTTCTCGGTCATTTCGACGCCCAGGACGAAGTTCTTCACCGCCGGGTCCTCGTCGGCGGTGGGGGCGGCGGCGGTGGCCCTTGCCAGATTGTCGGCGGCGCCCAGCAGGTCGCGGGCGAACTTCTGGATGGCGTAGGCGCGGGCGTCATTGGCCTCGCGCTCGGCACGGCGCTTGATGTTCTCGGCCTCGGCGGCGTAGCGCAGCACCTGTTCCTTCAGGGCCGCGTTCTCGGCGTTGAGGGCCTCGATGGCGTCCAGGGCGGCCTCGGCCACCGCTTCGGTCTCTTCCGGCGTGTGATCGTCGGACATGGTCTCTTCCTTACGCATTCATCACCTGGCCCAGCACCCGGGCGGTGTAGTCCACCAACGGGATGATCCGGGCGTAGTTCAGGCGGGTCGGGCCGATGACCCCGATGGCCCCCAGAACCTTCTGTCGGCCCGTCATATAGGGTGCGGCGATGACGGAGGAACCCGAAAGCGAAAACAGCCGGGTCTCCGCCCCGATGAAGATGCGCACCCCTTGCGCCTCGCGGACCCCGTCCAGCAGGCCGATGAGCTGTTCCTTCTGTTCCAGATCATCGAACAGCATCCGGACCCGCTCCAGATCCTCCAGGGCGTCGCGATCCCCCAGGAGGTTGGCGCGGCCCCGGACGATGAGCGCGCGGGCGGCGCCTTCGCCCCCGCCCCAGGCGGCCAGGCCGTCCTCCACCAGGCGGGCGGCCTTCTCGTCCAGCTCGCGCCGGGCGCGGTCCAGGTCGAGGCTGACCTCGCTGCGGGCGTCGTCCAGGGTCTTGCCGCGCAGGCGGGTGTTGAGGAAGTTGGAGGCCTCCTGCAGGGCCGAAGGCGTCACCCCGGCCCCCAGGCTCATCAGCCGGTTCTCCACCGCCCCGTCCTCGAAGACCATGATGGCCAGCGCCTGGTCGCCGCCCAGGGCGACGAACTCCACATGCTTGACCTCGGCCTCGCGGACGGGCGTGACCACCACGCCGGCCCCGCCGGCCAGCCCCGACAGCAGGGCGCTGGCCTCGTTCAGCGCCTCTTCGAAGCTGCGACCCTGGACGCGCAGCCGGCTTTCGATCATCCGCCGCTCGTCCTCGCCCACATCGCCCACCTCCAGCAGGCCGTCCACGAACAGCCGCAGGCCGGCATGGGTGGGCAGGCGTCCGGCGCTGACATGGGGCGCGCCCAGCAGGCCGAGCTGGGTCAGGTCCTGCATGGTGTTGCGGATGGAGGCCGGCGACAGGGACACCCCGCCCCGCGAGAGGGTGCGCGAGCCCACGGGCTCGCCGGTGTCGAGATAGCTTTCGACGATCCGGCGGAAGATGTCGCGCGCCCGCTCGTCCAGTTCGGCGAGCGAGGGCCCGCGGGAGAGCAGCGGTGTGGTCACGGTCGGCGACAGAGCCAGCAGCTAGGTGGGCGGCCCATGGACGGGCCGGTCGGTTTTTAGGATAAGCGCCCGCCGCCTCCGTGCAAGAGAGGTCGGCGATATCCGCCCCATCCGCGGGCGTCCCTGCCAAAGGAAAGGCCCCGCCCATGCGCCCATCGCAACGCGCGCCGGACATGCTGCGCCCGGTGACCCTCGAAACCGGCGTCAATCGCTATGCCGAGGGCTCCTGTCTGGTGAGCTTCGGCCACACCCGGGTGCTGGTCACCGCCAGCGTGGAAGAAGGCGTGCCGCCCTTCCTGCGCGGACGCGGTCAGGGCTGGGTGACGGCCGAGTACGGCATGCTGCCCCGGGCCACCCACACCCGCGGCCGTCGTGAGGCCGCGCAGGGCAAGCAGTCGGGCCGCACTCAGGAGATTCAGCGCCTCATCGGCCGCTCCCTGCGGGCGATCACCGACATGAAGGCCCTGGGCGAGCGGCAGATCTCCGTGGACTGCGACGTCATCCAGGCCGACGGCGGCACCCGCACGGCCGCCATCACCGGCGCCTGGGTCGCCCTGCGTCTGGCCACCCGATACCTGATGGACGAAGGCGTGATCACCGCCGATCCCATCCTCGACCAGGTGGCGGCGGTCAGTTGCGGCGTGCACCAGGACACGCCGGTGCTCGACCTGGACTACGAAGAGGATTCCAGCGCCGAGGCCGACGCCAACTTCGTGCTGACCGGCGGCGGCGACATCGTCGAGATCCAGGCCACGGGCGAGAAGCGCGGCTTCACCCAGGCCGAGTTCGAGGCCCTGTTCGGCCTGGCCCGCAAGGGGATGGACGAGCTCTTCGCCCTCCAGCGCGCCGCTGTCGGAGGCTGAGGCCTGAACGCGAAAACGGCCGGACGCGCGAGCGTCCGGCCGTTCTGGCCTTGGCGACGGCGCGTCAGGCGCGCCGGCGATCAAGGGTCTTAGAAGCCGACCAGCAGGTTGCGCTGGGCGCTGGCGGGCATGCGGGCCAGTTCATGGGCCAGCGGGGCCATCCAACGGGCGATGAAGCGTTCGATCGCAGCAAACATGTCTGCCCCTTTCAGTGTGCAGTGCAACAATGTTGCGGTGCACATAGGCCTGGGCGGTTGGTTCATCAAGGTCTTGCGACGGAATTTTTGCGCTGCACCAACGGATGGGTGCGGCTGTTGCTGCGGCGCAACAGCCCTCGCGTCAGTCGTCGGCGCCGCGGGGGTCCGCCGGCCCCGGCTCATGGCTCATCAGGTCGCCAGGCTGGCAGTCCAGCTCCCGACACAGGGCCTCCAGAGTCGAAAAGCGGATGGCGCGCGCCTGACCGGTCTTGAGGATCGACAGATTGGCCACCGTCACGCCCACGCGGTCGGCCAGCTCGGTCAGGGACATGCGGCGCTCCAGCAGAACGCGGTCGAGGCTCACGCGGATGGGCACGGGACCTTCGGGCTCCTTCAGATGGTCAGTTCGGCTTCGCGGCGCAGTCGGGCGCCCTCTCGGAACACCTCGGCCAGGACGAACACCACCAGCACCGAGAACCAGGCCGTCAGGCTGAGCGTCGGCTGCACGGTGTTGGAGGCTGGTAGGAGCCAGCCCGACAGGCCCCAGACCGCATATCGCCCAAGCTCCAGCCCGGCCAGGATGAGGCCTACCACCCGCAGGCGGCCGACATTCTCCGGATGAAAGGGATCCCCCACGGTCAGGGCGCCGAAGATGCGGCGAAGCTGGGCGACGATCACCTGCACGCCGGCCATGTAGATGGCCGCCGCCAGCAGGCCCAACACCGCCACCGGGCCGCGATGGGTCACCTCCTCGCCCCCGGCGCTCAGGGAGATATCCCCGAGCAGGCTGGGATTGAGCGCCAGCAGGAGGGCGGCCAGCAGAAGCAGGCCGACCACGCCGAGCCCGATCCACAGGGAGATATAGACCACGTCGAGAATGATCTTCAGGAAGCTCGAAACCGAGCCGGGTCCCAGGGCCCGCATGGGCGCTATCCCTTTCCGCCTTGCGCCGAACGCAGGCGGCAACCTAGAGCACGAAGGGACCGGACGGAATTCGCATCATGCCCCCGCGGACCGGCGGCCGGGATGAGACCATGACGGAGGCTCCCTTGACCCTGAAGCTCGACCCCGGCGCGCGTCTGGTGGTGGCCACCCACAATCCCGGCAAGGCCCGGGAACTGGCGGCCATTCTTGAGAACCGGTTCGACATCGTCACCGCCGGCGCGCTCGGCCTGGCCGAGCCGGAGGAGACCGAGACCACCTTCGTGGGCAACGCCCTGCTCAAGGCCAGGGCGGCGGCCCGCGCCAGCGGCCTGGTGGCCCTGGCCGACGATTCGGGCCTCAGCGTCGAGGCCCTGGGCGGCGATCCCGGCGTCTATTCCGCCCGCTGGGCCGGGCCGGACAAGGATTTCACCCTGGCCATGAACGAGGTGGAGACACGGCTGGCGGTCCTGGGCGTCTCCGAGGCCCGCGCCTTCTTCACCTGCGCGCTCGCCGTCGCCTGGCCCGACGAAGGGCCGGCCCTTGTGGTGGAGGGCCGCGTGGACGGGCGGCTGGTCTTTCCTGGCCGCGGCGACCGGGGCTTTGGCTATGATCCCATCTTCGCGCCCGACGGACGGGACGAAACCTTCGGCGAGATGGATCCCGCCGCCAAGGACGCCATGAGCCACCGCGCCCGGGCCTTCGCCAAGCTCAAGGCCGCCCTCTTTTGACCGCTGAGGCGCCGCCGCTGGGCCTCTATGTGCACTGGCCCTATTGCGCGCGCATCTGCCCCTATTGCGACTTCAACGTCTATCGCGCCCGGGGACGGGGAGGCGAAGCCCAGGACTTGGCCGGCGCCCTGCTCAGCGACCTCGCCGCCCAGGCCGCGCTCACCGGGCCGCGGCGGCTGGTGTCCATCTTCTTCGGCGGCGGCACGCCCTCCCTCGCCCCGCCCGAGCTGGTGGCCGACATCATCGCCCGCGCCCGCAGCCTGTGGCGCGCCGATGCGGACCTGGAGATCAGCCTGGAGGCCAATCCCACCGACGCCGAGGCCCGTCGCTTCGCCGACTTCGCCGCCGCAGGCGTCAATCGCCTGTCCCTGGGGGTGCAGTCCTTTGACGACGCCGCCCTCGCCTTCCTGGGTCGCGACCATGACGCGGCGGCCGCCCGCCGGGCGCTGGCCCTGGCCGCCGATCTCTTTCCCCGACTGTCCCTCGACCTGATCTATGCCCGGCCCGACCAGTCCCGCGCGGCCTGGGCCGCCGAGCTTGGCGAGGCCCTGGCCTCGGGGGCCGAGCACATCTCGCCCTACCAGCTGACCATCGAGCCTGGCACGGCCTTCGCCCGGGCGCTCGCCCGCGGTCGGCTGGTCCCGCCGGATGAGGACCATGCCGCGGCCCTCTTCGACGACACCCAGGACATCCTGCAGGCGGCCGGCTTCGAGGCCTATGAAGTCTCCAACCATGCCCGCGGCGAGGCCGCCCGGGCGCGGCACAATCTCGTCTACTGGCAGGGCTGGGACTATGCCGGGATCGGCCCCGGCGCCCATGGCCGCCTCACCCTGGGCGGGGTTCGCCATGCCCTTGAGGGGCTGGCCCGCCCCGCCGACTACATCGCACGGGTCGGCGAATCAGGGGCCGGATTCGCCGCCGTCGAGCCCCTGGATCCGGTGGCGAAGGCCGAGGAGCGGGTGCTGAGCGGCCTGCGCATCGATGCGGGCCTGGCCTATTCCGAGGTCACGGTCCTGGGCCTTTCGCCGCAGGACGAGCGGGTCATGGGCCTTGTCGAACTGGGCATGCTCGCCGACGATCCCCAGCGATTGCGGGCCACGCGGGCCGGCCGGCTGCTGCTGGATGAGGTCACCCGGCGCCTGCTCCTCTGACGGCGCCGCTTGCAACGGGGGCGCGGAGGGGCGAACCCTTGCATCATGGCCCCACCCGT
>NZ_DAIMHV010000043.1:0-19090 GCF_036723115.1 Phenylobacterium sp. | reverse complement strand
CCGCCCACCGCCACGCAGTTGGCGTCACGCTGCACGCCGGCCGTCGGCGTCGCTCCGTTGCGCGGCAGGAAGGAGCCGGGCTGGCCCAGGACCGAATAGCCCGACGGATTGGTCAGATAGGGCTGGTTGGCCCAGTCGCGCTCGGTGGTGCGCAGCTCCGAGCGATGCTGATAGCCGGCCGCCAGCAGGATGTTGCCCCGGTCGCCCACCCAGCCATAGGCGAGGCTCGCCGTATAGTCGCCGTCCGAACCGTCCACGAACCGGTAGTCGGCGCTCATGTCGAGGCCGCTGAAATTGCGCCGGGTGATGAAGTTCACCACCCCGCCGATGGCGTCGGAGCCGTAGGTGGCCGCGGCGCCGTCCTTCAGCACCTCCACCCGGCCGACTGCGGCCACCGGCAGCAGGTTGGTGTCCACCCCGCCAGACCCCGCGCCCGGCGAGGCCGTGGTGCGGCGGCCGTTCAGCAGCACCAGCGTCCGCAGGGAACCGATGCCCCGCAGGTTGATCGTGCCGGCGCCCACCTGACCCTGGGCCGTGGTGGAGAACTGGTTGGAATCCCCCAGGACCGGCCCGCTCACCGGCAGGGACTTGATCAGATCGATCGTGGTGGGCGAACCCCGGCGCGACAGTTCCTCTGCCGAAACCACCTCCACCGGCAGGGCGGCGTCTTCCGGCGTGCCCCGGATGAACGAGCCGGTGACCACCACCTCTTCCACCACGGTGGCGTCCTGGGCCGCGGCCCCTCCAGCCGTCATGAGTAGCCCCCCCGCCAGGGCGGTCCCCGCGAGCCATTGCAGACGTGTCATTGCGTTCCTCCTCGTCGCCCGATCCATCGCCGGACGTTCGCCTAACGGAGGTAGAAGAACGTTGTTCGGATGCGGCGCCAAGGGCGTCGGCGCCCGCCTGCGGCGTTTGGCCCTGGCCGGTGCGCTACAGACACACCTGTCCGATCGCTGAGGAAATCAGGCGGCGGCGCGGGCCGCGGCGAGCTCAAGGGCCGAAAGGCCGGCGTCGATCACCTCAAGCCCCGCGCCGCTCTTCACGCCCTCGACGGTCAGGATGCGGCGCCAGGCCCGCGCTCCGGGCCGCCCGTGGAACAGGCCGAGCATGTGGCGGCTCATGGCGGCCAGCGGCACGCCCTCGGCTAGGCGGGCGGCCAGATAGGGGCGGTAAAGCTCCACCGCCTGGGCGGGATCGACCACATCCCTCTCCCCGAACACCTCAAGGTCCACCCGCCCGAGCAGGTCAGGCGTGTGATAGGCCGCGCGGCCCAGCATGACGCCGTCTACCTGATCCAGGTGCGCCACGGCCTCGTCCAGGGTGGCGATCCCGCCGTTGATCGCAATGATCAGGCCCGGACGCTCGCGCTTCAGCCGATAGACGAGGTCATAGTCGAGGGGCGGAATGTCGCGGTTTTCCTTGGGCGAAAGCCCCTTCAGCCAGGCCTTGCGGGCATGGACCACGAAGTGGCTCACGCCGGCCTGGGCGCACAGGTCCACCAGGGTGAAGAGGCTCTGCTCGGCGTCCTGATCGTCCACGCCGATGCGGCACTTCACCGTGGCCGGAACCGACACCGCAGCCCCGATGGCGGCCATGCACTCGGCCACCAGCTCCGGCTCGCGCATCAGACAGGCGCCGAACCGTCCGCTTTGCACCCGGTCGGAGGGACAGCCGACATTGAGATTGATCTCGTCATAGCCCAGGTCCGCCCCGATCCGCGCCGCCTGGGCCAGTTCCCCAGGGTCCGAACCACCCAGTTGCAGGGCCACCGGATGCTCGCCCGGATCATAGCCCAGCAGGCGCTCGCGATCGCCGTGCAGCACCGCGCCTGTGGTCACCATCTCGGTATAGAGCAGCGCCCGGCGCGTCAGCACCCGGTGCAGGCTCCGACAGTGCCGGTCGGTCCAGTCCATCATAGGGGCTACGGAGAACGTGTTGATCAGGCTGAGCAATCCTCTTCCATCCTGTCTGCCGCCAGACTGGCGCGCCTCCCCATAGCATCAGGCGCCGCCGCAGGCCCAGGGGGCTCTGCGTCTTCCCCTTGAATATAGTTTGATATCGATCTATTTAGTTTGACATCAAACTTTTGGAGACCGCCATGCCCTCTCGTCGATACGTGCTGATCCTGATCGGAGGCGGGACCGTCCTGGCGGCGGGCGCAGCCGGGGGTTTCGTGGCTCTGAACGGTCCGTCGCGTTCAGCGCGCGCGCCCTGGCGCGAGGCCGGCCAGCCGACGGAGTTTCGCCGCCGCGCCCTGTCCTACGCCCTGCTGGCCCCCAACCCTCATAATCGCCAGCCCTGGCGGGTGCGCCTGGACGGGGACGATGCGCTCACCCTTTATTGTGACCTCGACCGGCGGCTGCCGGTCACCGACCCCTATGACCGCCAGATCACCATAGGCTGCGGGGCCTTCCTTGAGCTTCTCAGCATCGCTGCGGCCGAGGAGGGACGCGTCGCCGAAATCACGCCCTTTCCGGAGGGCGAGGACCTGACAACCCTGGACGCCCGCCCGGTGGCGCGGGTGAGGTTTGCTCCGGGCGCCGCGCCCGATCCTCTGTTCGCCCAGATCCTCCAACGGCGTTCCAACAAGGAGCCCTATGAACCCAGAGACGTATCCCCCGCCCTGCTGAGACAGCTCGCCCAGGCCGGCGAGCGCCCGGGCGTCGTCTCGGTCACCGATGGTGGTCCGGAAACCGTGGCGCGTTTGAGGGACCTGACCTGGCGGGCGCATCTGCGTGAGGTGACCACGCCGGCCGCCATGCAGGAGTCGGTCGACCTGATGCGGATCGGCGCCCGGGAAGTGGCGGCGAACCCCGATGGCATCGAGCTCGAGGGTCCCATGTTTGCGCTGGGCAGGCTGGCCGGGGTCGTGACCCATGAAACTCTGGGCGACCCGGAGGCCACGGCGTTCAAGCAAGGGCTCGACCTCTATCGCAGCCTCGCCCTGTCGGCCCGGGCGTTCGGCTGGCTTCTGACAGAGGACGGGTCCCGCGCGGCTCAGCTGGAGGCCGGCCGGGCCTATGTGCGGTTGAACCTGAAGGCCGCCCAGCTGGGCCTGGCCATCCACCCCTGGAGCCAGGCGCTGCAGGAGTATCCGGAGATGCGCGACCTCTATGCCGAAGCCCATGCCGAAATCGGCGACAGCCGGCGGATCCAGATGCTATTCCGCATCGGCTATGGGCGGCCGGTCATTCCCACGCCGCGGCGCGGATTAGAGGCTCATCTTGTCTGACCCTGGAACGCCCCCCGTCGGCCCGAGCGAGGCCGAGGCGCTGGTCTTCCAGCTCTTCAACGAGATCGGCATCATCGACCAGCTGGCGGGAACGGCCTTCGAGCGCGCCCTGCCCCACGGCCTGACGCAGGCCCAATTCACCGTGCTCAACCATTGCGTCCGCCTGGGCGACGACAAGACGCCCGCGGCCCTGGCCGACGCCTTCCAGGTCACCCGGGGCACCCTGACCAGCACCCTGGGACGGCTGGAGGCCAAGGGGTTCATCACCCTGACGCCGGACCCCAAGGACGGCCGATCCAAGCGCGTGCGACTGACGCAGACGGGACGGGCGGCGCGGGAGGAGGCCATCGTCTCCGCCACGCCCCTGCTGCGGCAGGTGGCCGAGGCGTTCGGTCCGGCGGAGGCCGCGGCCCTCTTGCCCCCGCTTCAGCGGCTCCGGAGGTTCCTGGACGAAAACCGCTGAGCCTGACTGGCCTTCCGCCTATTCCGCGCGCAGGGTCGCCGCCGGCCTGCGGGCCAGAGCCTGGAAGGCCGCCGCCAGGCCGCCCAAGCCGGTGAGCGCCGCTGCGCCTGCCACCAGGGCCGCGACGCCGGCCCAATCCACCGCCCAGTCCGATTTGAAGACCAGCGTGATCACCGGCCAGGCCGCGGCCACGCCCAGGGCGACGCCGATGGCGCCGGCGATCAGCCCCACCGAAGCGTACTCCACACCATAGGCGCCCAGGATCTGGCCCCGCGAGGCCCCCAGCACCTTCAGCACCGCGGCCTCCCGCGCCCGGGCCTGGGCGCCGGCGGCGATGGCGCCGGCCAGCACGAGCAGACCGGCCAGGGCCGCCACCGCCGCTGCGGCCCGAACGGCCAGGGCCAGGCGATCGAACAGGGCCGTGGCCGCCTCCAGCTGTTCGCGTACCGAGATGACGTTCACCTCGGCGAAGTCGGCGGCGAGCGCACGCAACACGCGAGCCTCCTCCGCCGGGGTCGCCTTGGCGATCGCCACCTGGCGCAAGGGAACCCCAGGCACGGTCGACGGACTGAGGATCACGGCGAAACTCGGGCCGAAACCGCCGAAATCCACCTCGCGCAGGGCGGCCAGGCGCACCTCGATCTCGCGGCCCAGGACCGACAGGGTCAGCTGGTCGCCCGGCTTCAGTCGCGCGGCCCGGGCGGCGTCGGCCTCCAGCGCGATCTGCGGCTGCGCCACGTCTGAGTCCCACCAGGCGCCCTCGACCACCCCTGAGCGCTGCGGCTCGGGGCCAATGAGGGTCATGGAGATGTCGTTGTCGAAGGCCCAGTCCTCGCCCTTGGCGATCTGCGCCTCCGCAACCGGCACGCCCTTCACCCGCACGATGCGGCCGGTCAGCATGGGCATGCGCAGCCAGTCGTCCGGCGTCAGGGTCCGCCCGAACGCCTGGGCCACCACGGCTTCGAAGGCGTCTGCCTGTTCTCCGGGAATCTCGGTGAAGACCAGGGCGGGCGCGGTCTGCGGGGCGACCTCAGCCACCTGGCGCAGCAGGCTCGACTGGATCAGCACGACGGTGGCCAAGAGGGCGACGCCCAGGCCGATGGCCGGGGCGGCGGTGCGCGCCGCCGAGCGCGGGCCGCTGAGATTGGCCAAGCCGATCCGCACAGGACCTCTCGCCAGGCGGCGCAGGCGGCCAGCCAGGCTGGCCGAGCCCAGGCCGAGCGCCCACAGCATGAGAAAGGCCGCCGCCACGCCCCCGATCATGATGGCGGCGGTGAGCGGGGTCGGGGCGGTCAGGAAGGCCAGGGCCGCCAGACCGGCGGCCGCCAGCAGGGCGACGACCAGCTCGACGCCGAGGGGAACGCGACCCTGCAGCTGGCGGCGGAAAAGACTGGCGGGAGAGGTCGCCCGCGCCCGGGCGAGGGGAACCAGGGCGAAGGCCGCTGCGCACAACGCGCCAAAGCCCGCCGCACGCCAGAGCGGCTCAGGATAGACGGCGAACAGCGCCGGAACCGGCAGGTCCGCCGGCAGGAGCCCCCCCAGGATGAAGGGCGACGCGGCCCCCAGAACCAGACCGATCCCGATCCCCAGAAGGGCCAGGATGGAGATCTGGACGAGATAGGCATTGCGCACCAGCACAGCCGAGGCGCCAAGGGCCTTCAAAATGGCGATGGACGGACGCCGGGCCTCCAGAAAGGCGCTCACCGCACCTTGCACGCCCAAGCCGCCGGCCAGCAGCGAGGCCAGGCCGATGAAGGCCAGGAAGTACTCCAGCTGATCGATCAGCCACCGGGCGCCCGGGGCGGCCTCTTCACGCACCCTTATGCGCACGTCGTCGCCCAGGAGGGGCTCGAGTCGCGCCTGGGCCGCGCCCGGCGTCTGCTCCGGCGGCAGAACCAGCCGCCGGGTCTCCACGAAGGGCAGGCCCGCCGCCAGCAGGCCGCCGCCCTCCACCACCTGCAGGGCCGTGACCACCCGGGGCCCCAGCGCAAAGCCCCGCGACAGGCGATCAGGCTCTTCCAGCAGCACCGCGGTGGCCGTCAGGCGCACATTGCCCACCTGGAAGCTGTCGCCCAGGCCGATCCCCAGACGGTCGAGCAGGTCCTGCTCCACCGCAGCCCCCGGCAAGCCCCCGCGGGGCGCGAGGGCTGAGGCGAGGTCCGGGGCGCCTTGCAGGGTGACCTGGCCCTTGAGGGGATAGGTCTCAGACACCCCTCGCCATTCCACCAGGCGACGCTCTCCCGAGGCGGCCTCGGCCATGGCCCGCACATTCACCGCCGCTGAGACCGGTCCCTCGGCGTCCAGAGCCGCGACCTCCTCGGGCGAGAACCGGCGCTGCTCCACCGTGGCGGCCAGGTCGCCGCCGAGAATCTCGCCGGCCTGATCAGCCAGGCCGCGCCGGAAGGCCTCGGCCGTCGAGCCGGCCGCGGCGATGGCCGCCACCCCCAGCGCCAGGCAGGCCAGGAAGATGCGAAAGCCCCGCACGCCGGCCCGCAGTTCGCGGCCGGCCAGCCGCAATGACAACGGGATCATGCGCTCACCGCGCGTCCGGCCCGCAGGACGATCCGTCGGTCGGCCCGCGCCGCCAGGGCCGGGTCATGGGTCACCAGCACCATGGCCGCGCCGGTCTCCTGGGCGAGGCCGAACAGGAGGTCGGCCACGTGGGCCGCGTTCTCCGCGTCGAGATTGCCCGTGGGTTCGTCGGCGAACAGAAGACGCGGACGGGTCGCCAGGGCGCGGGCCAGGGCCACGCGCTGCTGCTCGCCCCCCGAAAGCTGGTGAGGATAGTGTTTCAGCCGGCCCATCAGGCCCACCCGGTCGAGCCATTGCCGCGCCAGGGGGAAGGCGTCGGCCTTGCCGGCGATCTCCAGCGGGGCGGCCACATTCTCCTCGGCGGTCATGTTGGGCAGCAGGTGAAAGGACTGGAAGACCAGGGAGACCTGCCCCCGGCGCAGGCGGGCGCGCCGGTCCTCATCCAGTTTCGACAGATCCTCGCCCAGCAGGCGCACCGTCCCGCCCGTCGGCTGCTCCAGGCCTGCGGCCAGGGCGATCAGCGACGACTTGCCCGACCCCGAAGGCCCGGTGACGGCCACGTGTTCGCCGGCCTCCACCCGCGCATCCAGCCCCTTGAGGATCTCCACCGGCCCGGCCGCCGAGGGCAGGGTGAGCGAGACATTCTCCAGGACGATCAGGGGCGATGACACGTTCAGGGCTCCAGGCTGTTGGGCAGATACGGCGCCGTGCTTAGATAGGACGCCGTCATGATCCATACGCCCCCCTCAAAAGACGCCGTGCGCGGTCACGGCCCCTCCCGCCGGCTGATCCTGGCGGCCCTGCTGGCCGCGCCGGCCGGGCCGGTGCTGGCCAGAGCCGCGCCGGTGGTGACAGTGCTCGGCGATTCCATCACCGCCGGCTACGGGCTTCCGGCGGCTTCGGCCCTGCCCGCCCAGTTGCAGGCCGAACTGGCCCGTCGCGGACGGCAGGTGGTGGTGCGTGGGGCCGGCGTCTCCGGCGACACCACCGGGGGCGGCCTCGCCCGTCTGGACTTCAGCGTCCAGGACGACACCCGGGTCTGCGTCGTGGCCCTGGGCGGCAACGACCTGTTGCGGGGCCTCGACCCCAAGACCACCGAGGCGAACCTGACCCGCATCGTCTCCCGGCTGAAGGCGCGCAGAATGGCCGTGGTGCTGGCCGCAATCCGCGCCCCGCGGGCGGCGGGCGCGGGCTATGCGCAGGCGTTCGACGCCGCCTTCGCCCATGTGGCGCGGACGCAGGGCGTCACGCTCGCCCCCGACATGCTGGCCGGCGTGGCGGGGGTGGCAGACCTGAACCAGAGGGACGGCATCCATCCCAACGCCAGGGGCGCGCAGATCGTGGCGCGCAATCTGGCGCCGGCGGTGATCAGGGCCCTGGGCTGAGGGCGATCAGGAACGGCCGGATAGCCGTTCGATCAGGCGGCTGACCTGCGGCGCGAGCAGCCAGGCGCCGACGAAGGCGAAGGCCGGGGCCGCGTAGCAGGCCGCGCAGTGGACCAGCGGCCCTTCGCCGCAGATGGCGCCATAGAGGGCCGCGGTGGACTGGGCGTGCAGCCAAGCATATTCGGCGCTGAGCGCCGCGGCCACCAGGGCCGTAAAGCCTCCGATCAGCCGGATTTCGGGGCGGGACAGGTTCTGCGCGCGCATGGATGAGCTCCTCTTGGCCCCTTGATCACCGCAGCGCCCCGTTCGGGCCTTGAGATGGATCAAAGCCCCCGGCCTTGCGCAGCGTCAGAGGTGTGCGGTCTTTCGCACCGAGTCGCTGGGGAACATGAATCAACTCACAGCCGGGCAGGATCGGGCGCCGCTCGATGCGCTTCTGCTCTACGCGTTCACAGGCCTCCTGGCCCTGGGCGCGATCTTCGCCACAGCCTTTTCACAGGATCGGCTGTTCCAGTTTCACGGCTATGTCCTGATCGCCGCCTTCACCCTGGCCTTCGGGATAATGACCGTGGCCATCAATTCCGGCCGGCTGTTCTCAGAACAGACGCGCTACGCAGACGGCGTGGTCCGGGCCGGGGTCATCGCCACCATGTTCTGGGCCGTGGTCGGCCTGCTGGTGGGGGTGGTCATCGCCGCCCAGCTGTCCTGGCCAAACCTGCTCTACTTCCCTGAGCATGGCTGGCTGAACTTCGGCCGGCTGCGTCCCCTGCACACCTCGGGCGTCATCTTCGCCTTTGGCGGCAACGCGCTCATCGCCACCTCCTTCTATGTGGTCCAGCGGACCACCAAGGCGCGGCTGGCCGGCGGCGCCTGGCCCTGGTTCGTCTTCTGGGGCTACCAGCTGTTCATCGTGCTCGCGGCCACCGGCTACCTGGCCGGCATCACCCAGAGCCGGGAATATGCCGAGCCCGAATGGTATGTGGATCTGTGGCTGACCATTGTCTGGGTCGCCTATCTGCTGGTCTTCCTGGGCACGCTCTGGAAGCGCAAGGAACCCCACATCTACGTGGCCAACTGGTTCTACCTGGCCTTCATCGTCACCATCGCCCTGCTGCATGTGATCAACAACCTGGCCATGCCGGTGGGGGGACTGCATCACCGCAGCTACTCGCTGTTCGCCGGCGTTCAGGACGCGCTGACCCAGTGGTGGTACGGCCACAACGCCGTCGGCTTCTTCCTCACCGCCGGCTTCCTGGGGATGATGTACTACTTCGTGCCCAAGCGCGCGGAGCGGCCGGTCTATTCCTACCGCCTGTCCATCGTCCACTTCTGGTCGCTGATCTTCATCTACATCTGGGCGGGTCCGCACCACCTGCACTACACGGCCCTGCCGCAATGGGCCCAGACGCTGGGCATGACCTTCTCGGTCATGCTGTGGATGCCGTCCTGGGGCGGCATGATCAACGGCCTGATGACGCTGTCAGGCGCCTGGGACAAGCTGCGCACCGATCCGGTCATCCGGATGATGGTGGTGGCCATCGCCTTCTACGGCATGTCGACCTTCGAAGGTCCGCTCATGTCGATCCGGGCGGTGAACTCCCTGTCCCACTACACCGACTGGACCATCGGCCACGTGCACTCCGGCGCCCTGGGCTGGGTCGGCTTCATCAGCTTCGGGGCCATGTACTGCCTGGTGCCCTGGCTGTGGAAGAAGGACCGCCTCTACTCCAACAACCTCGTGGAGTGGCACTTCTGGATCGCGACCACCGGCATCCTTCTCTACATCTGCGCCATGTGGGTGTCGGGCATCATGGAAGGCCTGATGTGGCGCGAGTACACGCCCCAAGGCTTCCTCGCCAACGCCTTCGTCGAGACCGTCGCCGCCAAGCATGTTGAGAACGTCATCCGCACCCTGGGCGGGCTGATGTACCTCGCCGGCGCCGTGATCATGTCCTACAACCTGTGGCGTACGGTCAAACTGCCGAGCCCCGTCTCGCAGGCCGACCCCGCCCCTGCGCTGATCCCAGCCGAATAGGGGGCTTCTCATGAAGAACATCTGGAAAAAGCACGGCGTCCTGGAACGCCGCTCCATCCTCCTGACGGTGGCCATCCTGCTGGTGGTTTCCGTGGGGGGCCTGGTGGAGATCGCCCCGCTCTTCTACCTGGAGAGCACCATCGAGAAGGTGAAGGGGGTTCGCCCCTACACCCCGCTCGAGCTGGCGGGCCGCGACATCTACATCCGCGAGGGCTGCTACACCTGCCACTCGCAGATGATCCGCCCCCTTCGCGACGAGGTGGAGCGCTACGGCCACTACAGCCTGGCCGCCGAGAGCATGTACGACCACCCCTTCCAGTGGGGCTCCAAGCGGACCGGCCCCGATCTCGCCCGCCTGGGCGGCAAATATTCCGACGCCTGGCACCGCGACCACCTGATCGATCCCCGCTCGGTGGTCCCGGAGTCGGTCATGCCCCCCTACGCCTTCCTGGCGGAGAAGGAGCTGGAACAGCGGGACATCCAGGCCAAGCTGACGGCCATGGTGCGGGTGGGCGTCCCCTACACGCAGGACATGCTCGACAGCGCGTCGGCCGACCTGCGCGACCAGGCCGATCCCTTCGCGCCCGCCCGGGGCATCAAGGGGCGCTATGGCGACAAGGTCCAGCAGCGTGACTTCGATGGAGACCCCACGCGCCTGACCGAGATGGACGCCCTGATCGCCTATCTCCAGATGCTCGGCACGCTCGTCGACTTCTCGACCTATCAGGCCGAAGCCCCGGAGAACCTGCGATGAGCGGACTCTCCTACGAGACGGTGGCCCGGTTCGCCCAACAGGGCGGCACCATCTACTTCGCCGTCATCTTCGCCATGGGCGTCGCCTACGCCCTCTGGCCGCGCAATGGCGAGACCTTCCGCCGCGCGGCCCTGCTACCCCTCGAAAGTGATGAGGACCAAGATGTCCAAGCCTGAGGTCGACGACGTCACCGGCATCGACACCACCGGCCACGAATGGGACGGGATCAAGGAGCTGGACAACCCCCTGCCCCGCTGGTGGCTGTACATCTTCTACGCCTGTATCGCCTTTTCCGTCGTCTATTGGGTGCTGATGCCCGCCTGGCCGGGGATCACCGGCCACACGCCAGGCCTCCGCGGCCATTCCGACCGGGCCAATGTGGCCGCCGAGCTGGAGGCTCTGAAGGTTCAGCGGGGCGAAGGCGCGGCGCGGCTGACGGGCGCCACCCTGGAGCAGATCGAAGCTGACCCCGACCTGCAGCAGTACGCCCTGGCGGTCGGCCAGTCGGTGTTCGGCGACAACTGCGCCACCTGCCACGGCGCGGGCGGCGCGGGGGCCAAGGGCTATCCCAACCTGCGTGACGACATCTGGCTGTGGGGCGGCTCGCTCGCCGACATCCACCACACCCTGCAGGTGGGCGTCCGATCGGGCGTGGAAGGGACCCGCTTCTCCCTCATGCCGGCCTTCGGTCGTGACGGGCTGATGACCAGCGCCCAGATCAACGACCTGACGGAGTTCGTCGTGGCCCTGTCCGGCCGCGAGGCCGACCGGGCCGCCATCCAGCGAGCCGCGCCCGACTTCGTCGCCCAGTGCGCCTCGTGCCACGGGGTGGACGGCAAGGGCGACCGCGCTCAGGGCGCGCCGGACCTGACGGACGGGGAATGGCTCTATGGCGACAGCCGCGAGGAGATCCGCACCCAGATCTGGTCGGGCCGCAACGGCGTCATGCCCGCCTGGGCCGGCCGCTTCGACCCCGAAACGCTGAAGGCGCT
Source organism: Phenylobacterium sp. (assembly GCF_036723115.1). Lineage (GTDB taxonomy): Bacteria > Pseudomonadota > Alphaproteobacteria > Caulobacterales > Caulobacteraceae > Phenylobacterium. The sequence goes on along the minus strand of NZ_DAIMHV010000043.1, from coordinate 7,697 downwards.
GGCGGTCTACGTCCACGCCAACGCCGGCGGCGAGTAGGGGCCGACCATGACCGTGGTCATTGATCGCACAAAGTCGCCGGCGCCGAGCGAGGGGCAAGCCCCCCGCTCGGCCGCGGCCCAGGCGCGCGCCAAGGGGGACGCCGGCGGCGGCCTCTACAAGAAGCGCACGCCCATCTACCCCAAGAAGGTGGACGGGCCCTGGCGGCGGCTGAAGTGGTTCCTGCTGATCCTGACCCTGACGGTCTATTACGTCACCCCATGGATCCGCTGGGACCGCCCGGGCGACCTGCCCGATCAGGCGGTCCTGGTGGATTTCACCGGGCGGCGCTTCTACTTCTTCTTCATCCAGCTGTGGCCGCAGGAGGTGTATTTCATCACCGGTCTGCTGGTGATCGCGGCCCTGGCCCTGTTCCTGGTCACGGCCCTGTTCGGCCGCCTGTGGTGCGGCTATGCCTGCCCACAGACCGTCTGGACCGACCTCTACATCTATATCGAGCGGCTGTTCGAGGGCGACCGCAACGCGCGCATGAAGCTCGACGCCGCCCCCCTGTCCTTCGACAAGGCCTGGCGCAAGGGCGGCAAGCACGCGGTCTGGCTGGCGGTGGCCTTCGGAACCGGCGGCGCCTGGATCTTCTACTTCCACGACGCGCCGACCCTGATCCGAACCTTCTGGGTCGGCCAGGCGCCCATGAGCGCCTATCTGTCCTGCGCCATCCTGACCTTCACCACCTACGCCCTGGCCGGGACCATGCGAGAGCAGGTCTGCACCTATATGTGCCCCTGGCCGCGCATCCAGGGCGCCATGCTCGACCAGCACTCGTTCCAGGTCACCTACCGCTTCGATCGCGGCGAGCCCCGCGGTCCCCACAAGAAGGGCGCGAGCTGGGAGGGCCGTGGCGACTGCATCGACTGCCACGCCTGCGTGGTGGTCTGTCCCATGGGCATCGACATCCGTAATGGGCCGCAGCTGGAGTGCATCAATTGCGGCCTCTGCATCGACGCCTGCGATGAGATCATGGCCAAGATCGATCGGCCGAAGCGGCTGATCGCCTATGACACCGACGCGGCCGTGGCCACCCGCGCGGCGGGCGGCAAGCCCACTCATCGCCTCGTGCGCGCCCGCACCATCTACTACACCGCAGCCCTGATCCTGGTGAGCGGCGTCATGGCCTGGGGCCTCTTCAACCGCAGCGCCATCGACCTGCATGTGCTGCGCGACCGCAACCCCACCTTCGTGCGCCTGCACGACGGGGATATTCGCAACAGCTACACGCTCAAGGTGGCCAATCGCGGCTTCACCCCCATGGAGGCGACCATCGCCTTCTCCGGCGTCCCCGGCGCCTCGGTGAAGACCCCGGGCCAGGACGCCACCGAAGGGCCCCTCACCTTCACCGTGGAGCCGAACCAGATCCGCGCCGTGCGGATGCTGGTCACCGCGCCGGCCAGCGCGCTTTCGGCGACCAACATGCCCGCGGCCTTCACCGTCGATGCAGCCGGCGAAAACCGCCGGGTCGAAACCACCTTCCTGTCCGGAGCGGCGAACCAGAGATGAGCCTCACACACGACACTGACGCCGGTTTCCGCATCAAGGGCTGGCACGTTCTGGTGGCCATGATCGCCTTTTTCGCTGTGATCACGGCGGTCAATGCGGTCTTCATCACCGCCGCCCTTCGGACCTTTCCGGGGGAGGTCTCAGTGACCCCCTATGAGGACGGCCTCGCCTACAACGCCCGCCTCGCCCAGCAGGCGGCGCAGGCCGAGCTCGGCTGGCGGGCGGCCGCGGCCGCCATGGTCGATGGCGTCGAGGTGCAGCTGGTGGACAGCCAGGGCCATCCCCTCACCGGCCTGGAGGTCACCGCCCTGCTTCAGCGGCCCGCCACCGAGACCGGCGCGCAAACCCTGGCCCTGAGCGAGACCGCCCCCGGCGTCTATGGCGCCCAGGCGCACGCCCTGGCCGGCGTCTGGGACCTGACCTTCAAGGCCGTCGCCCCGGGCGGCCAGACCTTCGAAGCCCAACGGCGACTGACATGGCCCTGACCCACGACATCGAACGGCGCCCTGACCTTTCGGCCTTTCTCGGCAAGACGGCCGAGGGTGACGCCAGCCTGGAGCTGCTGATCAAGGGGGCGCGGTGCGCGGCCTGCCTCTCCAAGGTGGAGGGCGCGGTTCAGGCCTTGCCCGACGTGGCCAGCGCGCGGCTCAACCTCACCGAGGGGCGCCTGGCGGTGCGTTTCCGGGGCGCCAAGGGCGATCCGGGCCGGGTGATCTCCACCCTGGAGAAGCTGGGCTATCCCGCCACCCTGTTCGATCCCGGCCAGGCGGCGCGGGCCCACGACCAGGAGAGCCGGCGGCTCCTGCTGGCCATGGCCGTGGCCGGCTTCGGCGCCGGCAACGCCATGATGTTCTCCGTGCCCGTCTGGGCGGGACTGTTCGGCCAGGAGCTGGGGCCCGCCACGCGCAACGTCATGCTGTGGCTCTCGGCCATCGTGGCCACCCCCTGCGCCATCTATGCGGGCCTGCCCTTCTTCGAGTCCGCCTGGCGGTCCCTGAAGGCCGGCCGGGCCAATATGGACGTGCCGATCTCCATCGGGGTGATCCTCACCCTGTTCATCAGCTTCGTCGAAACCATACTGCAGGGCCGCGACGCCTATTTCGACGCCGCCGTCTCCCTTCTTTTCCTGCTGCTCATCGGGCGCTGGCTGGACCATCGCCTGCGAGCCCGGGCGCGGAGCGCCGCAGCCGACCTGCTGGCCCTGCAGGCCCCCGCCGCCATCGTCCTGGGCGCCGACGGGGTGGAGCGGATGAAGCCCCTGGCCGAGATCGCCGTGGGCGAACGGGTCATCGTGCGGCCGGGCGAGCGCATCCCCGTGGACGGCTTCGTGGAGGACGGGGTCTCGACCCTGGACAACGCCCTGCTCACCGGCGAGACCGCGCCGGCCCCCGTGCGGCCGGGCGACACCTGTCGCGCCGGGGCGGTCAACCTGACCGGGCCCCTGCGCCTGCTGGCCATCGCCAGGTCCCAGGATTCCGCCGTGGCGGCCATCGCCCGCCTGGTGGAGGCCGGCGCCCAGGCCAAGTCTCTCTATGTGCGCCTCGCCGACCGCGCCGCAGCCGTCTATGTGCCGGTGATCCACACCCTGGCCGCCCTGACCTTCGCCGGAGGCTGGGCGCTCGGCCTGGGACCGCGGGAGGCCCTGCTGCGGGCTGCGGCCCTGCTCATCATCACCTGCCCCTGCGCCCTTGGGCTGGCGGTGCCCGCGGTGCAGATCACCGCCTCTTCGCGCCTCTTCCGCTCCGGCGTGCTGGTCAAGTCGGGCGCCGCTCTGGAGCGTCTGTCCGAGGTGGACCATGTGATCTTCGACAAGACTGGGGTGCTCACCGAAGGCCGTCCGCGGCTGATCGATCCGATGCCTGCGGCCATCGCCCTCGCCGCCCCCCTGGCGCGGGCCTCGGCCCACCCTCTGGCCCGCGCCCTGGCGCAGGAAGCCGGCCCCGGCCCGCGCGCCACCGAGGTCGCCGAAGTCTCCGGACAAGGGGTCGAGGGCCTGATCGACGGCAAGCGCGCCCGGCTGGGACGCGCCGCCTTTGTCGGCGTCGACAGCGCCCAGGCCAGCGAGACCGAGCTGTGGTTCGGCTTCGAGGGCGAGACCAAGCTGCGCTTCGCCTTCTCCGATCAGCTGCGGCCGGACGCCGCCGAGGCGCTCGCCGAACTGCGCCGGCAAGGCTTGAGCCTGGAGATCGTCTCCGGGGATCTGGCCGGCCCGGTCGCCGCCGTGGCTCAGACCCTGGGGATCACCGCCTGGCGCGCGGGCGCCACCCCCCAGGACAAGGCTGCGCGCATCGACGCTCTGACCGCCGAGGGCCGCAAGGTCCTGATGGTGGGCGACGGGTTGAACGACACGGCCGCCCTGGCCAAGGCCCATGCGGCCATGGCGCCAGGTTCAGCCCTCGACGCCAGCCAGAATGCGGCCGACCTGGTCTTCTCGGGCGAAGGCCTCGCCGCCGTGCCCGAGGCCGTCAAGGTCGCCCGCGCCGCCCGCAGCCGCGCCCTGGAGAATTTCGGCTTCTCGGGCCTGTACAATCTGGTGGCCGCGCCGGCCGCCATGCTGGGCTTCGTCAATCCCTTCATTGCGGCCCTGGCCATGTCGGGCTCGTCCCTGGTGGTGACGCTCAACGCCCTGCGCATGCACGCTGTGCGGAAAGGATAGTCCATGGACATCGTGCTCATCCTCGCCCCCATCTCGGTAGCTCTGGGCTTTGCGGGTCTGGCCGCCTTCTGGTGGACCCTGCGCAGCGGCCAGTACGAGGACCCCCAGGGCGACGCCGCCCGAATCCTGATCGAAGACTCCGACAACGTGATCAGCTGAGACCTCAGCGTCCGCCGGCCTGGGCTCCAAAGCGGCGCTCCAGCAGCAGCAGGCTCAGGATCACGGCAAAGCCGAACGCCACCAGCAGCGCGGCCAGGCGGTGGGCCTCGTCCCAGGCCAGGCTCTCCACCAGGCGGAAGATCTCGGTGGAGACCACCGCCGTCTGGCCGGGAATGGCGCCGCCGATCATCAGCACCACCCCGAACTCGCCGATGGTGTGGGCGAAGACCAGGATGGCCGCCGTCACATAGCCCGGCGCCGCCAGGGGCAGGGCGACATGGGTGAAAATGGTCAGAGGCCGCGCCCCCAGCGTCACCGCCGATTCCAGCGGCTCGTCGCCGATGGCCACGAAGGCGTTGCGCAGGGGTTGGACCGCGAAGGGCAGCGAGTAGATCAGCGATCCGATCACCAGCCCTGTGAAGGTGAAGGCCAAGGTGCGCACGCCGAACGGGGCGAGCGGGGCCATGAACAGGCTGTCGGGTCCCAGCGCCAACAGCAGATAGAAGCCCAGCACCGTGGGCGGCAGCACCAGGGGCAGCCCCACCACGGCGCCCACCACCGCCGTCCAGCGGGAGGAACTGCGGGCCAGCCACCAGGCCAGCGGCGTCGACAGCAGCAGCAGCAGCAGGGTGGTCACGCCGGCCAGGCGAACCGTGAGCCAGATCACCTCCCCCATCAGGGCGCCTGGTAGCCATAGCGACGGATGACCGCCTTGGCCTGCGGGCCCTGGAGAAACTCCACGAAGCCGATGGCCGCCGGATTGGCCGCGCCGCGGCGGAGCAGGACGGCCTGCTGGTCTATGGGGTCGTGCAGGCGTTCGGGCACGATCCAATAGTCGCCTCGCCCGCCGATGGCCTGCGAAAGGGCCACCAGCCCCAGTTCCGCCGCCCCGGTGGCGGCGAACTGATAGGTCTGGGTGATGGAGCCCCCCTGCACCAGCTTGGGGGCCAGGGCCTCATGGAGACCGAGACGACGAAGGGTCTGGACCGCCGCCTGGCCATAGGGGGCGGTGGCCGGATCGGCGATGGCCAGCTTGTCGAAAGCGCCCGCCCGCAGCACGGCCGCGCCGTCAGCGATCGGTCCGCCCGAGCGCCTGTAGAGCGCCAGGCGTCCGGTGGCATAGGTGAAGCGTCGGCCAGGTGCGGTCAGCCCGGACGCCTCAGCCTGGCGGGCGCGCTCCACATCGGCCGACAGGAAGACGTCGAAGGGCGCCCCCTGGCGGATCTGGGCGTAGAACTGGCCGGACGAACCGAAGCTCAATACCACCTTGTGCCCGGTGCGGGCCTCGAACAGGCGCGCGATCTCCCGGGCGGGCTCGGTGAAATTGGCGGCGGTCGCCACCCGGACCTCGGCGGCTCGGGCCGGGCCGGCGGACAGGGCCATGAGCGCCAGGAGCGTGATGAAGACGTTGCGCCACATGGGCCGGCGGGGTTCCCTGTCCGCCGTCGCATCGGCGGGCTGTGCTCGCCTCCACCTTAGCCGAACATCCCTCGCGGCCAAGCCTGCAGGCCAGGGGTCGTCGGCGGGACTGGACCGCGGGCCGATGAGGCCGGATGGTGCCGCTTGATCCATCAGCCGGAGCTCCACCGTGCGCCTGCCCATCCTCGCCTCGGCCGCCTGCCTATTCCTCGCCGCCTGCCAGGCAGGTTCCGAAGAGCCCTTCGTCGGCTTCGGGGCCGATCCCAACATCCCTTCGCCCCAGCGCAGCCTGCTGCCGCGGGTCAATCCCGCCAAGGCTGTGGGCTGGCCGGACGGGGCCATGCCAACCGCGCCAGAGGGCTTCGTGGTCACGCGGTTCGCCGGCGACCTGGCCCATCCCCGCTGGCTGCTGGTCCTGCCCAATGGCGATGTGCTGGTGTCCGAGGCCAGCAGCGAGCCGAAACCACCCGAAGGGCTGATGGACCGCATCGCCCAGCGGGTGCAGCGCTATGCCGGCGCGCTCAAGCCCAGCCCCAACCGCATCCTGCTGTTGCGCGACGCCGACGGCGACGGCGTGGCCGAAATCCAGAGCGTCTTCGCCGAAGGGCTCAACCGGCCGCAGGGCATGGCCCTGGTGGGCGAGACCCTCTACATCGCCAATACCGACGCCCTGGTGGCCACCTCCTGGCGTCCGGGCCAGACCCGCATGGAAGGAACGCCGGTCAAGGTGGCGGACCTGCCCGCAGGCGAACTCAACCACCACTGGGTCAAGAACGTCGTCGCCTCCAGCGATGGGACGCGTCTGTTCGTCACCTCAGGCTCCAACAGCAATATCGCCGAGAACGGTATGGCCGCGGAGGAGAACCGCGCGGCGATCCTGGAGGTCGATCCCGCCACCGGCGCCGTGCGCCTCTATGCCTCCGGCCTGCGAAACCCCAACGGCATGGCCTTCGAACCCGTCACCGGCGCCCTGTGGACCGCCGTCAATGAGCGCGACATGCTGGGCGATGATCTTGTGCCCGACTACATGACCCGCGTGCAGGCGGGCGGCTTCTATGGCTGGCCCTACAGCTATTTCGGCCAGATCGTCGATGAGCGGGTGCAGCCGCAGCGGCCCGACCTGGTCGCCCAGGCGATCAAACCCGACTACGGCCTTGGCCCGCACACCGCGTCCCTGGGCATCGCCTTCTATGAGGCCGAGGCTTTCCCGGCCCGCTACCGGGGCGGCATGTTCGTGGGTCAGCACGGCTCCTGGAACCGCAAGCCGCTCAGCGGCTATCGCGTCGTCTTCGTGCCCTTTGAAGGCGGCATGCCCGCCGGGGAGGCCGAGGCCTTCCTGACAGGCTTCCTGAACGATCGGGACCAGGCCATGGGGCGCCCGGTGGATGTGGCGGTGGACGGGCTCGGCGGCCTGCTGGTGACCGACGACGCCGGCCGCGCGGTGTGGCGGGTTGCGCCAGCCCGTTAGGCCGCGCGGCGCGTTTCCTGAGTCGCAGCGGCGCCGGCCAGCCGGAACTCGCCCACAAGGCGGTTGAGCTCGCCCGTCTCGCGACGGAGAGAGTGCGCCGCCGCTGTGGCCTGCTCGACCATGGCCGCGTTCTGCTGGGTCACCCCGTCCATCTGGCTGATGGCGGCGTTGACCTCCACCAGGGCGCGGGCCTGTTCCTCGGCCGAGGCGGCGATCTCGGCGACGCGGGCGTCGATTTGCACCACCCGCTCAGCGATATGGCTGAGGGCCTCGCCTGTCTCGGCCACCAGACCCACGCCGGCGTCCACCTGCTTGGCGCTCTGGGTGATCAGGTCGCGGATTTCCTTGGCCGCATCGGCCGAGCGCTGGGCCAGGGCCCGCACCTCGGAGGCGACCACGGCGAAGCCGCGGCCGGCGTCGCCCGCCCGGGCGGCTTCCACCCC
>NZ_DAIMHV010000042.1:11676-19155 GCF_036723115.1 Phenylobacterium sp. | reverse complement strand
GGGGAAAGGGCGCCTGGGCGGCCTCCGGGGCCGTGGCGACGACGTCGCTGGACGCGGCGGTCTCGGTCGCTTCCGGGGTCTGGGTCAGGAGGGCGAGGGCGAGGACGGCGGAAGTCAGCACTGGGATCACCTGTCAGGTCATGGGGCGGTCGGCGCCGCTTGCCCATAGCCCCCGCCCCCAGGGGTATGGATTTCGACGACGTCGCCGGGCGCGACCGCAATGGAAAAGCAGCCCGGCAGTTCCTTTACCGCGCCCTCCGCGGTGATCAAGGCTTGGCGACCGCCGAGCCCAGGCCCGCCTCCCGCCAGGCCTTGCGGGGCATGGTCGCGCCGCGTGGAGAGCAGGGCCACCTCCATGGGCGCCAGGAAGCGCAGCCGCCGGCGGACCCCGTCCCCGCCCTGGCGCCGCCCGGCGCCGCCCGAGCCCGGCCGCAGGGCGAAGTGCTCAATCCGCACCGGGAAGCGCCGTTCGAGGATTTCCGGGTCGGTCAGCCGTGAGTTGGTCATGTGCGACTGCACGCCCGAAGCGCCGTCATGCTCAGGACCCGCCCCCGTCCCGCCGCAGATGGTCTCGTAATACTGCCGCTGAGAATCGCCGAAGGTGAGATTGTTCATGGTGCCCTGGGCGTTGGCCATGACGCCCAGGGCGGCATAGAGGGCGTCGACGATGTGCTGGCTGGTCTCCACATTGCCGGCCACCACCGCAGCCCCAGGCGCAGGATCGAGCATCGAGCCTGGACGGGTGAGGATGTCCAAGGGCTCCAGGCAGCCGGCGTTCAGCGGAATGTCGTCATCCACCAGCGTCCGGAACACATAGAGGGCCGCGGCGTCGACGATGGACTTGGGCGCATTGAAGTTGCTGGGCAGCTGGCCTGAGCTGTCACGGAAGTCGAGCCTCGCCCGTCCGGCGGCCACATCCACCGACGTGCGCACCCGCACAACCCCGCCGCCGTCCATGGGCGCCTCGGCCTCGCCGTCGGAGAGCCGATCCAGCGCCCGCCGCACGGCCTGAGCGGCGTTGGCCTGAACGAAGCCCATATAGGCCAGGACGGTCGGGGTCCCGTGAGCCTCGATCATGGCGCTGACGGCCTCGGCGCCGGCCCGGCAGGCCGCAAGCTGGGCCTTGAGATCGGCCAGGTTGCGCTCGGGCGCCCGGGCGGGATAGGGACCCGCGGCCAGGGCATCGCGCACCTCAGCCTCCAGGAACCGCCCGCCCTCGAGGATGGGCAGGGCGTCCAGCAGCACCCCTTCTTCGGCGATCGCCCGCGAAAACGGCGGCATGGACCCCGGCTGGATTCCCCCGATGTCGGCATGATGGCCCCGGGCGGCCAAATAGAAGGTGGGCTGGTCGCCCTCGCCCACAAAGACCGGCATGACCACGGTGATGTCGGGCAGGTGCGTGCCCCCGGCATAGGGATTGTTCAGGGCGAAGGCCTCGCCGGGCCGCAGCACCGGGCGGCGGTCGCGCACGGCGCGCACGCTGGCTCCCATGGAGCCCAGGTGGACGGGCATGTGCGGCGCATTGGCCACCAGTCCGCCGTCCGCGTCGAAGAGGGCGCAGGAGAAGTCCAGCCGCTCCTTGATGTTCACCGAATGGGCCGTCCGTTCCAGGGCCGCGCCCATGGCCTCGGCCACGCCCATGAACCGCCGATTGAACAGTTCCAGCGTGACGGGATCGGGAGCCTCCACGGCCGCCGCGACATTCCTGGCCGGCGCCGGCGCGTCCGGGGCCAGGCCTCGCTCCAGAATGACCATCCCGTCCTGCCCCGGGCGGGCCCGCCAGCCGGCCGGGACGGTGATCTGGGTGTCGTCGCGGACGATCAGGGCTGGCCCGGACAGGGCCTCCAGGCCCTCGGCCTCCACCACGGGGGCGGGCCAGGCGCGGCCGTCCAGATAGATCACCACCTGTTCCGGCGCCGAGCCCGCCGGGTCGGGCCCCTTTGGCGTCGCCATGTTTCCGAGTCCCGTCTCGGCGGTCGTCTCCACCGCTTCGGCCTCGACGCTGGCGATCAGGATCGGGCGGGCGCGCTCCACAAAGCCGAACAGGCGCTGGTGGGCCTCTTCAAAGGTCGCCCGCACCTCGTCTTCGCTCATCAGGGGGGCGGGGAGTTCGGCGTCGGCGCCCTCATAGCGCAGGCGTAGGGTGATCTCGCACCGGCCTGGCGTCACCCCCTGATCGGCCAGGGCCGCGCGGGCCTGGGCTTCCAGGGTCGAGGCGAGGCCTTGGGCCAGCTTCAGGCCTTCGCAATCGAGAGCATGTTCCAGTCCGCCCTGGCGCAGGGCGCTCACCTCGGCGGCGCCGACCCCATAGGCCGACAACAGGCTTCCATAGAGCGGGCAGAGCACGCGACGGACTCCCAGCGCCTCGGCCATCTGGCAGGCCACCTGACCGCCCGCGCCGCCAAAGGCCACCAGGTCATGCTCCCGCGGATCGAAGCCCCGCTCGGTGGAGATGCGCCGCACCCCCTGGGCCATCTGTTCCACGGCGATGGCCAGAAATCCCTCGGCGGCGGCTTCGGCCGTGGGCGCGCCCATCTGCCGGGCCAGGGCCTCCAGCGCCTGGCGGGCGGCGGCCACGTCCAGAGGCTGGTCGCCGCCTGCGCCGAAGACCCGGGGGAAGCGGTCGGGATCGAGCCGGCCCAGCACCAGATTGGCGTCCGTCACCGTGGCCGGCCCCCCGCGCCCATAGGCCGCCGGGCCGGGCAGGGCGCCGGCGCTGCGGGGACCGACGCGGGCGCGCAGGCCATCAAAGCTCAGGATCGATCCGCCCCCGGCGGCCACGGTCTCGATGTCCAGCATGGGGCTGCGCATCTTCACCCCGCCGATATTGGCCTTATCCCGTCGCTCCAGTCGACCGGCGAAACGGGAGACATCGGTGGAGGTGCCGCCCATGTCGAAGCCCAGGACGGCGACCGAGCCCGCGGCCTGGGCGGTGCGCGCGACCCCCACCACTCCGCCGGCCGGGCCCGAGACCACCGCATCGCGCCCCCGAAAACCGCTGGCCGGGACCAGGGCGCCGGCGGAGGTCATGAAATAGAGCGGCGCCCCGCCGACGGCGTCGGCCACCGCCTGCACATAATTTCGCAGGATCGGCGTCAAATAGGCGTCGGCCACCGTAGTTTCTGCACGAGGCGTGAAACGCGGCAGGGGGGAGACCTCGTGGGACAGGGCGACGAAGTCGAAGCCGGCCTGGCGGGCGATTTCCCCGGCCCTGACCTCGTGGGCCGGGTTGAGATCGGCGTGCATGAAGGCGACGGCTGCGGAGACCGCGCCCGCGGCCCGCGCCTGACGGAGGTCCGCCAGCAGCCGGTCCTCATCCAGAGCCAGCACCACCTCGCCCTCGGCGCCCAGGCGCTCCTGGGCCTCCACCACCGCCTCGGCCAGGGGCTCAGGGCGGACGATCTTCAGAGCGAACAGATCGGGCCGCGACTGGTCGCCCAGGCGCAGGATGTCGCCGAAGCCCGCGGTGGTGACGAACACCGTCGAGGCGCCGGCCCGCTCCAGCAGGGCGTTGGTGGCCACGGTGGTGCCCATGCGGATGGCGCGGACCCTGTGGGCGGGGAAGGGCGCGGGCTCAGGCGTCTCCAGCACCTCGCGCATGGCCGCCACGGCGGCGTCGGCATAGGCGTCGGATCGCGACAGCCGCTTGAGCGTTCGCACCCTTCCATCGTCGCGACGGGCGATCACGTCGGTGAAGGTGCCGCCGCGATCGATCCAGAAGGTCCAGAGCCTGTCCAAAACTTAACCTTCGCGGGGTTCGATTGGCGTTGTCATCGGGCCGCCATCTTCCTAAGGCTTGTGGCATAAGACGAATGAGCTTCTGGCGCAAAATTGCTGGCTTGGCGGTTCGGGGTCCCGACGCCGCCGATTGCCCCGACTGCCCGGCTGGATTGCCTGGAGAGGATCCTGCGTTCTCCACCGCCGTGGTCGCCCTGGGCGCCAAGCTCGCCCGGGCCGACGGCCATGTGGGCGCCGCTGAGTTCGAGGCCTTTTCCGAAGTCTTCCAGTCCGACGAGGCCTCCCGGCCCAATGTGCGGCGCCTTTACAATCTGGCCCGCCAGACGACCCGGGGTTTCGAGAGCTACGCCCGGCGGCTGGCTCACCGCTACCGGGGCTGTCCGCAGATCCTGGAGGACGTTCTGGACGGCCTCTTTTACATCGCCGCCGCCGACGGGGCCGTCAGCGACGAGGAGATGGCCTATATTTCCCGCGTGGCCGAGCTGTTCGGCTTCTCGGAACTGGTGTTCCGGCGGCTGAAGGCCACTCACCTGGGCCTGGGGGCGGATGATCCCTACGCCGTGCTGGGCGCCCCCCACGACGCCAGCGACGAGCAGCTTCGCGCCGCCTGGAAGATCGCCCTGATCGAGCACCACCCCGACCGGGCCCGGTCTCGCGGCCTGCCGCAGGAGTTTGTCGAGGTGGCGGAGGCCAAGGCCAAGGCCATCAACGCCGCCTTCGAGGCGGCCATGCGCGAACGCCGGGAGATGGCCCTGGTCGGCGCCGCATGATTGACCATTGTTTCGCCGCACCGGTCGCCGATCTTGACCGGGCCGGAGCCGAAGGCGAGGCTGACCGTTAGCCTCCGGACGGAGACGAAGAGGAAGGACGATGACCCAGGAAAAGCCCTTTGCGGGATCGGCTGACCGGCCGGCCCTGCGCAGCCTCGGCGCCCTGGGCGGCGCGCTCGCCGCGGCCGCCGCGGTGGTGGTGGGCGTGGTCCTGGCCTTTGTCTTCGCCGCCACCGTGGTGGTGATCGGCCTGATGGTCAGCGCGGTCCTGGCCCTGGTGGCCCTCGCCGTGCGCGCCAGCCGCATTGGCCGCCGCCGCCGCGCCGGCGAGGCGGACGACGGCGTCATCGAGGCCCAGAACCTGGGCGGCCACCACTGGGTGGCCTATGGCTGGAACGAACGTGCCTGAGCACGCCTCGGCTTGCCCGCGCCGTCTTGCGTCTCTACCGTCGATTCAAACAATCGTTGGGAGAACCTGTTCATGATCGGCGTAGTGGCGACCCTCAAGGTCCAGGATGGCAAGGGCGGTGAATTCGAGCAGGTCTTCAAGGACCTGATGGCCCAGGTGAAGGCCAATGAGCCGGGGTGCCTGGCCTACCAGCTCACCAAGAGCCGCACCGATCCCAACACCTACAAGGTGCTGGAACTCTACGCCAATGAGGACGCCCTGAAGGCCCACGGCCAGAGCGACTATTTCAAGGCCGCCGGCCCCAAGATGGCCCCCTGCCTGGCGGGCCGTCCCGAGATCGAATATCTCGACGCCGTCCAGTAGGACGCTCCGCCGATGACGGCGTCACCAGAATTTCTGCGGGTGACGCCGGTCAGGCCCCTGGCCTAGGTTCGGTTCGAACATGTGTTTGAACCGGAGTCGCCATGTCTGCTGACGCCCTCTTCCGTCCCTACAGCTTCAAAGGCCTGAAGCTGAAGAACCGCATCGTCATGGCCCCCATGACGCGATCCTTCTCGCCGGGCGGCGTCCCCACCGAAGAGGTCGCCCAGTACTACCGCCGTCGCGCCGAGGCCGATGTCGGTCTGATCATCTCCGAAGGCACAGGCGTCAACCGCCCCGCCTCCCTCAACGACAAGAACGTTCCCCGCTTTCATGGCGAGAAGGAACTGGCCGCCTGGAAGCGGGTGATCGACGAGGTCCACGCCGTGGGCGGGGTCATGGCGCCCCAGCTCTGGCATGTGGGCGCGGTGCGCACCCGCGATCCGGAATGGACGCCGCCGGGTCCCTATGACAGCCCCTCGGGCCTGTCGCGTCCGGGCAAGGAATTCGGCAAGGGCATGACCGAGGAAGAGGTGGCCGACACCATCGCCGCCTTCGCCCAGGCCGCCGCCGACGCCAAGGCCCTGGGCTTTGACGCCATCGAGTTGCACGGCGCCCACGGCTATCTCATCGACCAGTTCTTCTGGGACGGCACCAACGCCCGGGAGGACGCCTATGGCGCCAAGGACCTGCCCGGTCGCGCCCGTTTCGCCGCCGACATCCTGCGCGCCGTGCGTCAGGCCGTCGGCCCCGATTATCCTGTGATCATCCGCATCAGCCAGTGGAAGCAGCAGGACTATGAGGTGAAGATGGCCGAGACGCCCCAGGCGCTGGAGGCGTGGCTTTCGACCCTCACCGAGGCGGGCGCCGATATCCTCCACTGCTCGCAGCGCCGCTTCTGGGAGCCGGAGTTCGAGGGATCGGATCTGAACTTCGCCGGCTGGGCCAAGAAGCTCACCGGCGTGCCGACCATCACTGTGGGGTCGGTGGGCCTCTCGGGCGAGTTCATCGCCGCCTTCGCCGGCGAAGGCTCCCAGCCCGCCTCCCTCGACCGTCTGATCGAACGTCTGGAGCGGGACGAGTTCGACCTGGTGGGCGTGGGCCGCGCCCTGCTGCAGGACCCCGAATGGGCCCGCAAGGTGAAGGAGGGCCGCACCGACGAACTCGCGGCCTTCGAACGCTCGGCCATGGCCAAGCTCTACTGATCCCGGGCGGAGTACGGTCGGATCGTCAGGTCCGATCGTGCTCCGGCCTGTGGCGCGGTCAGGCGTTGAAGTTGAGCCGGTGTCCCGGCCGGGGCCAGCGGGCCTTGTAAAGCCGGCCGGTGGACGAACAGGTGACCCAGGCGTCGCGCATGTCGGCTCCGCCGAAGCAGATGTTGGTCACGATCATGTCAGGGAAGGGGAAGTGCTCGGTCTTGCCCGAGGGCTCAAAGGCCGTGATCCCGCCATTGATGATGGTCGCCACGCAGATGCGGCCATCGGCCTCCACGGCCAGGCTGTCCAGCAGCTGATAGCCGGGCAGATTGGCCACCACACGACCGGGGCCGAAGCCTTCCTGAGGCTTGAGCTTGCCGGGCTCGGCGATGTCGAAGGCCCACAGCCGGCCCAGCTGGGTGTCGGCCATATAGACCACGTCCTCCTGCGGCGAGAGCCCGACCCCGTTGGGCGAGACGAAATGCTCGCGCGCCCGCGCCACATGGGAGCCGTCCGGCTTGGCGTAATAGAGGGCGCCGTACTTGCGCCCCTCCGGGGTGGAGCAGCCATGGTCGCTGAACCAGAAGCCCCCCTGCCGGTCGAAAACCAGGTCGTTGGGTCCCACGAACCGCTTGCCGTCACAGGCCTCATAAAGGGTGGTGAGCGCGCCGGTCTTGAGGTCGAACCGCTGGATCAGCCCGCCGGTATGACTGGCCGGGGTGGGGCCCGGAATGGTCAGGCCGTTCTGCTCAGGCCAGGTGAAGGACCCGCCGTTATTGGTGATGTAGATGGCGCCGTCCGGGCCGATGGCCGCTCCGTTCGGGCCGCCGCCGGTCTCCACCAGGGTTTCGCGTCGCCCGTCGGGGGTGATGCGCGACAGCCGCTGGGCCTTGATCTCGGTGATGATCACCGAGCCGTCGGCCATGGCGATGGGGCCTTCGGGGAATTGCAGGCCTTCACAGATCAGTTCGGCGTCCATCCTCGTCTCCTCCATGTTCTGATTGGC
>NZ_DAIMHV010000042.1:0-11576 GCF_036723115.1 Phenylobacterium sp. | reverse complement strand
ACCTCGTCGGCGGCGTCGTCATCGGCCTGCTCGCGGCCGATCTGCACGGCCTCCGAAAAGTCCTCGCAGACGATGGCGCCCTGAGGCTGGAAGCTGCCGTCCCGGCTGAGCACGATATTGGTCCGGCCGGGCAGGGGCTTGCGGGGCAGGCTGTCCCAGGTCTTTCGCCCCATGATCACGGGCTTGCCCATGGTCACGCGACGGAAGTTCACCAGGTCGGCCTTGAGCCGCCAGGGCAGGTCGCCGCCCCGGCCGATGACCCCGTTGCGAGCCCGCGCGATGGGACCGACCGTCAGAAGGATGCGTGCCATGCCTTCTAGCTAACCCAGGCGCAGGCCGCCGTCACCCGCCCCTTGAGCGCGCGCATAGCCTATGCGCGCGCCCAGGCCTGCCCGCCTATTCCGATCAGATTTTGCCGGGACGGGGCGCTAGACTTCGCCTGTTCAAAGGAAGGGGTGTCGCCATGGGCGTTCGGTTGCAGCAATCTGCTTGGCGAGGCGCGCTGGCCGCCGTGCTGATCGGTCTCTCCGCCCCGGCCTTCGCCCAGGCGCCGCCGGCCCTCGACCTGACGCTCACACCCACCGACGAGGCGTTGCAGGTGGAGATGCGCCTGGCCGCCCCCGGACTGAAGGGCGGCGAAGGCCTGGTCAGGCTGCCGCTCAGCCTGGTGGGCATCCCCAGCGCCCGGTACGACGGCGAGGCGCTGCAGGCCCGGGACGACCTGGGCGTCCTGCCCCTGCGCCAGTCGGAGGAAGCCCCCACCCCCCAGGGTGTCTATCGGCACTGGAGCGTGACGCGGGAAACCCAAGGCGATGTCGTGGTGACCTACGCCGCCCCGCCGAGAGCCGTCTCGGCGGCCACCAACAACGGTCCCCTGTTCGATCTCCGCGCCGAGGCTGGCGGCTTCATGGGCGCGGGCGTGGGCTTCCTGGCCACGCCGGTGGCCGAGGGGCCCTGGTCGGTGCGGATGCAGTGGGACCTGACCCAGGCGCCCGCCCAGGCCAGGGGCGCCTGGACCTTCGGCGACGGCGAGGTCAGCACGGTGCTGCCCTCTCAGGCCCTGTCCTTCTCCTATTATGCCGGCGGGCCGCTCAAGGCCTATCCCGAGGCCGGCGAGGGCGGCTTCCACATGTACTGGCTCTCAGATCCGCCCTTCTCTCCCGCCGAACTGGCTGAGAAGACCCGGCGCATCTACGACGAGATGTCGGCCTTCTTCGGCGATCCGCCGGGCACGCCCTACCGCGTCTTCATGCGGCGCAATCCCTATACGGGAACGGGCGGGACGGCGCTGGGACGCTCCTTCATGTTCGGCTACCACGCCCCGTCGGAGCCCGCCGTGGACGACCTGCTGGGACTGGTGTCCCACGAGGTGGCCCACACCTGGCCGCGTATGCAGGGGGAGCATGGAGACACGGCCTGGTACAGCGAAGGCATGGCCGAATACTATTCGCTGGTGCTGGGCTGGCGCGCCGGGGTGTTCGACACCGACAAGGTGCTCCAGACCATGAACGAGCGGGCGCAGACCTATTACGCCAATCCCTATATCGGTCTTCCCAACGCCCAGGCGGCGGAGCTCTTCTGGCGCGACCCGGTGGCTCAGACCGTGCCCTATGGCCGGGGTTGGATGTATCTGCTGCAGACCGACGCGGAGATCCGCCGCGCCAGCGCCGGCGCTCGCAGCCTGGACGACGTGGTCAAGGCCATGCGGGCCAGAGACCTGGCGGGCCAGACCTATGGAATCCCCGACTGGCTGGACCTGGTGGGCGCCGAGATCGGCCCTGAGCGCGCCCGCGCCCAGTATGAAGCCATGGCGGGCGGCGGTCGGCTTCAACCGCCCGAGGGGCTCTATGAGGGCTGCCTCACCGTCGTGGAAACCGAGGTCGCGCCGTTCGAACTGGGCTTCTCCCGCAAGTCACTGGACGAGGGTGAACGGCTGCAGGGCCTGGTGGCGGGCTCAGCGGCGGCGCGGGCCGGTCTGAAGGATGGCGACGTGATCCTGGAGATGCTCGACTACAACACCGCCCGCAAGGCGCAGGACGGCGTCGTGACCCTCGTGGTGGACCGGGACGGCGCGCCGGTCCCCATCCGCTACGTCCCGCGTGCGACGCCGGTGGCGGCCTGGGGTTGGGCCCGGGATCCGGCCTCGGCCCAGGCCTGTCGTTTCTGAGCCCGCCTTCAGGCGGTGAAGATCGCGCCTTCGCGCACGCACAGGGGCCAGGACGTGAGGCTCGCCCCCACGCAGGGGCCGCCGACACAGGCGCCGGTGGCCGGTTCGAACAGGGCGCCGTGCCAGCTGCAGGCGATGAGGTCGCCCGAAGGCGCCAGATAATCGTCCAGCTTCTGCGCCAGGGGCAGGCCGGCGTGGGGGCAGCGGTCCACATAGCCATGGACCTGGTCGCCGCGGCGAACGGCGAAGCCATGGAAGTAAGCCTCGCCGATCTGCAGGACGAAGTTGCGGGCGCGGCCCGGCGCGATGAGATCGAGCGGCCCCAGCCTGACGCCGGCCGGAGTCTGCTGCAGGCGGGCCGGCGCGCTCACGCCTGGGGCGCCGGCGCCACCACGCCTGTGCAGGGGCCAAAGCCGATGGAGACGAAGCCCTCGGCCACGGCGCGGCCGGCCAGGATCAGCTCGTCGCCGTCCTCCAGAAAGGTGCGCGTCTCGCCATTGGGCAGGGTGATGGGCTCCTTGCCGCCGCGGGTCAGCTCCAGCAGGCTGCCCAGGCCGCTATCGTCCGGGGTGGAGATGGTGCCCGAGCCCAGCAGGTCGCCCGGCCGCAGGTCGCAGCCGCCCACGGTGTGGTGGGTCACCAGCTGGGCCATGGTCCAATAGAGGTTGGTGGCCGGACCCTGGCCGAGACGATGGGCCGCGATCCCCGCCTGGCGCATGGCGGGCGTGCGGATCAGTACGCCCAGCTGAAGGGCGTAGGCGCCAGTCGCCTGGTCGGCCTCGTCCATCAGATAGGGCAGGGGCGTCGGGTCGCCCTCGGGCCGTTTGGCCTGCGCCGTGCGGAACGGCGCCAGGGCCTCGGCCGTGATGATCCAGGGCGAGACCGTGGTCATGAAGTTCTTGGCCAGGAAGGGACCGAGCGGCTGATACTCCCAGGCCTGGAGGTCGCGGGCCGACCAGTCGTTCAGCAGGCACAGGCCGGCGATATGGGCCTCAGCTTCGCCGATGGGAACGGGCTCGCCCAGGACGTTGCCGGGGCCGATCCAGACGCCCAGCTCCAGCTCCAGGTCGAGCCGCCTGGCCGGGCCGAACACGGGGGCCTCGACGTCGGGCGCCTTCTGCTGGCCGTTGGGCCGGCGCACGGGCGCGCCGGACACGCGCACCGACGAGGCCCGGCCGTGATAGCCGATGGGCACGTGCTTGTAGTTGGGCAGCAGGGGATTGTCGGGTCGGAACTGCCGGCCCACGTTCAGGGCGTGGTGGATGCCGGCGTAGAAGTCGGTGTAGTCGCCGATGGCGCAGGGCAGGTGGAGCGTACAATCGGCCGCCGGGTGCAGCCAGGCGGCCACCCTGGCCTGGTCCTGCGCGCCGTCGCTGAGCAGTTCGAAGAGCCGTCGTCGCAGGGCGCGGCGGGGGGCGGCGCCCAGGGCCAGCAGGGGGTTCAGGGTCGCGCCGGACGCCGCCTGGGCGGCGGCCAGGGCCTCGCCGCTCAGCAGGCCCGAGGCGGCGGCCTGCGCGAGGTCAAGGATCTGGTCGCCGATGGCCACGCCGCCCCGGGGCGGCCCGCCTGTGGGGCTGAAGACGCCCAGCGGCAGGTTCTGGATCGGGAAGTCAGACCCCTGCGCTGAGGCGACCCAGCTCCTGCGGGTCGCGTCATGGGTTTCGTCGATCATGGCGCTCACGGGCGAACCTCCGCCTTGGGAAAGCCGTCCCAGCAGGCGTCGTAGTCGGCCTGCAGCAGGGGCGTCTCCACGGCGAAGCGGGTGGGACGGACGACAAAGCGGCTTTCGAACATGAAGGCCATGGTGTCGGTGATCTTGTGGGGCGCGAGCTCGGCGGCGGTTGCCTTGGCGTGACTTTCCAGGTCGGGGCCATGGGCGCTCATGCAGTTGTGCAGAGAGGCGCCGCCCGGCGCGAACCCGCCGGCCTTGGCGTCATAGGCCCCATGGATCAGGCCCATGAACTCGCTCATCAGATTGCGGTGGAACCAGGGCGGCCGGAAGGTGTCCTCGGCCACCATCCAACGGGGCGGGAAGATGACAAAGTCACAGTTGGCCGTGCCCGGAACCTCGGACGGCGAGGTCAGAACGGTGAAGATGGATGGGTCGGGGTGGTCAAAGCTCACCGTGCCCATGGTGTTGAACCGGGCCAGGTCATACTTCACGGGCGCCAGATTGCCGTGCCAGGCCACCACGTCCAGGGGGGAGTGGTCGAGAGTGGTGGTCCAAAGCCCGCCCTGGAACTTCTGCACAACCTCGACCGGCGCCTCGCGGTCCTCGTACCAGGCGACGGGCGAGAGGAAGTCGCGGCCGTTGGCCAGGCCGTTGGCGCCGATCGGGCCCAGTTCCGGCAGCCGGAAGGGCGCGCCGTAGTTCTCGCACGCATAGCCGCGGGAGGGGGCGTCCAGCTCGACGCGGAAACGGACGCCGCGGGGGATCAGCGCGATTTCGCCGGGCGCCACGTCCAGGCGTCCCAGTTCGGTGGCCAGACGCAGAACGCCCTGCTGAGGGACGATCAGGAGCTCCCCGTCGGCGTCATAGAACACCCGGTCGCTCATGGACCGGTCGGCGGCGTAGAGGTGGATGGCCAGGCCCGCC
The DNA here is from genome assembly GCF_036723115.1 of Phenylobacterium sp. Lineage (GTDB taxonomy): Bacteria > Pseudomonadota > Alphaproteobacteria > Caulobacterales > Caulobacteraceae > Phenylobacterium. The sequence continues at coordinate 6,813 of NZ_DAIMHV010000042.1, read as the reverse complement.
TGGGCGGCGGGATCGCCGGCCCCGGCATAGGTGACCAGGCCGTCGACGAAGTCGACGCCTCTGGCCATTTCCAGCGGGTCCCATCTCAGCCGGTTGGGCGAGGGCGGAACCTCCTCGAACGGGCCGGACCTCAGAAGAGGCGCGCCGCCGTAGGGCGTGTAGGGGCGGTGGCCCGCCGAGGGGCGCAGGCGGTAGAGCCAGGCGCGGCGGTTCTCGGCCCGCGGCGCGGTGAAGGCGCTGCCCGAGAGCTGCTCGGCATAGAGGCCGAAGGCCGGCCGCTGCGGCGAGTTGCGTCCCTGAGGCAGGGCGCCCGGCGCCGCCTCGGTGGCGAAGCTGTTTCCAAAGCCGCTCTGATAGACCAGGGGGGCGTTTTCGCCGCGGGAAGTGCTCACCGTCGCCTATGCCTCGACCTTGATGACGCCGCGCCGGATCTGGTCCAGCTCGATGGACTCAAACAGCGCCTGGAAATTGCCGTTGCCGAAGCCCTCATTGCCCTTGCGCTGGATGATCTCGAAGAAGATCGGGCCGAACAGGTTTTCGGTGAAGATCTGCAGCAGAATGCCTTCCTTCTCCACGTCGCCGTCGATCAGGATGCGGTTCGTCTTCAGGCGCTCCAGGTCCTCGCCATGGCCCGGCACGCGCTTGTCCACCAGCTCGTAATAGGTCTCGATGGTGTCCTGGAGCTTCACGCCGCGGGCGCGCAGCTTCTCCACCGTGCCGTAGATGTCGTCGGTGGTCAGGGCCAGGTGCTGGATGCCTTCGCCATTGTACTCGCGGATGAACTCCTCGATCTGGCTCTTGTCGTCCTGGCTTTCATTCAGGGGAATGCGGATGGCCTTGTCGGGGGCGATCATCGCCTGGCTGAACAGGCCGGTGGCCTGGCCCTTGATGTCGAAATACTTCTGCTCCTCGAAGCCGAAGATCTGATTGTAGAAGGTCGACCAGGTGCGCATCTGGCCGCGCCGCACATTGTGGGTCAGGTGGTCCAGCAGGTCGAGGCCGACGCTGTTGACCTGCTCGGCCTCGGCGGCGCCGGCGACCGGCGCCCAGTCGGCATAGAGGTCGGCGGCGTCGATCAGATAGAGCAGGGAGCCGCCAATGCCTTCCAGCGCATAGGAACCCTCGCCCAGGACCCCCCGGGACGCATCGGCCGCCTTGGCGCCGCGCGACAGCGCCGTCTCATAGGCCTGGGACGCGTCGGCCACCCGGAACGCCATGCCGTTGGCCGAGGGGCCGTGCGCGGCGCGGAAGTCGGCCACCTGGCCGCTCGCCTCCTGGTTCACCAGCAGGTTGATGCGCCCCTGCTTGTAGCGGACCACGTCCTTGGACCGGTGGCGCGAATAGGCGGTGAAGCCCATCTGCTCCAGCAGGGTGGTCATGGCCTGCGGGTCGGGGCTGGTGAACTCGACGAACTCGAAACCGTCCAGGCCAAGGGGGTTTTCAGGGGTGATGGTCATGACGGACTACTCCTCTGCGCAGGCGCCGAAGGCGCGAACGAAGGCTTCGATGTTGGAGGGGGTGAGGCCGGCCAGATTGATGCGGCCGTTGCCCAGCATGTAGACGCCGAACGCCGCGCGCATGCGCCCCACCTGGTCGGGATTGAGCGGCAGGATCGAGAACATGCCCTTCTGGGCGCCGATGGGGGCCAGGCGCGGATCGGCCTTGGCCAGGATCTGGCGGACGGAGGCCAGGCGCTGCCGGCAGGTCTCCAGTTCGGCGCGCCACTGGGCGGCGAGGTCGGCGTCCTCCAGGATGATGCGCGCCGCCGCCGCCCCATGGTCGGGCGGCATGGACCAGCCGCAGCGGGCGAACTTCAGCACATTGGTCCGTGCGGCCTCCTGATGGCGTCCGGCGCGGACGAAGAGGGCGCCGGTGCGCTCCCGATAGAGGCCGAAATTCTTGTCGCAGGAATAGGCGACCATGGCGCTTTCGCACTGGTCGAGAACGGCGCGCAGGCCCAGGGCGTCCGGCTCCAGCCCCTCGCCCAGGCCCTGATAGGCCAGGTCGATCAGCGGAACGAGGCAGCGCTCGGCAAGGCTCCGGGCGATCTGGCGCCACTGGTCGGCGTCCGGATCGGCGCCGGAAGGGTTGTGGCAGCAGCCGTGCAGCAGCACCACGTCGCCGGCCTGGGCTGTCTCCAGCGCCCCTAGCATCTCGTCGAACAGCAGCCGTTGGGCGGCGGCGTCATACTGGGGGAAGGTGCGGACGTTCAGCCCCGCCTCGGCGAAGATCTGGCTGTGGATCGGCCAGCTGGGGGTCCCCAGCCACAGAGTCGCGCCGGGACGCCCGGCGTTGGCGAGCTCGGCGGCCAGCCGCAGGGCGCCTGTGCCCCCCGGGGTCTGGACGCCGAACATTCCGGTCTGGGCCAGGGTGTGGCCGAAGGCGACGGGGGCGATGGCCTCCAGGAAGCCGAAATCCCCCTCCGGCCCCAGATAGGACTTGGTGGCCTGGGTCTCCAGCAGGCGGGCCTCCGCGGCCTTCATGGCGGCGAAGACCGGGGTGGCGCCGGCCTCGTCCTTATAGACGCCGACCCCCAGATCGATCTTCCCGGCTCGCGGGTCCTCGGCGAAGGCGCGGATCAGGGACAGGACCACGTCCGGCGGCTGGGGGGTCAGGCCTTCGAACAGGACATCGGAACGGGCCTTCTGGAGGGTGGTCATGGCTTCATGTCCTGCTTGGACCGGGCATAGGCCTGGGAGCCGCGGGTCAGCACCCGGTCGCCCGGGGCCAGTTCGGCGATGTCGAGATCGGGCGTGCTCGCCAGGTCGCGATAGAGAGGGGCGAGATCGGCCTCCAACGTCTGGCGCAGAAGGTCCTCGAAACTGTCGATGACGAAGTAGGTCTGCTGGAAATCGTCGATGCGGTAAGGGGTCCGCATCACCCGGGCGATGTCGAAGCCGACCCGGTGGGGGGAGGGGTTATCGAGGGCGAAGACCGACTCCCCATAGCTGGAGACGATGCCCGCGCCATAGATGCGCAGGTCGCCGGCCTCGCGCACGAGGCCGAACTCCACCGTGTACCAGTAGAGGCGGGCCAGGCGGTGCAGACCCCCCAGGCCCTGGAACTTCAGCCCCCCCTCGCCATAGGCCTGCATGTAGTCGGCGAAAACCGGGTCGGCCAGCAGGGGCACGTGGCCGAAGACGTCGTGGAAGACGTCGGGCTCCTGCAGATAATCCAGCTGGTCAGGGCGGCGGATGAAGTTGCCGGCCACGAAGGTGCGGTTGGCCAGGTGGCGGAAGAAGACGTCGTCGGGCACTAGGCCCGGCACGGCCACCACCCGCCAGCCCGTGGCCTTCATCAGCCGTTCGGACAGCTCATCGAAATCGGGAATGCCGGGACGCGAAAGGCGCAGCACGTCCAGCCCGTCCAGAAAGGCCTGGCTCGCCCGCCCTGGCAGCATGGCCGACTGGCGCTGGAACAGGCGATCCCACACGGCGTGCTCAGCCGCGGTGTAATCCCCCCAGCCCTGGGGGATGGTCCAATCCGCCGCCGCGCCCTCAGGCGGAGCGGCAGGCAGATGTGCGCCGCCGTCGCTCATGCGAGAAGTTTAAGCGCAAAGCGGCGGAAAGAGGTTTCATACTCTAAGCCTGCTGGGTCATATTCGGAATGACATTTCTCAAATTGGCTGAAGAGCGAACCATGGCCGTCATGGATGACATCGATCGCAAGCTGGTCCGCGCCCTGCAGGAGGACGCCACCTTGAGCCACGCCGCCCTGGCCGAGCGGGTCGGCGCCTCGCCCACCTCGTGCTGGCGCAGGATCAAGGCGCTGGAGGAGGCCGGCGTGCTGGTCGGCGCGGTGCGGCTGGTCGATCCCCAGGCGGTGGGGCGAGGCGTCAGCGTCATGCTGCAGATCCGCGCCAAGTCCCACGAGCCCGAGGCGCGACAGGGGCTGGAGGCCTTCCTGCGCGGCCGGCCGGAGATCATGGAGTGCTACTCCATGTCCGGGGAATGGGACTACCTCATGCGGATCGTGGTGGCCGACGTGGCCGGCTATGAGCGCTTCCTCATGCGCGAACTCCTGAACCACCCCAATGTGGCCACCTCGGCCTCCCACTTCGCCATGAGCCAGGTGAAATACACCACCGCCCTGCCGGTCTGAGGCTCAACGCCCGGTGATCAGGGCGCGGACGTCGTCGGAGAAGGCCTGGGCGGTGTCGCCCAGATAGAGCATGTGGCCGGAGGGATAGTCGCGGAAGGTCACCCGGTCCGACGGCAGGCCGGCGGCCTCGATCTGCCAGCGGGCGGCGGCGGGCGTGGTGACGAGGTCGTAGGCGCCCGAGGCGACCAGCACCCGCAAATCCGGATTGCGGCGCATGGCCACGGCCAGATCGACGGCGAAGCTCTGGCCGGGCGCGACCTGAGCGCGGTCCCAGTTCCAGCGGCTCAGCAGGTCCTTCCAGACGATCGCGCCATAGGGCCGCTTCATGTCGACCTCGAGGTGGTCGTGGAGCATCTGGTGAAAGGCCGCCACGAAGCCCGGCACATAGCGACCCATGGCCGGGTCATCGGCCACCGGCTCGTTTCCCTGCGGCTCCAGGGGCAGGGTGTAGCGCCCGTCATAGAGGCCCAGCGCCAAGCCCTGATCGGCCAGAAGGGTGCGGGCGAAGCGCACACTGGGTATGGCCAGACCCTCGGCATAGGCGCTGGCGGGCAGGCCGGTGAAGCCCGACAGGGTCTGCGCCAGTTCGGCCTGGGCGCCCGGAGTGAGCCGGGCCTGCGCTTGGACCCGCAACGCCTCGGCGAACGGCCCCTGGGCGAAGGCGTCGACCTGGGACTGGAAGGCGGGAAGGGGCAGGTGCTGATAGGCGGTGCGCCCGTGGGCCCAGGCGGTGGCGGCCTGGGCGGAAAGATCGCTGGCCGCGGCCATGACCTGCCGCTCAGGGTCGGGCCCCGCAGGCCGTCCGCCCAGGGTCGTCCCCAGGAGCACGATCCCGTCCACGGTCAGGCCGCGCATCACGCCCACATACGTGGGACCGCCCATGAGGGCGCGGGGCAGAAGGGCGGCGCGCACGCTGCCATAGCTCTCGCCCATCAGATACTTGGGCGAGGTCCAGCGGCCATGCTCGCTCAGCCATAGCTCGATGAACTGGGCCACGGAATCGGCGTCCTCATCCACCCCCCAGAAGTCCTCCGGCCGGCCTGCGCCGATGGCCCGGCTGAAGCCCGTGCCCACCGGGTCGATGAACACCAGGTCCGCCACATCCAGCAGGCTGTGAGGATTGTCCGCGACCCCGAAGGGCGGGACGTTGGCGGGGTTGACCTCCTGTTCCAGCACCACCCGGCGGGGGCCGACCGCGCCCATGTGGAGCCAAAGGGAGGATGAGCCCGGGCCGCCGTTGAAGATGAACATCACCGGCCGCCGAGGGTCGCGGGGACCAGACTTCACATAGGAGAAGGCGAAGATGCTGGCCGTGGGTTCGCCTGCCAAATTGTACAGGTGGGTCTCACCGGCGGTGGCCTCATAGTCGAGGGTCTGGGCGCCGATGCGCAGGCGGTGGCGGGTGACGAACCGCACCGGCGGATCAACCCGGACCTCCGTGATCGGCGGCCGATCCTGAGCGCGGGATATCACCAGATCCAGCGGCTGGGCCTGACTGGACGCCGGGAAGATACCAAGGGCGCAGGCGCTCAGGAAGCCGGCGGCGAAAATGCGGCTCATGCCGGCGGCGCCTTGGGCAGGGCCGCCAACAGGCGGTCGATATCGTTCATGTCGTTGAACACCGACACCGAGACCCGGAATCGGTTGCGCGACACTGTGATCTTCACCCCCGCGGCCGAGAGCGCCGGCGCAAGCTTGGCGTTGGCGTCCTTCAAGGCGAAGGCGACCAGGGGGGTCTTCATGTCCTGGGGCGTCAGGGGTTCATAGCCGCGGCCGCGCAGCTCGGTCTGGACGGCGTCGATCATCGACTGACGCCAGGCCTGGATCCTGGCCACGTCCAGCTCGAGGATCCAGGGCAGGGTGGCGGCCAGTTGCACCACCCCGGTCCAGGAGGTCGTGCCCATGGCGAAATAGCCCTTGGCGGTGTCTGGCGCGGCATAGTCGGCCACGGTGTCCCCCGGCGGGTCATAGGGCAGGACGTGGGAGGCGAAGCGCGACACCTGATGATAGCCCCACCACGGGCGGCGGATCTGCGGCAGGACCTCCTGGCGGGCATAGAGGAAGCCCAGGCCGAAATCCCCCATCAGCCATTTGTAGGACGAGGTGGCCGCGAAATCGACGCCGGCGGCCCGCAGATCCAGGGGCACCGCGCCCGCGGCGTGGGCGAGGTCGGCATAGACATAGGCCCCGTGGGCGTGGGCCAGGTCGCAGACCGCCTTCAGGTCGTGCTCGAACCCGTTGACCGTGGAGACGGCGCTGATGGCCACCAGTCGGGTCTGGCCGTCTATGGCGCGGGCCATGGCCTCCAGATCGGTGCGGCCGTCCGCCGTCATGGGCAGGGTCACCACCTCCATCCCCGCCTCGGCCAGGCGGCCATAGGTGTAGTAGGAGCCGAAGAAGTGCAGGGCGTCTGTGACGATCTTGCCGCCCGCGGCCGGCAGGCCCAGGGCCTGCAGGACCAGGTTCTCGCCCATGGTGGTGGACTGGATGAGGGCGAGCTCCTCGGGCCGGGCGCCCACCAGCCGCCCGAAGCTCTCGACCGCCCGGGTCTCGATCGCCCCCATGTCGAGGGCCGGCGCGTCCGCCGCCCGGGTCTTGTAGGCCAGGTAGTCGCTGAGCGCGGCCTGGGCGGCCAGGGGCATGGGGTGGGTGGAGCCGGCGTCCAGATAGGTGACGCCCATGTCTGCGAAGGCGCCGCGGGCGGGCAGGGCG
>NZ_DAIMHV010000041.1:0-19272 GCF_036723115.1 Phenylobacterium sp. | reverse complement strand
CTCCTGGGCGAAGTGCTCGCCTGACAGGATGATCACGCCGGGGCAGGACCAGGGCGGCGTCACCGGACGGACAATCACGATCTCCGCCCCTGAACAGAGGTCCTCAAGCACTTCGGGCGGCGGCGGCTTGCGGCTCCAATAGGCGGCCACTTTCACCGGCGCCTCCGGCCCCGGCCGACAGGACCAGCGATCGCAGGTGAAGAGGGCGTCGCGGGCCTCGGCGTCGGGACTTGCAGCGAGCCCGCGGCGCTGGGCCCAGTGCTCCGCGCCGAAGCGCTTGACATCGGGTCGCATCAGGACGGCGGTCTCCCCCACCCGCACGGCCACCTGGGCGCCGTCGGCCGCCAGCCAGAGGTCGGGCGTCTCTCCCCGCGGCGCGAGGCTGACCGCCAGGGCGAAGGGCAGGCCCAGCCACCGGATCCAGCCGCGCCAAAGGCATATCCAGAGAATCCCCAGGAAGGCGGCCGGCAGGGCCCAGCCCGGCGCGCTCGGCACGATCCAGCCTGCGCCAGGCGCCTCGGCGGCCAGCCGGGCGATGGCGGCGATCAGACTGATCCCCCAACCCGCCACGGTGAGCGGCGCCTCCCCCAGGCCCAACGGCGTGAGCGCCGCGCCGATGGCGAGGGCGGGCATCATCAGGAAGGAGGAGATGGGCGCTGCGGCCAGATTGGCGGCCAGGCCGAAGGTGGCCATACGGTTGAAGTGCTGAAGGGCGAAGGGTCCGGTGGCCAGGCCCGCCACCAGGCTGACCGCCAAGCTGGCCAGAAGCCAGGAACCGGCGGTCTGGATGGCGCGGATGGGCCAAGGCGCCTGGATCTCGCGGATCGGATGGGGCCAGGCCTCGGCCATGGCCACCAGGGCCGCCGTCGCGGCGAAGGACATCTGAAATCCGGGCTCGTTCACCGCCTCGGGGTGAATCAGCAGCACCAGCAGTGCGGCGATCCCCAGGCCGTGCAGGCTGATGGCGCGGCGATCGAAGAGGATGGCGGCGAAGGCCACGCTGGCGGTGATCGCCGCCCGCTCGGCCGGGGCCGGGGCGCCGGAGATGACCAGATAGACACCCACCGCCGCCAGGCCGGCCAGGGCGGCGAGCTTCTTGCCTGAGACCCGCAAGGCCAGCCAGGGCCAGGCCGCCACCCCCAGGCGGACGGCGGCGAAGACAAAGCCGCCCACAATGGCCATGTGAAGCCCGGAAATGGCGATGAGGTGGGCCAGGCCCGCGCCGCGCATATGCTCGGTCTGTTCAGCCGAGATATGGGCCTTGTGGCCCGTCACCATGGCCGCGGCCAGGCCGCCGGTCTCCGGCCCCATGATGGCGACGATCTGTTCGGCCAGGCTCCAGCGCAGGGCGTTTATGCGCATTTTCAGCTTGAGCCGCGCCGGCGGCTCGGTGGCCAGTTGCGCAGGCGCGATCGGGGTCAGGGCGAAGCCGACCCCGCCGATGCTGTCGAAAAAGGCGTCGCGGGCGAAGTCATAGCCGCCGGGCACGGCCGGCGCCGGGGGCGGATTGAGCAGGCTTAGGACGGAGATCGCCTCGCCCGGACGGGGTGTGGCGGCCTCGGCGCGCAGGGTGATTCGGATCCGGTCGGGAATCTGGTCGGGCCGAAGCCCCTCCACCGCCACCGGCGCGATCAGCACCCGCGGCCCAGACTGACCGGGATTGGCCATGTCCACCACCCAGCCCTGGATGGTGACGGGATGGCCCATGGCCGGCGCCACCGGCCCCGCCACCGCCGCCGTCCGCAGCTTGGCCGCGCCGAACCCCGCCAGGCCGAAGCCGCAAAGGCCGATCATCAGGGCGATCCAGGCCGCCCCGGGCCACCTTCGCGCCAGGAACAGCAGCCCCGCCGCCAGGGCCAGGGCCGCTGCGGCCACCGGCATGGCCGGCTCCCGCGGAAGGGCGAAATAGGCTGCGCAGCCCAGGCCGAACACCACCGCGCTCCACAGGCTCCAGCGATCCGACTGGGCGGCCAGCGCATCCCTGAAGGCGCCGGCGAGAGCCGCCGGGCTATGAGCCCGGCCAAGGCGCATGCTAAGAGGCCGCCCCCAGGCCCAGGCCTTTCCGGCCACGGGCGCCGCTCCGAAGTTCCCGACCTCCATGTCCGACCGCCCCGTCGTCACCCGGATCGCCCCGTCCCCCACTGGCTCCATGCACATAGGGACGGCGCGCACCGCGCTTTTCAACTGGCTTTATGCGCGTCACACGGGGGGCAGGTTCCTGCTGCGCATCGAAGACACCGACCGCGAACGTTCCACCGAAGCGGCCGTCCAGGTGATCTTCGAGGGCCTGGCCTGGCTCGGCCTCGAACCCGACGCCCCGCCGGTCTTCCAGGCCGCCCGCGCCGAGCGTCATCGCGAGGCGGTGGACATGCTGCTGGCCCGGGGCGAAGCCTATCGGGACTACATGACCCCTGAAGAGCTGGAAGCCGAGCGGGAGACCGCCCGCGCCGAGGGCCGGGTGGTGCGTTCGCCCTGGCGGGACCTGTCGCCCAATGACGCGCCTGACCGCCCCTTTGTGGTCCGCCTGAAGAGCCCGCAGACGGGCGAAACCCTGGTGGCCGACCAGGTCAAGGGCGACATCCGGTTCCAGAACAAGGATTTGGACGACCTGATCCTGCTGCGCACCGACGGCTCGCCCACCTATAATCTGGCCGTGGTGGTGGATGACCACGACATGGGGATCACCCATGTGATTCGCGGCGACGACCATCTGAACAACGCCGCCCGTCAGACCCTGATCTATCAGGCGCTGGGCTGGGAGGTCCCGATCTGGGCGCACCTGCCCCTCATTCACGGCCCCGACGGCGCCAAGCTCTCCAAGCGCCACGGCGCCCAGGCCGTGAGCGAGTTCGACGCCATGGGCTATCTGCCCGAGGCCATGCGCAACTATCTGGCGCGGCTCGGCTGGGGCCATGGGGACGACGAGATTTTCAGCGACGATCAGGCGATCAGCTGGTTCGACATCGCCGATGTGGTCAGCGCGCCCTCGCGGCTGGACTGGGCCAAGCTCAACCACCTGAACAACCACTATATCCGCCAGGCGGCGCCTGAGCGCCTCACCTCTCTGGTGGCCGCCATCCATGAGAGTCGCGGCCGCGCCACGCCCGCCGCCCAACTGGCGGTGCTGGAGCGGACCATTCCCCTGGTGCGTGACGGGGCCAAGACCATGCTGGAACTGGCCGACGCCACGGTGTTCGTCCTCGACCAGCGGCCCCTGCAGATGCCCGAAAAGGCCGCCAGCCTGCTCTCGGGCGAGACGCCGCCGCGCCTGGCCAGGCTCAAGGCGAGGCTGGTCGAGGCCGCCGACTGGTCGGTTCCGGCCCTGGAGGGCCTCATCCGCGGCTTCGCCGAGAGCGAGGGCGTGGGGATCGGCAAGTTCGGCCCGGCGCTGCGCATGTGTCTGGCAGGCGGCGCCCCGGCGCCGGACCTCGCCGGCGCCCTGGTGGCGCTCGGACGCGAGGAAAGCCTCGCCAGGCTTGACGACGCGCTTTCGCGCGCTGCGTAAAGCGCTATAAGGCCAGACGAACGGACGTTTTAATTCCTAGTCATTGAAAGGGGATGGCATGGGCGATACGGCGAAGATCAGCATCGGCGCCAAATCCGTCGAACTACCCATTCTGAAGGGGACGACGGGCCCAGACGTGGTCGACGTGCGCAAGCTCTACGCCGAGGCCGATGTCTTCACCTACGACCCGGGCTTCACCTCGACGGCGAGCTGCGAAAGCAAGATCACCTATATCGACGGCGACGCGGGCATCCTGCTGCACCGGGGCTATCCGATCGACCAGCTGGCCGAGAAGTCGAGCTTCCTGGAGGTCTGCTACCTGCTGCTCCATGGCGAGCTGCCGACGGCCGAGCAGTTCACCGAGTTCGACCACAACATCACCTATCACACGATGTTGCACGAGCAGTTCGACCGGTTCTTCGCCGGCTTCCGCCGCGACGCCCACCCCATGGCCATCATGGTGGGCGCGGTCGGGGCCCTGTCGGCCTTCTACCACGACTCCACCAACATCGATGATCCGCAGCAGCGGATGATCTCGGCCCATCGCATGATCGCGAAGATGCCGACCATCGCCGCCCGCGCCTTCAAGTACTCCAAGGGCCAGCCGTTCGTGCATCCGCGCAACGATCTGTCCTATGCGGAGAACTTCCTGCGGATGTGCTTCTCGGTGCCGGCCGAGGACTGGAAGCCGAACCCGGTCCTGACCCGGGCCATGGACCGGATCTTCATCCTGCACGCCGATCACGAGCAGAACGCCTCGACCTCCACCGTCCGCCTGGCCGGTTCGTCGGGCGCCAATCCGTTCGCCTGCATCGCCGCCGGCATCGCCTGCCTCTGGGGGCCCAGCCATGGCGGGGCCAACGAAGAAGCCCTGAACATGCTGGCCGAGATCGGTTCGGTGGAGAACATCCCCGAATACGTCCAGGGGGTGAAGGATCGCCGCTACCGCCTGATGGGCTTCGGCCACCGGGTCTATAAGAACTACGATCCGCGCGCCAAGGTCATGCAGCAGACCTGCCACGAGGTTCTGGCCGAAGTCGGCCACACCGACGACCCGCTGCTGAAGGTGGCCATGGAGCTCGAGAAGATCGCGCTCAACGACCCCTACTTCATCGAGCGCAAGCTCTATCCGAACGTCGACTTCTATTCCGGCATCACCCTGCGGGCCCTCGGCTTCCCGCCGGAAATGTTCACCGTGCTCTTCGCCCTGGCGCGCACGGTGGGCTGGATCGCCCAGTGGAAGGAAATGATCGAGGATCCGTCGCAGAAGATCGGCCGCCCGCGGCAGATCTATACCGGCTCGGCCCAACGCGACTACGTCGCGGTCGACAAGCGCGGCTGACCCTGAACGCTTGCAGCGTGACTTGGCCGACCGGCTCAGGTCACGCTGCGGGGCTCCGGGAATTCACGACATCGAGAACGGCCTGCGCGGCGGCCTCCGAGGGATCGGGGCCGCCGCGTCCCATTTTGTCCAGGGCCTGGAACTGGGCGGACACCTGGGATTCCCGCAGAGAAGCGTCGTCCAGGCGACGACCGACCTCCCGCGCCAGGGCCGGGCCATTGCAATCCTGCTGGATCAGCTCCGGCGCCACGAAGTCCTGGGCGGCGATATTGAACAGGGTGACATAGGGCGTGCGGATCAACCGCTTCAGGATGACATAGGTCAGGGGCGCCAGACGGTAGCCCACCACCATGGGGGCGCCCGCCATGGCCAGCTCCGTCGTCACCGTGCCCGAACAGGCCAGGGCCACAGTGGCGGCCTTCATCGCCGACATGCGATCGGCCTCGCCTTCCACCACATGGGCGCGAAACGGCCAGCCGGCCACCTCGGCCCGGACCTGGGCCGCGACAGTGGCCGCCGCCGGCACGATGATCTCCAGTTCCGGGCGCTCGCCCTTCAACCGGGCCACCGCCTCGGCGAATGGCGCCATGATGCGCGCAATCTCCCCGGGGCGGCTCCCGGGCAGGACCAGCAGGATCTGGGCGGAGGGCGCTATGGCCAGCCGCGACCTCAGACCCTCCGGGTCGGCGCCGCCGAAATCCAGGCTGAAGGTGCTGTTGCCGACAAAGGTGGTGGGCAGGCCCACGGCCTCGAAATAGGGGGCGTCGAACACGTGGATCGACAACAGGTGATCGGTCACCTGGGCCAGGGTCTTGGCCCGCCCGGCCCGATAGGCCCAGACCTGCGGGGCCACATACTTCACCACCGGCAGGGCCGGTGACTGCTTCTTCAGCCGGGCCGCCACCCGGATGTTGAAGCCCCAGGAATCGATCAGCACCGCCACATCGGGCTGTTCCTGCCGGGCCAGGGCGGCCATCTCGTCGGCCCGCTTCACGACCTTGCCATAGGCCATCAGGCCTTCCACGAGGCCGAGCACCGACAGCTCGGACATGTCGAAGGGGCTCTGCAGGCCCTGCGCGGCCATCTGCGCGCCCCCCAGGCCGACAAAGCGCACATCGGCGCCCAGACGCCGCCTGAGCGCCGCCATCAGCCCCGCCCCCCGCTCATCGCCCGAAGCCTCGGCGGCCACCAACATGACGCAGAGCGGCTTGGTCATGACGAGGGCTCCACGCCAAGGATGAACAGGCCCAGGGCGTCGGCCCTGGCGATCACGGCCTCACGGTCCAGGACCAGCAGGCGTCCGGCCTCCCCCGCCACGCCTGCAAGGCCCGCTTCAGCCAGGCGCTCGAGGGTCTCAAGACCGATTGTCGGAAGGTCCACCCGGGTCTCCTGGATGGGCTTGGGCGCCTTGGCCAGAACGCCGCGAGGCGCGCCCGGCGCCCCGCGCAGGGCGGCCGGCAGGCGGGCCACGCGACGGAGCATTTCGTCGGTGCCTTCCTGGGCTTCCACGGCCAGGACAAGCCCGTCGCAGACCACCGCGCCCTGCCCGATGTCCAGCCGCCCGATCTCGCGGGCGACCATCAGGGCCTGGGCCACATCGCGGGCGGTATCCTCATTGGGGGCATGGCGGCCCAAGGGACCCACAGGCAGGCGCAGGCGGCCAGCCGCAGCCTCGGCGCCCTCAATGGCGAAGCCTTCCTTCTCGAACTCGGCGAGCAGGCCGCGCAACAGGGCGTCATCCCCCTTGCGCGCCGCGGCGATGAGGCCCGGGAGGGCCATGAGGCCACGGGCGTCAGGCTTGAGGGCGGCGAAGTCCGGACGGGCGACATTGCCGGCGAAACAGACCGAGCGGCATTCCGCCGCCTTCAGCCGCTTGAAGCAGAGGCCAAGCTGCGCGAGGCCGACATCGTCCCCCGGATGGTCCCGCAGGGCCGGGCCCGCCATGCCACGCAGGCGAATGACGTGATAGGGCCGGCCGGCGGCTGCGCAGGCCCGGGCGATCTCCAAGGGAAGGTCCCCGCCCCCGGCGATCAGCCCGAGCTTGTTCACGCCCGCCTCAGAGCTCCCGCTCGGGCAGGCAGAGCGGACGGTTGGCCTCGGCGCGGATGAACTCGATGATCTCCATGACCGGGGCGCTATGGCCGAAGGTCACGATGGTGTCGTCGATCCGCTCCTGGAAGGTGCCCTCCTCGGCGAACAGCAGGCGATAGGCCGAGCGCAGCTCCGCGATCACCTCGCGGGAGAAGTTGCGGCGCTTCAGCCCCACCAGGTTCAGGCCTTCCAGATGGGCGTGGTTGCCCCAGACCAGGCCATAGGGAATGACATCCTTGGTCACCGCCGCCAGCCCGCCGATGAACGAATAGCGCCCCACGCGGCAGTGCTGGTGCACGGCGGCCAGGCCGCTGACCATGACGAACTCGCCCACATGGACGTGCCCCCCCAGGGTCGCCGAGTGGGCCAGAACCACATTGTTTCCCACCACGCAGTCATGGCCCACATGGCTGGTGGCCATGTACATGCCGTCATCGCCCACCCGCGTGACCCCGCCGCCATCGGGCGTGCCGATGTGCATGGTCACATGTTCCCAGATGCGGTTGCGATCGCCGATCACCAGTTCGGTGGGCTCGCCCTTGTAGCCGGTGTGGTGCGGCGGGCCCCCCAGATTGGCGAAGTTGCGGATAGTGCAGTCTGCGCCGATGGTCGTGCGCCCCTCGATCACCACGTGGGAGGACAGGGTCGTGCGGTCCCCCAGGCGGACATTGTCGCCGATGATGCAATAGGGCCCGATAGTCACGCCCTCGCCCAGTTGGGCGCCAGGCGCGACGATGGCGGTGGAATGGATCTGGACGCTCACTGGGTTTCCACCACCATGGCGGCGAACTCGGCCTCGGCGGCGACCTTGTCGCCCACCATGGCCTGGCCGCGGAATTTGAACACATCGCCCCGGTGACGCAGCACTTCGACGGGCATGCGCAGCACGTCGCCCGGCCGCACCGGATGGCGGAACCGGCAATTGTCCACCGAGATGAAGAGGATGGTCTTGCCCTCCACGTCCACATTCAGGGACTTGGACATCAGGACAGCCCCCGTCTGGGCCAGGGCCTCGACGATCAGCACGCCCGGCATCACCGGATAGTCGGGGAAATGGCCGGCGAAGAAGGGCTCGTTGAAGGTCACGCACTTGATGCCGACGATGGACTCGCTGGCCTTGTAGTCCTCCGCCCGATCCACCAGCAGGAACGGATAGCGGTGCGGGATCCGCTGCAGGACCTCTGAAATATCGATCGCCGTCGGATCGCTGTTGACCGGCGCCTTGCGGCTCATTGACCTGCTCCATCACCTCGGCGATTGGCCATCTTGGAAAGCCAGGCCGTTTCCCGCATCCATTTTTTCAAGGGCCGCGCGGGCGATCCGCCCCAGGTCTCGCCGGGGGGGACATCCTTCATGACGCCCGCCGCCGCGGCGATCCGCGCGCCTGTTCCGATCGTCACGTGATCGGCGATCCCGGCCCGGCCGCCAAACTGGGCGCCGTCGCCGATCACCACGCTGCCCGAAATCCCCGTATGGGCGGCCATGACGCAGTTGCGGCCCACGCGGACGTTGTGGGCAATCTGCACCAGATTGTCGATCTTGGTGTTTTCGCCCACCACCGTGTCGTCAAAGGCCCCCCGGTCGATACAGGCGCCGGCCCCCACAGTGACCCCGTCCTGCAGGATCACCCGGCCGAGTTGGGGAATGTCGATCAGACCCGCAGGACCGGGCGTCGCGCCAAATCCCGCCTCGCCGACGACGGCGCCGGCATAGATCCGAACCCGGTCACCGATCAGGGCGAAGCCCACCACGGCGCGGGCGCCGATCTCACAATCGCGGCCGATGGCTACGCCGGGGCCGATGACCGCGCCGGCTCCGATGACCGTCCCTCGGCCGATCTGCGCGCCTTCGCCGACGACGGCGCCAGGCGCGATACGCACCCCCTCCTCCAGACGGGCGGCCTTCGAGACGAGTTCGGTGGAGGCGGTGGTCCGCGCCCGGTGCAGGCGCTGCGCCGCCAGGGCGTAGGCGGCCTGCGGAGCGGCGGTGACCAGGGCTGCGCAACCGGGGGGAACCGCCTCGACCAGGGCGGGCGGCACGAAGCAGGCGCCGGCCTTAGTGGCCCGAAGCCGCTCCACCAACCGCCGATCGGACAGGAAGGTCACGCTCGTGGACTCGGCCCGGTCCAGGATCGACACGGCCAGGACCGTACGCTCGGCGTCCGCCGGAGCGACCTGGGCGCCTGTCAGAGCGGCCAGTTCGGAGAGAGAGACAGGACCGAGGTCCTCAAAGAAACGCGGGTCAGGCATGTGATTCCAGGCGCGACCCGCGCCCTTCGCCGAGTCGTCTAACTTATCGAGTTTGGGCGCCCGCGGCCGGCTGGTCCAGCCGTTCGCGATCAAAAGCGAACTGGGTGATCTTGCCGTTCAGGGCGGTGACCACCATCGGGGTGATGTCCATGTCGGGATTGCCCAGCAGCAGGGCGTCGCGGTTCAGCAGCACGCTGCACTGACGCTGCTGATAGACCTGACGGATCAGGGGCTCCATCTCCTGACCCACCCGGGCCAGGGCCTTCTGCTGGGTGACGGCCAGCTCACGCTCGCGCAGGGACGCCTTGCGCTGGAAGGCGTTGAGCCGGACCTGCAGGTCGGCGCGGCGCTTGTCGAAGGCGTCCTGGTTCAGCGAGGCGCGCTGCTGCTCGATGGCCTGGGCCTCGTTGGTGATGGACGTCTCTTCACCGCGCAGCTCGGCCTCCACCTGGGTGGAGATCTGCTGCAGTCGGGTCTGGACGTACTGGCCGACGGTGGAGCCGCCGATGGCGCCTTCCACCGACAGGATGCAGACGCCGGCAAGGGCCGGGCCGTGGGAGACCGGCGGGGGCGCGGCCTGCTGGGCGGCGGCCGGGGCCGCGATCGCCAGGGCGAGGGTCGCAGCCGTGATCTTGGCGGCGAAATGCTTGGTGGTCATGAAATCAGAACCTTGTGGAGGTGGAGAACCGGAAGGTTTCGGTCTTGTCGTAATCTTCTTTGGCCAGAACCTGGCTGAAGTCGAAGCGGATCGGGCCCATGGGCGAGCGCCAGAAGATGCTGAGGCCGGCCGACGCCCGCAGGGACAGGTCATCGACGATGTTGGGATCGACGACCCCGGCGGTGGTCAGCTTGTCGGCGTCATCCAGCATGCCCAGGGTGCCGAAGTCGGAGAAGACGGCGGCCTTCACCCCATACTGCTCCGGCAGGAAGGTGGGGACTGTGAGCTCCACCGAGCCGATGGCGTAGGCCTTGCCCCCCAGGGCGTCGCTGCGGCTGGCGTTGATGTCGCGCGGGCCGATGCCGGCGGTCTCAAAGCCGCGGAAGCTGTTGCCGCCCTTGTAGAAGCGGTCGTTGATCCGCACGCTGTCGCCGTTCCAGCCGTCCACATAGCCCAGCGACGTGGTGGCGCTGAGGATGAAGCTGGGCGAGAAGCCGTAGTACCAGCCGCCCTCAAGCTCAGTGCGCAGATAGTTCACGTCCCCGCCGATGCCGGCGAGATCCTGGTTCAGGGCGGTGTAGAAGCCGCGGGTGGGATTGATCGGATCGTTCCGGCGATCCAGCCGCACGCCGTAACCCACCAGGGAGGTGGTGTATTCGCCGCGCTGGGCGCAGAGCGAGATGGACACCACCGGCGCAGCCGGGTCGCAATAGGAGGCCGGGATCTCCACCTCGTCGCGGCGCAGGGTGTAGCGCACCGAACCGCGGGAGTTGAGCGTCAGCGGGAAGCCCATCCGCACGCCGCCGCCGATGGTGTTGGTGCGGTAGGCCGAATAGTCCGTCAGGTCGTAGCGGTAGGAATAGAGGTCGAGGCCCGCGCCCAGGTCGCGACCCAGGAAGCGCGGCTCGGTGAAGGAGAAGTCCACCTGCTGACGCAGGGAGCCCACCGAGATCCGCCCGCGGACGTTCTGGCCGCGACCGCGGAAGTTCCGTTCGGTGACGCCCAGGTCGATGATGAGCTGATCGACGGAGGAATAGCCGGCGCTGAAGGACAGCTCGCCGGTGGGCTGCTCCTCCACCTGCACCCGCAGGCCGGTGCGGTCGGGGGCCGAACCCTGGACCTCCTCGATGGTCACGTCCTTGAAGAAGCCGAGCGCCCGGATCTGGTTGCGCGACCGATCCACCAGAACGCGGTTATAGGCGTCGCCCTCGGCCAGGTTCATCTCGCGGCGGACCACATAGTCCAGGGTGCGCGTGTTGCCGACGATGTCGATCCGGTCGACATAGACCCGCGGCCCTTCGGTCACCTGGAAGGTCACGTCGACCTTGCGGGTTTCACGGTTGGCCGTGTAGCGCGGCCGCACGTCCACAAAGGCGAAGCCCGCCGCGCCGGCGGCGAAGGTCAGGGCGTCCGTGGCCTGCTCGATCCGCTCGTCCTGATACGTCTGCCCCTCGCGGATCGGCAGCAGGAGGGTGAGGAGATCGCGATCGAGTTTCTCAAGCTCGGTCTGAACGCTCACCTTGCCGAACTGATACTCCGGACCCTCGTCCAGGGTGTAGGTGACGACGAAGCCGTTCTTGTCCGGCGCCAGCTCGGCCACGGCGGAGACGACGCGGAAGTCGTAATAGCCGCGGTTGCGATAGTGCTTGCGCAGCTGCTCCTTGTCGTATTCCAGGCGGTCGGGGTCGTAGTTGGCGTTGCTGCTGAAGAACTTGTACCAGGCGCTCTGCTCGGTCACGACGACGTCGCGCAGATCGTTGTCCGAGAAGGCCTGATTGCCCAGGAAATTGGTGCGCAGAACGCCGCTCTTGGCGCCCTCGTCGATCTCGAAGATGACGTCCACGCGCTTCTGGGGCAGCTCCACCACCTTGGGCGTGACCACCGCGGAGATGCGGCCCGAGCGGCGGTAGAGCTCGACGATCCGCTGGACGTCCTGCTGGGTGCGCGCCCGGGTGAAGATGGAACGGGGACGCAGAGTCACCTCGTCCCGCAGCTTGTCTTCCTTGAGCCCGCGGTTGCCCTCGAAGATCACCCGATTGATGATCGGGTTCTCCACCACCTCCACGGTCACCTCGCCAGCCACGGCGGTGATGCGCACGTCGGCGAACAGGTCGGTGCGGTAGAGCGCCTTCAGCGCCAGGTCGAGCTGCTCGGCGTCCACCGTGTCGCCGGGCTGCAGGGGCAGATAGGACAGGACGGTGGCCTGTTCGATCCGCTCATTGCCGCGCACGGAGATGCGCTGAACGGTCTGGCTCTCCACCTGGGCCACCGCCACGGTGGGCGCGGTCAGAGCCGTGGAGGCCAGCAGCAGGGCGAAGCCGGAGGCGAGCGCAGCGCCGCGAGCACGAGATCTTTGCATCGGATCAGCCGTAACGGGAGGAAGGCGGGCCTTAGGAGATCAGGCCGCCGAGAAATTTGAACACACGCAGTTGCTGCAGATCGTTCCAGGTGGCGAACAACATCAAACCGAGCAGGAGCGCAAGGCCGACGCGGTATCCTGCCGCCTGAACCTTGGCCGCAAGAGGGCGGCGGGCCACAGCTTCATACGCGTAGAAGAGCAGGTGTCCGCCGTCGAGCACCGGGACCGGCAGCAGATTCATGAAGCCGATGCCCACCGAAAGCACGGCCGTCAGGCCCAGCAGGGCCACCGCGCTGCCCAGCAGCATGGTGGTGGCGTCCGGGGCGCCCTGGGCGCCGGACTGCGCCACCTGGCCCGAGGCCTGGGCGATTCGGAGCGGGCCGCCCAGCTGGTCGGCGCTTTCGCGCCCGGTGACGATCCGACCCAGATAGTAGACGGTGGTGGAGAGAACCCGCCAGGTCCGCTCCGCCCCAGCCCCCACAGCCTCGAGGGGGCCGTAGCGGCGAACGGTTCGTTGGCCGGCGTCGGCCGGGCTGCTGATTCCCAGCACGCCGATCTTCTGTTCGCCCCCCATGCGGTCAGGCATCACCCGCCGCTCGGGCGTCGCGCTGAGGCTGACCACCTGCCCGCCCCGGTCCACCAGGAACTGGGTGGGCGCGTTGGAACGCACGGCGATGATCTGCTGAAGATCGAAGAAGTTGTCGATCTTCTGGCCGTTGGCCTCGATGACCACGTCATCGACCCGGAAGCCGGCCGCCGCGGCCGGGCTGCCGGGCTGGACGGCGGCCACGCGGGCCGGAATCACCGTCTCGCCCACGCTCATCAGCAGGAAGGCGAAGATGATGATGGCCAGAACGAAGTTGGCCAGCGGGCCGGCGGCGGTGATGAAGGCCCGCTGCCAGACCGGCTTGAAATGGAAGAAGCGATCGGCGGCGCCCGGCCCCTGCTCGGCCTCGATCTTCTGGCGCATGGCGCTCAGGTTGTTCTGATCGGGGACGCTGGCGGCGTTCTCGTCGCCGGAGAAACGGACATAACCGCCCAGGGGAATCCAGCCGACCCGCCATTCCACGCCCTGGCGGTCGCGCCAGCCGAAAATCCGCCGGCCAAAGCCGATGGAGAACTGGTCGATGGCCACGCGGCAGGCCCGGGCGGCCCAATAGTGTCCGAGCTCGTGAATGGTGACCACGACGGTCAGGACGAGCAGGAAGGGGATGATGTAGGTCAGGGCCGTCTGGATGAGACCGAGCATGGGGTTTTGTTGGCTCCTACGGCCTAGCGGGCGCTGGCGAGTTCAGCCGCCACGCCAGCGGCCACGCGTCGCGCCGCCGCGTCGATTTCGCGAGCATTTTCCAAGGCCTCACCGTTCGCCCCCGCGACAAGGTCCCCGGACCGCGTCATGCGCTCCAAGGTCTCGGCCACCGTCGCGGCAATATCGAGAAAGCCGATCTTCCGGTCAAGGAAGGCGGCCACGGCGATCTCATTTGCCGCATTGAGCGCGCCCGGCGCCGCCCCGCCCTCGGCCAGAGCCGCCTTGGCCAGGGTCAGGGCCGGAAAGCGATCAAGGTCCGGGTTCTCGAATGTCAGCGGCCCGGAGGCCACCAGGTCCAGCCGCGGCGCTGGCCACGCCAGACGATCCGGCCAGGCGAAGGCGCAGGCGATGGGCGCGCGCATGTCCGGCGGGCCGAGCTGGGCCAGGGTGGAGCCGTCGGCATATTCCACCATCGAGTGAATGATCTGCTGATGGTGGATCAAGACGTCCAGGCGCTCCGGCGGAACGGAAAACAGATAGGCGGCCTCGATGATCTCGAGGCCCTTGTTCATCATGGACGCGGAATCGACCGAAATCTTGGCGCCCATGCTGAAGTTGGGATGGGCCACGGCCTGCTCCGGCGTGGCATGGGCCATCTGCTCGCGGCTCCAGGTCCGGAACGGGCCGCCGGACGAGGTGAGGATCAGGCGCGACACCTGCTCGGTCACCCTCGCGTCGAACACCTGGAAGATGGCCGAGTGTTCCGAATCCACCGGGATGACCGCCCCGCCGGCCAGCTTGGCCGTCCGCAGAAGGCCTGGCCCGCCGCAGACCAGGCTTTCCTTGTTGGCCAACGCCACCACGGCGCCGGCCCGCGCGGCCGCCAGCGTCGGCGCCAGGCCCGCGAACCCGACGATGGCCGACATGACCCACTGGGCCCCGCCGCCCGCCACATCGGCCACGGCGGCCGCCCCGGCGGCGGCCTCGACGCCGGAGCCTTGAAGCCGGACGCGCAGCTCCGGCAGACGGGACTCGTCCTCGATGACCGCCAGTTCGGGCCGCCACCGCAGGGCCTGCTCGGCCAGACGCGCCACATTCCGACCGGCGGTCAGACCAACAATCTCGACCTCCACGCCGGCCTGATCGAAGAGGTCCAGGGTCGACATCCCCACCGAGCCGGTGGAGCCCAGCACCGTGACCCGGCGCGGCAGGACGGGGGCGTTCATGCAAGCAACTCCACCAGCCGGGCCAGGGCGAGGATGACCACGGCGAACATCAGACCATCGACGCGGTCCAGCAGACCGCCGTGGCCGGGAATCAGGTCTCCGGAATCCTTCACTCCGAAGCGGCGCTTGACCATGGACTCCCAAAGGTCGCCGCCCATGGTGGCCAGACCCCCCGCAAGACCGATGAGCGCCCCGAACACCGACCCCATGGGCAGGGCCAGGGCCAGGGTCATGCCCGCCCCTGCCGCGGTGGCCGCGGCCAGCCCGCCGACGAAGCCGGACCAGGTCTTGTTGGGCGAAAACCTCGGCCACAGCTTGGGCCCCTTGAGGAAACTCCCCACCAGGAAGGCTGCGATGTCGGCGGCCCAGGTGACGGCGAACAGCAGGAAGACCCAGGCGCGGCCATCCGGCGCGCCGCGCAGCCACACCAGGGCCAGGACCGGCAGGGCGATATAGAAGACGCCCAGGGCGGCGTCGGCGGGCCGTTCGGCCACCCGGCGCGCCACGAAGGCCGCGGCAAGGGCGCCCAGCAGGACCAGGCCCCAGGCGGCCCCGACGTATCTGAGATAGATCAGGAAGACCGCCGCCAGCACCGCCACCACCACGGCGCTGGTCACGCGGATCGGCGCCTTGGGGGCGGTCATGCCGCCCCATTCGATCGCCATGAGCGCCACGCCCACGGAAATCAGCAGGAGGAAGGGCCAGCCGCCCCACCAGACGGCCGCCAGGGCCGCCGGGGCCAGCACAAGGGCCGAGGCTGCGCGCAGGGCCAGATTCGACCAGTCGAAACGCTTAGCCGGCGGCAAGGGCGTCATCGGCGACGGCACCGCCATAGCGGCGGTCGCGGGTGCGGAACTCGGCGATGGCGGCCTTCAGGTGGTCCGCGCCGTAATCGGGCCAGAGCACGTCCTGGAAGACCAGCTCCGCATAGGCGGCCTCCCAAAGGAGGAAGTTGGACAGCCTCTGCTCGCCCGAGGGGCGCACGATCAGGTCCGGCGGCGGAACCGGACCGGTGGAAAGATGCTGGGCGAAGACCGCCTCGGTCAGGTCCTCTGGCCGGGCGCGGCCCTCGGCCACGGCCTGGGCGAACCGGCGGGCCGCATCGGTGATGTCGGCCTGGCCGCCATAGTTGAAGGCCACCTGCAGAAAAAACCGGTCGTTTTGGGCGGTTCGCGACTCGGCCTCTTCGATCACCTCGATGAGGTCGGCGTTCAGGCCCGCCCGGCGTCCCAGGACGCGGACCCGCACCCCTTCCCGCTCCAGCCGGCCAAGATCGCTCTCGAAATAGCGCCGCGGCAGCGCCATGAGCTCGGCCACCTCGGCGGCGGGCCGGCTCCAGTTCTCGGTGGAGAAGCCGAACACCGTCAGATGGCGGATTCCCAGGTCCGGCGCGGCCGACACCGTACGCTTCAGCGCCTCCACGCCGGCCCGGTGGCCCAGGGTGCGGGGCAGTCCCCGCGCCTTGGCCCAACGGCCGTTGCCGTCCATGACCAGGGCCACATGCAACCCAGGGCCGGCCGACGGTGCGGCGGCCGTCGCGGCGGCGTCGGACTCGGTTGGACGGGCCATGGAGGCTCCCTGGGCGGCAGGCGGCGGCGGCGCCTAAACCTGCATGATCTCTTGTTCTTTGACTTTCAAGGCTTCGTCCACGCGCTTGACGGCCTCGTCGGTGAACTTCTGCACCTCGGCCTCCATACGCTTGTGCTCGTCCTGGCTGATGACGCCGTCCTTTTCCGCCCGCTTGAGGTCGTCATTGGCGTCGCGGCGCACATTGCGCACGGCGATGCGCTGCTGCTCGGCATACTTGCCCGCCAGCTTGACCATTTCCTTGCGCCGCTCCTCGGTCAGCGGCGGGATGGGGATGCGCAGGTTCTGGCCGTCGACCACGGGGTTGAAGCCCAGTCCGGCGTTGCGGATCGCCTTCTCCACCGAGACGGCGAGGCCCCGGTCCCAGACATTGACGGTCAGCATGCGCGGCTCGGGCACGCTGACGGCGGCCACCTGGTTCAGCGGGACGGTGGAGCCATAGGCGTCGACCATCACCTGGTCGAGGAGGCTGGACGAGGCGCGGCCCGTACGGAGAGAGCCGAACTCCTCCTTCAGGGCGGCGACAGCCTTGTCCATACGATCCTTGTATCTCGAAAGAACCGGCTTCTCTGCGGCGGCCATGGGGCTCCTCCAGTCAGACAGTAAGTGGTGTGGGTCAGGCGATGGTGGTGAAGACGCCCTGCCCCTTGAGCACCTTCAGGAAATTGCCCCGCTCGCGGATCGAGAAGACCACGATGGGGATCTTGTTGTCGCGCATCAGGGCGATGGCCGAGGCGTCCATCACCCGCAGGTCCTGGGCCAGGACGTCATGATAGCTGAGCTGTTCGTAGCGCACGGCGTCAGGCGCCTTCTTGGGGTCGGCGGTATAGACGCCGTCCACGCTGGTGCCCTTGAACAGGGCCTCGCAGCCCATCTCGGCCGAACGCAGGGCCGCAGGCGTATCGGTGGTGAAATAGGGCGCCCCCAGACCGGCGGCGAAGATGACCACGCGTCCCTTCTCCAGGTGCCGGATGGCCCGGCGCCGGATGTAGGGCTCACACACCGCGTCCATGGGAATGGCCGACTGCACCCGGGTGAAAACGCCCATCTTCTCCAGGGCGCCCTGGAGCGCCAGGGCGTTCATCACCGTGGCCAGCATGCCCATATAGTCGGCGCTGGAGCGTTCCATGCCCTTCCCGGCCAGGGAGACGCCGCGGAAGATGTTGCCCCCGCCGATCACCAGGCAGAGCTCGACCCCGTGGCTCACCACCTCGGCGATATCCTCCGCCACCGCCTCCAGGGTGTTCGGATCGATGCCGAACCCCTGCTCGCCCATCAGGACCTCGCCTGAAACCTTGAGCAGGATGCGTTTGAAGCGCAGGGGCTGGAGGGTCTCGGTCATGGGCAGGGTCCGATTCTGACGGCGGCAACATAGCGCAAGGGCGCGGCGCGCGTCGAACGCGCCGCGCCCCTGACTGAGGTCGGGTCGGGCTTAGGCCTGACCGCTGAGCTGCGCCACCTCGGCGGCGAAGTCGTCGGTCTTCTTTTCAACACCCTCCCCGAGGCCGAAGCGCACGAAGCCCTTCACCGTGACGGGGGCGCCGACGTCCTTGCCAAGCTCGGCGACCAGCTGCTCGATGGTCTGGTCCGGGTTCATGACGAAGGCCTGCTTCAGGAGCACGACTTCCTCGTAGAACTTGCGGATGCGGCCCTCGACCATCTTCTCCACCACGCCGGCCGGCTTGCCGGACGCCAGCGCCTGTTCGGTGAAGATGGCCTTTTCACGCTCCACCGCCTCGGGATCGAGGTCGTCGGTGGACAGGGAGAGCGGGTTGGTGGCGGCCACGTGCATGGCGATCTTGCGACCGACCTCCTGAAGCTTGGCCTGATCGCCCTCGCCTTCCATGGCCACGAGCACGCCGATGCGCCCCAGATCCGGCGCGGCGGCGGCGTGGACGTAGGAGGCCACGGCGCCCTTCTCCACGACCAGCCGCGCCGAACGGCGCAGCATCATGTTCTCGCCGATGGTGGCGATCAGATTGGTGACGACGTCGGAGACGACCTCGCCCTTGGCGGTCTTGGCCGCGCTGATGGCCTCGACGCCCTCGGCGTCCAGCGCCACCTGGGCGATATCCTTGGCCGCGCCCTGGAACAGCTCGTTGCGGGCCACGAAGTCGGTCTCGGCGTTCAGCTCCACGAGCACGCCGGTCATGCCTGCGCCGTCCTTGCGCGCGGCCGCGGCCACCAGGCCTTCAGCGGCGGCGCGGTCGGACTTCTTGGCGGCCTTGGACAGGCCCTTGGTGCGCAGCCAGTCCATGGCCGCGTCCAGGTCGCCATTGTTTTCCTGCAAGGCCTTCTTGCAGTCCATCATGCCCGCGCCGGACTTCTCGCGCAGTTCCTTGACCAGCGCAGCGGTGATTTCCGCCATGGGTCGGCTCCTTCAGTCTAGAATCAACGGCTGGGCCTCCTTTGAGCCCCAGCCGTCACAGTTTGATGTCGTTCCCGCCCGGGCGAGCCGAGCGGGGATGGACGGTCAGGCCTCGGCGGCGCCTTCGGCCGGGGCGGCCTCAGCGACTGCGGGCTCGGCTGCGGCGGTCTGGGCCAGGGCCGGCTCCATCGGGGCTTCGGAGGCGCCGATGTCCACGCCCGCGGCCACCTGACCGGCGGTCAGGCCGTCGAGGATGGCGTCGGCCATCAGGTCGCAATAGAGCTGCAGGGCGCGCGCGGCGTCGTCATTGCCCGGAATGGGATAGGTGATGCCGGCGGGATCGCAGTTGGTGTCCAGGATGGCGATGACCGGAATGTTCAGCTTGCGCGCTTCCTGGATCGCGATCGCTTCCTTGTTGGTGTCGATCACGAACATCAGGTCGGGAATGCCGCCCATGTCCTTGATGCCGCCCAGGGACAGTTCCAGCTTGTCGCGCTCGCGGGTGAGCTGCAGCAGCTCCTTCTTGCCGCGGCCCTGGCCTTCGCCTTCCAGCAGGCCTTCCAGTTCGCGCAGACGCGCGATGGAGCCCGAGACGGTGCGCCAGTTGGTGAGCGTGCCGCCCAGCCAGCGGTGGTTCA
>NZ_DAIMHV010000040.1:0-19274 GCF_036723115.1 Phenylobacterium sp. | reverse complement strand
GCGCCTTGAGGGCCTGATCGACGTTGTTGTCGCGGACGAAAATCTGAACCAGGGGACTCTCTCCTGCCTTCCAGCCTGTCGCGCCGGCCTGCGCGTGGCGGCGGCGTTGGAACCAATACCGATGAGCCCCGAAAGCAGCCGCCTCCGGAGCCGAAGGGCGGTCAGATAACAGAAGGCTCAGCCGATGTCCACGCAAGACGGCCGCCTTTTCAAGGGCTAGACTGCAGCCCCATGACCAAGCCCGACGCCGCCGCCGATCCGCGCCCCGACACCGACGCCTGGGCGCGCGACACCGAGGAGAAAGTTCTGCTGGCCGCCCTGCCCCTGGCCGCCGCCGAGGGCTGGACCCGGCGCCTGGCCCTGCGGGCCGGGGCCGAGGCGGGGCTGTCGCCCGGCGAGGTGGAGCTTCTGCTGCCCAACGGCCCGGCCGACCTGGCCGCGCTTCTGTCCCGGCGCCACGACGCCCGCGCCCTGGCCCAGCTGGGCGGCCTGGACCCGCAGACCCTGAAGATCCGCGAACGCATCCGCACGGCGGTGGAGACCCGCCTGGACGTCGCCATGCTGGACGAGGCCGCCCTGCGCCGCTGCGCCGGCTTCCTGGCCCTGCCGCAGAACCTGCCCCTGGCCGGGCGGCTGGCCTGGGAAAGCGCCGACCGCCTGTGGCGCTGGGCGGGCGATACGGCCACCGACGAGAACCACTATTCCAAGCGCGCCATCCTCTCGGCCATGCTCACCGGCGCCCTGGCCATCCACATGGCCTCGGGCCGCGGCGCGGCCATGGCCTTCGTCGACGCCCGCATCGCCAATGTGATGCGCTTCGAGATGTGGAAGGCCACCACCCGTCTGCGGCCCACCGAGGCGGTGAAGGGTCTGGCCGAAACCCTGGGCCGCCTGCGCTACAGCCGCTGAAGGCCCGCCTCGCCCCTCAAAGCGGCGAGAGACGGTTCACATGGCCCATCTTGCGGCCGGGCAGGGCCTCGCGCTTGCCATAGAGGTGCAGCCGCGTCTCGGCCTCTCCGGCCAGCTTGAGCCAGGCTTCCGCCTCCGCCCCCAGCAGATTGACCATCTCCACCCGGGCGTGTGCGGCGGTGGGACCCAGCGGCCAGCCGGCGACGGCGCGGATATGCTGCTCGAACTGGCACACCTCGCAGCCGTCCTGAGTCCAGTGGCCGGTATTGTGCACCCGCGGCGCGATCTCATTGGCCAGCAGGCGGCCGTCGGCCAGCTCGAACAGCTCGATGCCGATGACCCCCACATAGTCCAGGCGCCCGAGGATCTGGGCGGCGATCCGCTCGGCCTGGTCCACCAGGGCCGCGGCGGCGGGCGCCGGCGCCACGGTCCGGCGCAGGACGCCGCCCTCGTGGTGGTTCTCCCCCAGGGGATAGACCGCCAGGGCGCCGTCGCGCCCGCGGGCGGCGATGATGGACAGCTCCCGGGTGAAGTCGGCCGGCGCCTCGAGGATGCAGGGGACGCCCCCCAGGCCCGCAAAGACCGCCCCGGCGTCGGCGGCGTGCTCCACCCAGGCTTGGCCCTTGCCGTCATAACCCTCCCGGCGGGTCTTCATCAGGGCCGGAACGCCGATCAGCCGGGCGGCCTCGAGGGCCTCGTCCTCGCTGTCCACGGTGGCGAAGGCCACGGTCCGCACCCCGGCCTCGTTGAGGAAGGTCTTCTCCGCCACCCGGTCCTGGGCCACGGCCAGGGCCAGACCGCTGGGCGCCACGGGCGCGCCCAGGGCCTTGAGCCGCTCCACGGCGGCAGCCGGCACGTTCTCGAACTCATAGGTGATGACGTCCGACAGGTCGGCCAGCCGGGCCAGGGCGTCGGGGTCGTCATAGGCGCCCACCAGGGTCTGGCGCGCCACGCGGCTGGCCGGGGCGTCGGTCTCGGGCGTGAGGATGGCCACGTCGAAACCCAGCCGGGCGGCGGCCAGGGCCAGCATGCGGCCCAGTTGCCCCCCGCCCAGAATGCCGATGACGGCGCCCGGCGGGAGGGGGAAGCCGTGTTCCATCAGTCTTCCACCGTCTCGGCCACGGCCTCGGCCAGGGCCTGCGCCAGCACGGTCAGGCGTTCGGACAGGGCCGGGTCGGACAGGGCCAGGATGCGCGCGGCCAGTATGCCCGCGTTCTTGGCCCCGGCCTCGCCGATGGCCAGGGTGGCCACCGGAATGCCGCCGGGCATCTGGACGATGGACAGGAGGCTGTCCATGCCCTTGAGCGCCTTGGATTCCACCGGCACGCCGAGAACGGGCAGTTCGGTCATGGAGGCGGTCATGCCCGGCAGGTGGGCGGCGCCCCCGGCGCCGGCGATGATCACCTGATAGCCCTTGGCCTTGGCGGTGGTGGCGAAGTCATAGAGCCGCTGGGGCGTGCGGTGGGCGGAGACCACCTTGGCCTCCCAGGCGACCCCCAGGGCGTCCAGCTGCTCGGCGGCGTACCGCATGGTGGGCCAGTCCGATCGACTGCCCATGATGATGGCGACAGGTGCGCATCGGCTCGCGCCGGCGGGGGGGGAACTGGCCATCCAATGGGCCCCTTCATCGGAAAGGCGCGGAGTATAGGCGCCGCCTTTGCGCCCGCAACCGATCGCGACTACGATTCTTATGGTTAAGCTGAGGTGATTCTCCCGCCATGAAGATCACAGGCGCGCGCAACGAACCCTTTGCGGCCATCCGCAAGCGGGCCCTGGCCCAGGCCGGCGCCCAGTCGGCGGCGGCGCGCGCCCTGCCGGTGGATCAGGCCGGCTTTCTGGGGGTCAGCGAGGCGGAGATGACGCCGGCGGTGCGCGGGGCGCTCACCACCCTGCTCACCGAAATCGACGACCTGCGCGGCGAGGTGGCCCGCCTGAAGGCCAAGCTGGCCGAGGCCGAGGGCCTGGCCGACCGCGATCCCCTCACCCCCCTGCTCAACCGCCGGGCCTTCATGCGCGAGCTGGCGCGGGTCCAGACCTTCTCCCGGCGCTACAGCTCGCCGGCCAGCCTGATCTATTTCGACCTGGACGACTTCAAGAGCATCAATGACCGCTTCGGCCATGCGGCCGGCGACGCGGCCCTGAAGACCATCGCCGAGCGGCTGACCGGCCTGGTGCGCGAGAGCGACATCGTCGCCCGCATGGGCGGCGACGAATTCGCCGTGCTGCTGGTCCAGGCCACCCAGCGTACGGCGGAAGCCAAGGCCGAGGCCCTGGCCCGGACCCTGGAATCCTCGCCGATCCAGTTCGGCGACTGGTCGGCGCCCATCCACCTGTCCTACGGGGTGCGCGAGATTCCGGCCGAGGGCGACGCGGAGTCCATCGTGGCCGAGGCCGACGCCGCCATGTTCCTGCGCAAGCGCGAGCGCCACGGCGGCTGATGGCCTGGTCGAAGACCTATGAGGAGGCCGAGCCTCAGCGGGTGAACCGTTGGCTGGCCCAGTCGGGCGTCTGCTCCCGCCGGGAGGCCGAGGCCCTCATCGCCGCGGGCCAGGTGTTCATCGACGGGGAGCGGGTGGACGATCCCGGCCGCAAGATCAGCCCCGGCCAGAAACTCACCCTGGACGATCAGGCGCAGGCCAGGCTGGAGCGCCAGCTCACCGTCATCCTCAACAAGCCCGCGGGCTATGTCTCCGCCCAGCCGGAGGCCGGCCAGGTCCCCGCCGCCCGTCTGCTGTCGGCCAAGACCCTGTTCGGCGAGAGCGACGACATCCCCGGCCCGGAGCGGCGCCTGGCGCCCATCGGCCGGCTGGACCAGGACAGCCGCGGGCTTCTGCTGCTGTCGGAGGACGGGGTCCTCACCAAGGCGGTGATCGGGCCCGAGGCGGACATGGAGAAGGAGTATCTGGTCCGCGTGCGCGGGGATGTGGGCGAGCCGGTCCTGGCCCGCCTGCGCCACGGCCTGGAGCTGGACGGCCGCCCCCTCAAGCCCGCCAAGATCAGCCTGGCCGGCGAGCAGAGGCTGCGCTTCATCCTGCGCGAAGGACGCAATCGCCAGATCCGTCGCATGTGCGACCTGGTGGGCCTGAGCGTGATCGACCTCTATCGCCTGCGGATCGGCCCCCTGAAGCTGGGCGACCTGCCCGAGGGCCGCTGGCGCCCCATCACCTCAGCCGAGCGGGAGGCTCTGCTGCGGGGCGACGCGCCGGCCCGTCCGCGACGGGCCAGACGCTAGAGACTTGAGCGCGTTCAGGCGGGCGCGAGGGCGCGCGCCAGGGCCGCGCGGCTGTCGCGGACGGCGGTCTGGCTCACCGTGGCCTCCGGCGCCCACTGGAAGCCGTGGAAGGCGCCGGGATAGACGTGCAGCTCCACCGGCACGCCCGCCCGCAGGAGCCTCTGGGCGTAGGCCAGGTCCTCCTCCAGGAAGAGGTCGAGGGCCCCGGTGGAGATGAAGGTGGGCGGCAGCCCCGACAGGTCCTGCGCCCGGGCCGCGGCCGCATAGGGCGAGACCCCCTCGCCCCCCGGCGGGCCGCCCAGCAGGCTCGACCAACCGAAATGATTGGCCTGGGGCGTCCAGACGAACTCCCCCGCATAGGGGTGCGGGTCGGGATGGACACAGGTGCGGTCGTCGATCATCGGATAGATCAGGTGCTGGAAGGCCAGGCGATAGTCCCCCCGGTCCCTGGCCAGCAGGGCCAGGGCCGCGGCCAGTCCGCCGCCGGCGCTCTCGCCCATGACGCCGATGCGCGTGGGATCGACGGACAGGCTTTCAGCCTCCCGGTTCAGCCAGGCCAGGGCCGCGTAACAATCTTCCACCGGACCCGGAAAGGGGGTCTCCGGCGCCAGGCGGTACTCCACCGAGGCGATGCAGCAGGCCAGGTCCGCCGCCAGGGGCCGGTGCACGGCCTCATTGTCCGCGCTCGAGCCCGCGACATAGCCGCCCCCGTGGATGTGCAGAATGCAGGGGGCGGCGCCCGTCAGTCCCTTGGGCCGGTAGAAGCGCACCTCCACCTCCGGCGCGCCGGGCGGGCCCGGAATGCGCAGGATCGTCAGGTCGGTGCGCGCCACGTCCTCAGGACGGACGGTGAACCGCACCGGCCGGCCGCGCATGAAGGGCAGAAGGGCCTCGCTCAGCTCCACCGCCGGCAGGGTGTCGAGCAGGGGCAGGAGTTGCGGATCCACCAGATGTCGGCTGCCGGCCATGGTCGTCTCCTCCGCCTCCCGTCGCTGTGGGCGC
Organism: Phenylobacterium sp.; assembly: GCF_036723115.1. Lineage (GTDB taxonomy): Bacteria > Pseudomonadota > Alphaproteobacteria > Caulobacterales > Caulobacteraceae > Phenylobacterium. The sequence continues at coordinate 14,131 of NZ_DAIMHV010000040.1, read as the reverse complement.
CCACCTTGGCAGGCCGGGGCGCCGGCGCAAAGGGTTGGCGCGGGCGCGCCGCGTGTCAGCTGCGGGCGAGCTTGCGGATGGCCGGCGCCAGGGGCCGTTCGGCGTCCGCATAGTCGGCCCAGGCCTCCGTCCTGGCCAGCAGGGCGGGAACCGTGCGCACGGTGAAGCGCAGGGGGTCCAGGCCCTTGCGCACCTGGCCCCAGGTGAGGGGCATGGAGACGCCGGCCCCCTCCCGCGCCCGGGGCGACAGGGGCGCCACCGCCGTGGCCAGTCTGGAATTGCGCAGATAGTCCACGAAGATCCGGCCCTCCCGCCTGGCCTTGGACATCACCGCCACATAGAGATCGGGGTCATCGGCGGCCATGCGCTGGGCCAGGCCCTGGGCGAAACCCTTGGCCGCCTCCCAGTCCAGGCCGCGCGCCTTGGCCAGGGGGGTCACCACATGGAGCCCCTTGCCGCCGGTGGTCTTGCAGAAGGCCACAAGGCCCAGGGCCTCCAGCCGTTCTTTCACGTCGCGGGCGGCCTGCACCACATCGTCGAAGGTCACGCCCGGCCCCGGGTCCAGGTCGAAGACCAGGCGTCCGGGCCGCTCAGGATCCCCCTCTCGGCAGTTCCAGGGGTGCAGCTCGATGGCGCCCATCTGGGCCAGGGCCGCCAGGGCCTCGACCCGGTCGATCTGCAGATAGGGCTGCTTGTCGCCCTCCACCTGGACCTGGGCGATCAGGTTGGAGGCGCCCTTGCCCGCATGGCGCTGGAAAAAGGTCTGTCCGCCGATCCCGTCCGGGGCGCGGATGATGGAGCAGGGCCGGCCACGGATATGGTCCAGCATCCAGGGACCGACGGCTTCGAAATAGCGGGCGAGATCGGTCTTGGTCAGGGGCGCGTCCTGGTCGGCCGACCGGGGCCAGAGCGCCTTGTCCGGGCTGGAGATGACCACCCCCATGACCGTGGTCGCACCCGCCGGCGCGGGCTTCCGCGCAGGCCTGGCGGGTTTGGGCTTGTCAGGTTGGACCGTGGCGGGGCTGGGCTCTGCGAGCCTGGCGCTCCGGGCGGGTTCCGGGGTTTCGGCCTCCACCTCGGCGGCGGGCTTGTCGGCCCGCAGGCCCTTGAAGGCGGCCTGGCGCACCATGCCCCCGCCCGTCCAGCCCGCGAACTCGATCTCGGCCACCAGCTCGGGCTTCGCCCAGTTCACACCCTCGCCCTTGCGCGGGGCGCCGGGTCCGGAGAAGGGGCTCGTTCGGGCGGCATGGGCCTCAAGCTTCGGCAGCACCCGGGCGACGGTGGCGGCCCCGAAGCCCGTGCCCACCCGCCCCACATAGACCAGATGATCGCCGCGATAGACACCAGCCAGCAGGGACCGGAGCTGGCCCTTGGCGCCCGTCCAGCCGCCGATCACCACCTCATGACCCGCCCGGCACTTGGACTTCTGCCAGTCATCCCCCCGGCCCGAGCGGTAGGGCGCGTCCAGGCGCTTGGAGACGACCCCTTCCAGGGCGAGGCGGCAGGCCGATTGCAGCACGGCGTCGCCGGCGCTCTCGAAGTGGGCCACCGGGCGAATCTGCCCCTTCAGTCCCTTGGCGGCCTTTGTCAGCACCGCTTCCAGCCGGGCCTTCCGCGCCCTCAAGGCCAGCGGCCGCAGGTCCTCGCCGTCCAGGAAGAGGGCGTCGAAGGCGAAGAAGATCAGGTCCTGGCTGCGGCCCTCCGACAGGGCGGCCTGCAGGGCGGGAAAGTCCGGGGCGCCGTTCTCGTCCAGGGCCACGGCCTCCCCGTCATAGAGGCCGTCGGGCAGGACCTGAGCCTGGTCGGCGATGGCCTGGAACTGGGGCGTCCAGTCCAGACCCTTGCGCGTCTTCAGCCGGGCCTGGCCGTCCTTGACCCGCAGTTGAAGCCGGTAGCCGTCGAACTTGATCTCATGCCCCCAGCCCTTGCCCTGGGGCGGCCGTTCGACGCTCTTGCAGAGCTGGGGCTCGATGAAGTCGGGAAGGCCCGAGGCCTTGTTCGGCTTCTTCTGCGCCGGCGCAGCCTTGGCCGCATTCGCCCCGACCGGCTTCGCCCTGACCGTCTTCGCCGGAGGGGACATGGTCGGCTTGGGCTCGGACGCCCACACAGCGTCGGCGCGGGCGGCGGCCTTGGACCGGCCGGCCATGAAGGGCTTGGGGCGACGGCCCGTTCCGGCGGTGATCGCCGCCATCTCCCGACCCGAGGCGATGGAGGTGACGGCCTCTTCCAGCAGACGGTCGCCCTCCACGACGCCCTCGTCGCGGTGCTTGATCAGCAGCCAGTTCTCGCGCTTGCCGCCGGTGCGGTCGCGCTTCATCCGCACCAGCACCCAGCCGCCCCGCAGGCGCTCGCCCTCCAGCACGAACTTCAGCTCGCCGGCCTTCAGCGCCTTGTGCGGGTCCACGCCCGGTTCGGGCGCCCAATAGCCCCGGTCCCACAGCATGACCGAACCGCCGCCATACTGACCCTTGGGGATAGTCCCCTCGAAATCCCCATAGTCCAGAGGGTGGTCCTCGGTGGCCACGGCCAGGCGCTTGTCGGCGGGATCGCGGGAGGGGCCGCGGGTCACCGCCCAGGACTTGAACACCCCGTCCAGCTCCAGGCGGAAGTCATAGTGCAGGCGGGTGGCGGCGTGCTTCTGAATGACGAAGCGCAGGCGGTTGGAGGCCTGCACCGGATTTTGGCCGGAGGGCTCGGCGGTCTTCTCGAAGTCCCGCATCTGGCGATACTTCGCGAGCTTTTCGGCCATGGGCGCGGCCCTCAGCTGGCCAGGGCCGGCGGCGTCTTCGCCGCGACGACCTCTGCGGGCCGACCGGCCAGGGCGTCCACAAAGGCGTCGCGCCAGGCGCTCACATCCTCGCTCCGCACGCGCTTGAACAGGGCGCGCCAGCGGGCGAGCCGCTCCTCCAGGGGCATGGTCAGCGCCCGCTTCAGGGCCTCGGAGATCTCCTCGGGACTGTTCGGATTGACGATCAGGGCCTCGGGCATCTGGCCCGCCGCGCCGGCGAAGCGCGACAGGACCAGCACGCCGGGATCGGCCGGGTCCTGGGCGGCCACATATTCCTTGGCCACCAGGTTCATCCCATCGCGCAGGGGCGTCACCAGCCCCACCTTGGCCGCCCGGTAAAGCCCCGCCAGTTCGTCGCGGCGATAGTTGCGGTTGACGCACCGCAGGGGGTTCCAGGCCAGGTCCGCATGGGCGCCGTTGATGCGGCCGCTGAGCGCGTCCAGCCGGCCGCGGATCTCCTGATAGGTCTCCACCGCCTCGCGGCTGACCGGCGCCACCTGCACCATCAGCACCTCGCGGCGCAGATCGGGATTGTCGGCCAGGAAGCGTTCGAAGCCGGCGAACCGCTCCTCCAGTCCCTTGGAATAGTCCAGCCGATCCACGCCGACGATCAGCTTGCGGAAGACGGTGTGGGCCACCATCCGGTCATAGGTCCGGCCCGCCCGCTCGGCGCCCAGCATGTCGGCGAAGTCGGCCGCATCGATGCCGATGGGAAAGGCGCCGTACTCCACCGTCCGCCCGAAGGCGGTCAGACGTCCGTCCTCGGTCCGGCCGCCCCCGGCCTCGGCCAGGACATATTCCTCGAAGGCCGTGGCGTATTCCGGGGTCTGGAAGCCCAGCAGGTCATAGTCGAACAGGGATTCCACCAGCGCCTTGTGGGTCGGCAGGGTGACCAGCAGCTGGTGGGCCGGCCAGGGAATGTGCAGGAAGAAGCCGATCCGGTTCTTCACCCCCAGGCGGCGCAGCTCCCGGGCCAGCGGGATCATGTGGTAGTCGTGGACCCAGATCAGGTCGTCGGGCTCGATCAGCGGGCCGATGGTCTCGGCGAAGCGCCGGTTGACCCGCTGATAGCCGGCGTCGAAGGCCCGGTCATAGGCGGTCAGGTCCACCCGGTAGTGGAACAGGGGCCACAGCGTCTTGTTGGCGTAGCCGTTGTAATATTCCTCCACATCGCCGGGCTCCAGGTCCACCGTGGCGATGGTCACCCCTTCCACCCGGCGCATGGCCAGCTGGCCGCTGAACTGCGGCGTGGTCCGTCCGCTCCAGCCAAACCACAGGCCGGAATACTCCCGCAGAGCCGCGGCCAGCGCCATGGCCAGTCCGCCCACGCTCTCCTCGCCCTTGCCCACCGGCGGGGTCACGCGATTGGAGATGACGATGAGGCGGGTCACAGGGCGGCCTCCAGCCAGTCGAGCACGGCGTCCACATGCTCCAACCGGAAGCGGGCCGCGGTGTTCCGCACAGGCCCCACCAGAACGCCGAAGCCCCCTCGCCGCACGGCGGCCTCAAAGGCCGGCTCATCGGTGAGATCATCGCCCACGAACACCGGGGCCGCGCCCGCGAAAGGCGGCAGCGCCATGAAGTCGTCCAGGCTGTCACCCTTGTCGGGGCCGGGGCTGCGCAGCTCCACCACCATGTGGCCCGGCTGCAGGGTCAGGCCCGTCTCCCCCGCCAGATCCTGCGCCAGCGCCCGGGCGGCGGCCTCCTGATGGGGGGCGAGGCGGTAGTGCAGGGCCGCGCTGAGCCCCTTTTCCTCCACCAGCAACTGCGGATCGGCGGCGGCTAGGCGATGAAAGGCCGTCACCGCCCGGGCCAGGCCCGGGTGCGGCGTCGCCGGACGATAGGTCCCGTCCGGCGTCCGGCGGTCCAGCCCGTGGACGGCGGCCACCGGGGTCACCGCACCCTCGAGTATGTGATCGATCTCGGCCAGGGTGCGGCCAGACAGCACCGCCAGCCGACCGTCCATGGCGGCGCCCAGGCGGGTCAGGATCTGGGTTCGTCGGGGCTCGGGACCCACATCCTGCGGTCGGGGCGCGATGGGCGCCAGCGTGCCGTCGAGGTCCAGGAACAGGGCGTGCCCCGTCAGATTGAGCCGGGGCGGGCGCTCGATGGCCATCAAGGCGTCACATACCGTCATACTTTGGAACCATCCCCCTTGCGAGGCCTCTAACGCCGCAGGTTCGGCTTGGCTCCCGAGGAGCGCGAGGATAGGGGAAAGTCCGCGCGACACGACGAACCGCAATCCCGGTCATGACGTTGGGGCAGCGCGCCCTCGAGTCGCCGCCAAGGAGATGTCATGCCCAAGGCCCCTGAAGCCGACGCGATCGTCCTGTTTGGAGGCGCCGGCGACCTCGCCCTGCGGATGCTGTTTCCCTCCCTCTATTTCCTCGACGCCGACGGCTTCCTGCCGGACGGCTTCCGCATCATCGCCGCGGCCCGCAGCGCCCTGACGCCGGATGCCTTCCGCGAGGAGGTGCGCGAGGCGGTGATCGCCCGCGCCCAGCCCACCGCCGTGGACCCAGACGCGTGGGCGCGGTTTTCGGCCCGGATCGACTATCGCGCCGTGGACGCCACCGACCCTGAGAGCCTGAAGGCCATTGTGGAAGCCCTGGGGGACGCCCGGGCGCCGATCTTCTACCTGGCCCTGTCGCCCAGCCTCTATATCGGGGTGGGCCGGGCCCTGGCGGCCTGCGGCCTGGCGACGCCAGCCAGCCGCATCGTGCTGGAAAAGCCCATCGGCCGCGATCTCGCCTCCTCGCAGCGGATCAACGACGCCTTGGCCGAGGCCTTCACCGAAGAGCAGGTGTTCCGCATCGACCACTATCTGGGCAAGGAGACGGTCCAGAACCTCATCGCGCTCCGGTTCGCCAATACCCTGTTCGAGCCCCTGTGGAACAACCTGACCATCGACCACGTGCAGATCACCGTGGCCGAGACCGAAGGGGTGGGCGAGCGCTGGCCCTATTATGACGAGTACGGCGCCCTGCGCGACATGGTGCAGAACCACGTCCTGCAGCTGCTCTGCCTGGTGGCCATGGAGCCGCCCTCGGACATGGACGCCGACTCCCTGCGCAACGAGAAGGTCAAGGTGCTGCGCTCCCTGCGCCGCTTCAGCCGCCACGAGGCCGTGGCCGCCAGCGTGCGCGGCCAGTACGCCGCCGGCGTCGCCCAGGGCCAGGCCGCCGAGGCCTATGAGACCGAGCGCGGAGCGGCCAGCGAGACCGAGACCTTCGTCGCCCTGCGGGTGGATATCGACAACTGGCGGTGGGCGGGCGTCCCCTTCTTCCTGCGTACGGGCAAGCGCCTGCCCGAACGGCGCACCCAGATCGCCATCCAGTTCAAGGGCGTGCCCCACTCCATCTTCGGCGGGGCGGCCGACGGAGACCTCATCGCCAACCGCCTGGTCATCGACCTGCAGCCCGATGAGGACATCGAGCTGATCTTGATGAACAAGGCGCCCGGCATCAGCCAGAGGGGCATGCGCCTGCAGTCCCTGCCCCTGTCCCTGTCCCTGCTGAAGGCCTATTCCGGCCCCAACGCCCGGCGGCGGATCGCCTATGAGCGCCTGCTGCTGGACGTGATCGTCGGCAACAGCGCCCTCTTCGTCCGTCGCGACGAGGTGGAGGAGGCCTGGCGCTGGGTGGACGGCATCGCCGAGGCCTGGGGCGAGGCGGCCATGGCGCCCAAGCCCTATCCCGCCGGCAGCTGGGGGCCGGCCGGCGCCTTCGCCCTGATCGAGCGGGCCGGCCGGGCCTGGTCCGACTGACGCCTCAGCCCTGGCCGGTGGAGCCGAAGCCCCCCGAGCCGCGAGCCGTCTCGTCCAGGGCGTCCACCTCATCCCAGGCGGCCTGGATGACCGGGGCGATCACCAGCTGGGCGATGCGGTCGCCCCGGCGGATGGTGAAGTCTTCCTCGCCCAGATTGATCAGTATGACCTTCATCTCGCCCCGATAGTCGGCGTCCACCGTGCCCGGCGAATTGAGGCAGGTGATCCCGGACTTGGCCGCCAGGCCCGAGCGGGGCCGCACCTGGCCCTCGAAGCCCGCCGGCAGGGCCATGGCCAGGCCCGTGGGGATCATGGCCCGCTCCATGGGCCGCAGCACCACCGGCGCCTCGGCGGGCACGGCGGCGCGCAGGTCCATGCCCGCCGCCAGGGCCGTCTCATAGGCCGGCAGCGGCAGGTCGGCATTGTGCGCCAGGCGGGTGATCTTGATGGTCGGGGCGGTCACGAAAGCTCCTGCGCCATGCGGGCGGCCAGACGGGCCGCGACTTCGGATTTGGCCGTGCGATCCCAGCGTTCCACCCCCTGGCCGGTGACGATGGAGACGGCGTTGTCGTCCCCGCCCATGGTCCCTTCGATGCTGACGTCATTGGCCACGATCCAGTCGCAGCCCTTCCGCTGAAGCTTGGCCTGGGCGTAGGCCTCCACATCGTTGGTCTCGGCGGCGAAGCCCACCACCAGGCGCGGGCGGCCAGGGCCCGGCGCGGACAGGGTGGCCAGGATGTCGGGGTTCTCCACCAGGGCGATGGGCGGCGGCCCGTCGGTCCCCTTCTTGATCTTCACCGCCCCTTCCTGCGCCGGGCGCCAGTCGGCCACGGCGGCCACGCAGACGGCCAGGTCGGCGGGCAGGGCCGCCTGGCAGGCGGCCAGCATCTGGCGGGCGGTCTCCACCTCCACCCGGCGCACGCCGGCCGGCGCCCGCAGGGCGGTGGGGCCGGAGACCAGGGTCACCTCGCAGCCCAGGGCGGCCAGGGCCTCGGCGATGGCGTAGCCCTGCTTGCCGCTGGACCGGTTGGTCAGATAGCGCACCGGATCGATGGGCTCGGCCGTGGGGCCGGCGGTGACGATGGCCCGACGACCCGCCAAGGGTCCCAACTGGGGCCTGGGCGCCGGACCGGCCAGCCGCGCCATGATCGCCTCGAAGATGGCCTGGGGCTCGGCCATGCGGCCAAACCCGAACTCCCCGCAGGCCATGGCCCCCTCGTCCGGCCCCACGAAGGCCACGCCGTCAGCCTTCAGGACGGCGAGGTTCCGCCTTGTGGCCGGATGCTCCCACATGCGCACATTCATGGCCGGCGCCATGAGCACGGGTTTGTCGGTGGCCAGCAGGGTGGTGGAGGCCAGGTCGCCCGCCAGACCGTTGGCCGCCTTGGCCATGAGGTCGGCGGTGGCCGGCGCCACCACAACGAGGTCGGCCGAGCGGGAAAGCTCGATATGGCCCATCTCGGCCTCGTCGGTGAGGGAGAAGAGCTCGGAATAGACCCTGTCCTCGGCCAGGGCCGAGAGGGAGAGCGGGGTGACGAACTGGGCGCCCGCGGCGGTGAGGATGGGCCGCACCGCCACCCCGGCCTTGCGCAGCAGCCGGGTGAGCTCCAGGGCTTTGTAGGCGGCGATGCCGCCCCCGACGATCAGTAGAACGCGCTGTTCCGACAAGGCGGCCGGCCCCCCTTCAAGCTTGGATGTGGCTATAGCCGCATATGGGCTCTGGACAAAATCTCCGCCATGTTCTTTGTTCGTTCCGGCGCAGCCTGGGGCTGAGCGCGGCCCGGGTGACAAGGCGAGATGGCAAAGGCCCAAAGGGGACCGGTTGTGAGGGGAAGGGTGATGAGGATGCGAGTTTCGGTTCTGCTGGCCGCTTCGGCCAGCCTGTTGATGCTGAGCGCCTGCGACAACGGCCCCTCGGCGGTGCAGCCGGCCCAGGCGCCGGCGGGGGCGCCCTCGGCCGATGCGGCGGGCCAGGACGCCGTGGCCCGGGCGCCGGGGCCGGACGCGCGATCGGGCCGCAGCCCCGTCCCGCAGGTGGACGGCCGGCCCATGTGGTCGGAGACCCAGCGCTACACCGCCCAGGAGAACGCCGAGCGGGCCTATGCGCGCAATGGCGAGACCTTTGGCGCCGCCAGCCTGGACGACTTCGTCCGCAAGGCCCACGCCTTCGTCAACTCGCCGCCGGCCGGGGCCGAGACCCTTCGGCGGGGCAATGGCGACACCCTGATCTATGATCCGCAGGCCAACATCTTCGCCGTGGCCACCGCCCAGGGGGCGCCGCGGACCATGTTCAAGCCCGACAACGGCCGCGCCTATTGGGAAGAGCAGAAGGCCCGGGAAGCGACCCGCGGCGACTGACCCGCGCCCCGGCCCTGGGCGCGTGCTTAGGCGGTGATCCGATTTCACGAAGAAATCGGATCACCGCCCAGCTTGCCTGTTGAACGCGCGTTGTGGGCCGATAACCGGTTCCCACTTATCGGAACGCGCTCTAGGCCAGGGCGCCCAGCAGGAAGGCGCCGCCGGCGGTGAGCGCGCCCAGCAGGAACCACATCCAGGCCGGGTCCCGTTCGGCCGTGACGGGGGCCGGCGGCTGGACCTCTTCGGCCTGAAGGCGGCGGCGCAGACCGGCGATGATGTCCACCGTCTCCTGCGCCAGACGCCGCGCCTGGGCCGGAGGCGCCAGTTCGCGGGTGATCCAGCGGCGAACCACCGGATCGGCGGCCGCCCAGATGTCGCAGTCGGGGTCCAGGCGTCGGGCCACCCCTTCCACGGTCATCATGGTCTTCTGCAGCAGCACCAGTTCCGGCCGCAGGTGCATGTCGAACAGGGCGGTGATCTCGAAGAGCTGGATCAGCACCCGGCTCATGGAGACCTCGCTGGCCGAGCGGCCGAAGACCGGCTCGCCCACCGCGCGCAGGGCCTGGGCGAAGGCCGCCCGGTCGTGATGGGCCGGCACATAGCCCGCCCGGAAGTGCATCTCGGCCACCTTGGCGTAGTCGCGCTCCAGGAAGCCGTAGAGGATCTCGGCGAGGTAGCGGCGCTCCTCCGGCCCCAGGCGGCCCACAATGCCGAAATCCACCGCCGTGATGCGGGCCGGGGCGGCCACGAACAGGTTGCCCTCGTGCAGGTCGGCGTGGAACACCCCGTGGTCCAGGGCCTGGGACAGGAAGGCCCGCAGCAGATTGGCCGCGAGCGCCGGGCGGTCCAGGTCCGGCAGGGCGAGCGTCGCCTCGTCCGACAGGGGCGCCCCTTGCGCCCATTCGAGCGTCAGGACCTGTTTGCCCACCCCCTCCCAGATCACCTTGGGCGCGCTCATATAGCCGTCGCGGGCCATGACCTCGCCCAGCTCGTCGCAACCGGCGGCCTCCAGCCGCAGGTCCAGCTCCAGCTCCGTAGCCCGGATCACCGTGCGGGCGAAGGCCTCGGGCTCCAGCCGGCGGGCGGCCGGCACGTAGCGGGCCACCAGCCGGGCGGCCTCCGTCAGGGCCGCCGAATCCCGCGCCACCTGCGCCCCCACGCCGGGGCGCAGCACCTTGACCGCCACCTTGCGCCCGTCATGCAGGCGCGCGGCATGGGCCTGGGCCAGGGAGGCGGCGCCCACCACCTCGCCAAACTCGGCGAAGCGGGTCTCCACCGGCGCGCCCAGGGCCAGCTCCACCTGTCGGCGGGCGACCGCGTCGGGAAAGGCCGGCAGGCGGTCCTTCAGTCGCGCCAGATCCTCGGCGAACGGGGCGCCGAAAATGTCGGCGCGGGTGGACAAGAGCTGTCCCAGCTTGATGGCCACCGGCCCCAGCTGCACCAGGGCCCGGGCCAGGCGCTCGCCCGGCCGGCCGTTCTTGGCCTCCTTGCCGCCCAGGCGGCGCAGGACGCGGCCGAGGTCGCGGATCGGGGGCGGATACTGGGCCTCCAGCTCGGCCGGCAGCAGGGCGTCATGCCGGGCCAGGGTCCAGGCCGCGGTGAAGAGCCGGCCATAGGCGGCGGGACGCGCCATGCTCAGATCGCCCAGCCCTGATGCAGGGCCGCCACCCCCCCGGTGAAGTTGGTGTAGCTGACTCGGGAAAAGCCTGCCTGCCCCATCATGTCAGCGAAGGTCCGCTGGTCGGGGAAGCGGCGGATGCTTTCAACCAGATACTGGTAGGACTCCCGGTCCTTGGCCACCACCTCGCCCACGGCGGGGATGACCTTGAACGAATAGGCGTCATAAGCCTTCTGAAGCGCCTCGGTGACCGGGCGCGAGAATTCCAGGCACAGGAAGCGGCCGCCGGGCTTGAGCACGCGGCGGGCCTCGCGCAGGGCGGCCAGGACATCGGTGACGTTGCGGATGCCGAAGCTGATCACATAGGCGTCGGCGAAGGCGTCGGGCAGGGGCAGGCGCTGGGCGTCGCCCACGCTCCAGATGATCTCCGGCTCATAGCCCCGCTCGCGGCCGGCGGCGATCATCTCGGCATTGTAGTCGATCAGGTGGATCAGGGCGTCGTCCCCGCCGCGGCGCGCCTTGGCCCGGCGCGCCATGCGGGCGAAGCGGCGGGCCATGTCGCCGGTGCCCCCGGCGCAGTCGATGATCACCTCGCCGGGCTGGGGGTTGAGCCGGGCGGCCACGGCGTCCTTCCACAGGCGGTGGACGCCCCCGCTCATCAGGTCGTTCATCAGGTCGTAGCGCTTGGCGACGCTGTCGAACACGCCGCGCACCAGGCGCGGCTTCTCATCGGCGGCGACATCGCGGAAGCCGAAGGTGGCGTGGGGACCGGTCATGGGGGCGTCTTAGCTCTCTGCGGAGCGGGGCGCCAGCACAGCCCGTCTCAGATCGCGCCTGAGATCGTCCGTCGGCCCGCGAAGTTGATCCCGACGCCCGCCTCTGCCAATCGAAGAGACATGCCTGAACTTCCCGAGGTCGAAACCGTCCGGCGGGGCCTGGCCCCGGTGCTGGACGGCCAGCGTCTGAGCCGCGTGGAGGCCCGCCGCCCGGACCTGCGCTTTCCCTTTCCGCCGGATTTCGTCCAGCGCCTGTCCGGCGCGCGCATCGGCGCCCTGGCGCGCCGGGCCAAATATGTGCTGGCCCCCACCGACCGGGGGGACACCCTCGTCATGCATCTGGGCATGAGCGGACGCTTCGAGATCGCCCGCCCGCAAGGTACGGAGCGGCCCGGCCGGTTCGTCTACGCCGCCGACCCCGACCCCCGACACGCCCATGTGGTCTTCGAGACCGAAGGGGGCGGACGGGTCACCTATTATGATCCCCGCCGGTTCGGCTATATGGGCCTCATTCCCACAGAAGATCTGGCCCATCACCCCTGGTTTGCCGGCATGGGGCCTGAGCCCCTGTCCGAGGCCTTTGACGCCGACCAACTGGCGCGGGCCTTCGCCGGGCGCCGACAAGGCCCCAAGACCCTGCTGCTGGACCAGCGGATCGTGGCGGGCCTGGGCAACATCTATGTGTGCGAGGCCCTGAACCAGGCGCGCATCTCGCCCTTTCGGCCGGCCGGATCGATCCGCCGCGCCCGCCTCGCCCTGCTGGTCCAGGCCGTGCGCGAGGTCTTGACCGCGGCCATCGCCGCGGGCGGGTCGACCTTGCGCGACTATGCCGCCGCCGACGGCGCCCTGGGCTATTTCCAACATAGTTTCGCCGCCTACGGACGCGAAGGCGAAGCCTGCCGCAACCCGGGCTGCGGCGGGACCATCGCCCGCCAGGTGCAGGCCGGACGCTCCACCTTCTACTGTCCGCGCTGTCAGAGGTAGTTCCATGGGTCTCCGCTTCAAAGGTCTGGCCGCCCCAGGTCTCATCCTGGCCCTGGCGGCCCTGGTGGCCGCCTGCGCCCCGGCCCCTGTCCAGGCCGAGCCGCGGCCCGCCGTCTGGGTGGTGCGCGACGCCGATTCCGAAATGACCCTGTTCGGCTCGGTCCATGTGCTGCCGCCGGGGCTGGACTGGCGGCCGGAAGCCCTGGACGCGGCCCTGGCCGAGGCCGACGACCTCTGGTTCGAGCTGCCGGTGGATCCGGGCACGGAGGCCCAGGCCGCCGCCCTCGCCCTGCGCCACGGCATGATGCCCCCCGGCCAGGCCCTGGCCGACACCCTGGACCCCGAGAGCCTGGCCCGGCTGCAGCGGCTGGCGCAGCGCCACGACCTGCCCATGGCCACCCTGGCCCAGCTCAAGCCCTGGTTCGCCGAGGTGCTGGTGGCCGCCGGCGTGCTGGCCGCCCAGGGTGCCGACATCTCCCACGGGGTGGAGCGCCAGATCAGCGCCCTGGCGCCGGCTGCGGTGGAGCGGCGCGCCCTGGAGAGCGCCGAGCAGCAGATCGCGCTCTTCTCCGCCGCCCCCCTGGACGAGCAGGCCGCGAGCCTGGCCGAGACCCTGCGCCAGCTGGAGGAGGACCCCGAGGCTTTCTATCGCCTGATCGCCGCCTGGATGGCCGGGGATCAGGCCGCCCTGGAGGCCGAGACCCTGACCCCCCTGCGCCAGGCCGCCCCGGCCCTCTATGAGCGGATGGTCACCGCCCGAAACCGGGACTGGGTGGCGCAGCTGCACGCGCGGCTGGAAGGCTCGGGCCGCACCGTGGTGGTGGTGGGCGCGGGCCACCTGATGGGTGAGGATGGCCTGCCCCATCGCCTGCGCGCCCTTGGCTATGAAGTCGAAGGGCCTTAATCGCGGGTCCACGCCCGAACGCCCCAACGCCCCAACGCCGACCGCACGGAGGCCGCCATGTCCGCCCAGAGCTATGAGACCCTGATCGTCGAGGCCCACGGGCCGGTCACCCTCATCCGCCTCCACCGGCCCCAGGCGCTGAACGCCCTGAACCAGGCCCTGCTGGCGGAACTGGCCCAGGCGGTTTCCGCCGCCGAGGCCGACGCGGCGGTGCGCTGCCTCGTCCTCACCGGCTCGGAGCGGGCCTTCGCCGCCGGCGCCGACATCAAGGAGATGGCCGACAAGTCCTATGCGGACATGTTCCTGGCCGACACCTTCACCGCCGCGGCCCGGGCCATCGAGCAGGCGCGCAAGCCGATCATCGCCGCGGTGTCCGGCTTCGCCCTGGGGGGCGGCTGCGAGCTGGCCATGATGTGCGACTTCATCCTGGCCGCCGACACGGCGAAGTTCGGCCAGCCGGAGATCAATCTCGGCGTCATGCCCGGCATCGGCGGCACCCAGCGCCTGACCCGCTTCGTGGGCAAGTCCAAGGCCATGGAGATGGTGCTGACGGGCCGCATGATGGACGCCGCCGAGGCCGAGCGCGCGGGCCTGGTCTCGCGCATCCTTCCCGCCGACACGCTGGTGGAGGAGGCCCTGGCCGCCGCCGCCAGGATCGCCGCCCAATCCCCCGTGGCGGTGATGATGAACAAGGAGCTGGTGGAGACCGCCTACGAGACCACCCTGTCGGCCGGGGTGGCGGTGGAGCGGCGGCTGTTCCACTCCCTCTTCGCCTTCGAGGACCAGAAGGAGGGCATGGCCGCCTTCGTCGAGAAGCGGAAGCCGGACTTCAAGGGGCGCTGAGGGCCTGCAGGCCCCGCGCCATTGACCGGGGCCTGAGCTTCCCGTATATCCGCGCCTCCGATTTTGACCGCCGGGGCCAGTGGCTCGGGCGCGA
>NZ_DAIMHV010000039.1:0-19468 GCF_036723115.1 Phenylobacterium sp. | reverse complement strand
CCGCCACGACCCCCATCACCATATGGGACGAGGGCGGCGAGGCCCCCCGTCGACGTGATCGTCCACGGGGGTCGATCGCGTTTGGGCTCCAGGTTCCCTATGCTCGCAGGGGAAACCTGAACGGAAAAGATCAGGCGTGACCGCGTCGCGCCGTGGGAGTTTGGATGTTCGACGCACTTTCTGAGCGGCTGTCCGGGGTATTCGACCGTCTGTCGGGCCACGGCGTGCTGTCCGAAAAGCACATCGACGAGGCCCTGCGCGAGGTGCGCATCGCCCTGCTGGAGGCCGACGTGGCCCTGCCGGTGGTGCGCGACTTCATCGCCAAGGCCAAGGAACGCGCCTCCGGCGAGGAGGTGCTGCGCTCGGTCCGTCCCACCGATCAGGTGATCAAGATCACCTATGACGGCCTGGTGGACATGCTGGGCGGTGACACGGTGGAAGGCCTGCGCCTGTCCAGCAACCCGCCCACGGTGCTGATGATGGCCGGCCTGCAGGGGTCGGGCAAGACCACCACCGCCGGGCGCCTGGCCCTGCGCCTGGCCCGCGAGCGCAAGAAGGTTCTGCTGGCCTCCCTCGACACCCGACGGCCCGCGGCCATGGAGCAGCTGGCCACCCTGGCGACCCAGGCCGGCGTGGACTCCCTGCCCATCGTGGCCGGCCAGTCGGCGCCCGACATCGCCCGCCGGGCGCTCTCGGCGGCCAAGCTGCAGGGCTATGACGTCCTGATCCTCGACACCGCCGGGCGCACCACCCTGGACGAGGCCATGATGGCCGAGGCCGCGGAGATCGCGAAGATCGCCACCCCGTCCGAGACCCTGCTGGTGGCCGACGCGCTCACCGGCCAGGACGCGGTGCGCACCGCCAAGGCCTTCCATGAGCGCCTGCCGCTGACCGGCCTGGTCCTGACCCGCGCCGATGGCGACGGGCGCGGGGGGGCGGCGCTCTCCATGCGGGCGGTCACCGGCCTGCCCATCAAGTTCCTGGGCGTCTCGGAAAAGATCGACGGCCTGGACGTCTTCGACGCCCGCCGGGTGGCCGGGCGCATCCTGGGCCAGGGGGACGTGGTCGCCCTGGTGGAGAAGGCCGCCCAGGACCTGGACCAGGCCAAGGCCGAGGCCATGGCCAAGAAGCTGGCCAAGGGCCAGTTCGACCTGGACATGATGGCCGACCAGCTGTCGCAGATGAAGCGCATGGGCGGCATGGAAGGGCTGATGGGCTTCCTGCCCGGCGTCCAGAAGATGAAGAAGCAGATGTCCGAGGCCAATATCTCGGACAAGATGCTGGACCGTCAGGCGGCGATCATCTCGTCCATGACCAAGGCCGAGCGGAAGAAGCCCGACATCCTCCAGGCCTCGCGCAAGCGCCGCATCGCCAAGGGGGCGGGCGTGGACGTGGCCGATGTGAACCGGCTCCTGAAACAGCATCGCCAGATGGCCGACGCCTTCAAGATGATGAGCCGCGACGGCGGCAAGGGCTTCGCCAGGATGGCCGGCATGCTCACCGGCGGCGGGGGCGGCGCCGACATGGCCCGCCTCAAGGCCATGGGCGGCGGCAAGATGCCCATGCCCACCCAGGCGGAGATCGAAGAGGCCCAGGCCAAGCTGGCCGGTCTCGGCGGCCCCGGTCTGGGGGGTCCCAATCTCGGGGGGCCCAAGCTTCCCGGCCTCGGCGGCGGTCTGCCGCCGGGCTTCAACCCCTTCAAGAAATCCTAGAGCCTACAAGGAAGACCCATGCTCAAGATCCGTCTCGCCCGTGGCGGCGCCAAGAAGCGCCCCTACTACCACATCGTCGTCGCCGACAGCCGCTCGCCCCGCGACGGCCGCTTCATCGAAAAGGTCGGCGCCTACAACCCGCTGCTCAAGAAGGATGACCCGAGCCGCGTCACCCTGAAGGTCGAGCGCATCCAGGACTGGATCAAGAAGGGCGCCCAGCCCACCGACCGCGTCGCCCGCTTCCTGTCGCAGGAAGGCCTGGTGAAGTGGGAAGCCGGCAACAATCCGAGCAAGGCCGAGCCGGGCCGCAAGGCCAAGGAACGCGCCGAGGAACGCGCCCAGCGCGAGGCCGACCGCGCCGCCGCCGCGGCTGAAGCCGCCGCCGCCCCCGCCGCAACTGAAGAGGCCCCGGCCGAAGAGCCCGCCGCCGCCGAAGAGGCTCCGGCCGCCCCGGCCGAAGAGACCGCCCAGGAGGGCTAAGGCTCTCTGGACGTGCGACGCCGTCCTCGCCTGTCGCGGGGACGGCATCGGCGCCTTCATTCGAGTAGTCCCGCATGAGCGAACGGCTGATCCAGGTGGCCCGGGTGGCCGGCGCCTTCGGGGTGCGCGGCGAGATCCGCATCACCACCTTCACCGAGGACCCCATGGCCCTGCCGGCCTATGGGACGCTGTTGCGTGACTCCGGCGAGCCGGCCCTGAACCTGTCGGCCGCGCGGCCGGTGAAGGGCGGCATCATCGCCCGCGCCCGGGAGGTGGCCACCCGCGAGGAGGCCGAGGCGCTGAGGGGCCTGCGCCTGTTCATCACCCGTGACAGCCTGCCGCCCCCCGACGAGGACGAATTCTACCTGGCCGACCTTATCGGGCTTTCGGTGGCGACCGCCGAAGGCGAGGCTCTGGGCAAGGTGAAGTCGGTCCAGGACTTCGGCGCCGGCGACCTCCTGGAGATCCAGCCGCCTGCGGGCGCCAGCTGGTGGCTGCCCTTCACCCGCGAGACCGTGCCCGAGGTGAAGATTCCCGAGGGCCGGCTGGTGGCCGTGCGACCTGCGGAGACGGAGTAGGGGTTCAGACCCGCGCCGGCCGAACGGGCCGGCGCATCGATTTCGCCCGGACACGAAGGCACGAAGGGCGCCCCCCCTGTCCTTGCGCCCCTTGTCCCCGCGCCCTTCGTCGTCATTGCGACGGCCCTTGAGCGCGTCAGTCGCCCTTGCGCATCCGCATCAGGCCTTCCTGCGCCACCGAGGCCACCAGGGTCCCGTCCTGGGCGTAGAGCGCCCCGCGCACGAAACCCCGCCCGCCGGAGGCCGAGGGGCTGTCCTGGGTGTAGAGGTGCCAGTCGTTGAAGTTGGACGGCTTATGGAACCACATGGCGTGGTCGAGGCTGGCCGACTGCAGGCCCGGCGTCTGCCAGGCCACCCCGTGCGGGCGCATGGCGGTCGACAGCAGGTTCATGTCCGACGCATAGGCCAGGATCACCTGATGCATGCGCGGGTCGTCGCCGATGGCGCCGGTGGCGCGGATCCAGACGTCGGACTTGCCCTCGGTGGGCTTGGTGTTTCCGCCGAAGCCGAAGGCGTCGCGGCCGCGCATCTCGATGGGCCGCGGACGCGACATCATCTTGCGCATCTCCGGCGGCATCTTCTCGGCGGCCTTCTTCATGGCCTCGGCCTCGGTGGGCAGCTCGTCGGGACCCGGAACCTTGGGCATGGGCGACTGGTGCTCAAACCCGTCCTCCACCACCTGGAAGGAGGCGGCGAGATTGAAGATCTGCTTGCCGTTCTGCACGGCGATCACCCGGCGGGTGGTGAAGGTGCCCCCGTCGCGGGAGCGGTCCACCTCGAACAGGATCGGGATGCGCGGGTCGCCGGGCCGGATGAAATAGCAGTGCAGCGAGTGGCAGATCCGGTCTTCCACCGTCTCATAGGCCGCCAGCAGGGACTGGGCGATCACCTGGCCGCCGAAGATGCGCGGCGGCCCGCCCTGGGGGCTCACCCCGCGGAAGAGGTTCTGTTCGATGCGTTCCAGCGCCAGGGTGTCGGGCAGGATCTCGGGCGTGTCTTCCATGGGAATGGCTTATCGTATGTTGCAGGTGCGAAAGCGCGACGGCTTAACCCCTGCGCGCGATTGCGGCAAGGCGCAGCCTTTCCATGTGGGCCAAGCTGGTGCAGATGGCGGCCATGTCCTTTGACGCCACCGTGCTGACCATGTTCCCCGAGGCCTTTCCCGGCCCCCTCGGCGTGTCGCTGATCGGCACGGCCTGGAAGGAGCAGGGCCTCTGGACGCTGGAAACGGTGGACATTCGCGGCTTTTCCAAGGATAAGCGCGGCTTCCTCGACGACACCCCCGCTGGGGGCGGTCCGGGGCAGGTTCTTCGGGCGGACGTCATCGCCTCGGCGCTGGACAGCATCGAGGCGCGTGGGCGGCCGCTTTTGTACATGAGCGCCCGGGGTCGACCCCTGACCCAGGCGCGGGTGCGGCGATGGGCCCAGGGTCCGGGACTGATCGTCCTGGCCGGTCGGTTCGAGGGGGTGGATCAGCGGGTGCTCGACGCCCGCGGGTTCGAAGAGGTCGCCGTGGGCGACGCGGTCCTGGCCGGCGGCGAGGTCGCGGCCATGCTGACCATCGAAGCGTGCGTAAGGCTGGTGCCCGGCGTCCTCGGCCAGGCGGCCAGCCTCAGTGAAGAGAGTTTCGAGGACGGGCTCCTGGAGCATCCGCAGTACACGAGGCCGCGGACCTTCGAAGGACTCGACATCCCCCAGGTGCTGCTTTCCGGGCACCACGCCCAGGTCGCCAGATGGCGGGCTGAGCAACGGGAGATCGCTACGCGGGAACGGCGTCCGGACCTCTGGGCGCTTCATCTCGCCAATCAACAGGCAAAGGGCGAGTAAAGCCCAGTGACAAAGGAATTGAACCGATGAACGTGATCGAACAGCTCCGCAAGGAAGAGGCCGACCGCCTCAAGGCCGTCCGCAGCATCCCCGACTTCCGTCCGGGCGACACCGTGCGCGTCAATGTGCGCATCAAGGAAGGCGAGCGCGAGCGCGTCCAGGCCTATGAAGGCGTCTGCATCGCCCGCTCCGGCGAGGGCGTCGACGAGAACTTCACCGTCCGCAAGATTTCCTTCGGCGAGGGCGTGGAGCGGGTTTTCCCCATCCTGTCGCCGATGATCGAATCCATCGAGGTCAAGCGCCGCGGCGTCGTGCGCCGGGCCAAGCTCTACTATCTGCGCGACCGTCGCGGTAAGTCGGCGCGGATCGCCGAGCGCCAGCTGACCGCCGCCGAACGCGAGGCCGACAAGGCCGAGCGCACGGCCCGCGCCGAGGCCTCCGCCGCCGCCAAGGCCGAAGCCGAATAAGACCCTCCGCCCTCAGGCGGAGGCGAACGATTGCGACGGGCGGTCCCCTCAGGGCCGCCCGTTTTGCGTGGGCGGCGGCTGACCCTGGATGCAGGCTTTCAGCCCCTCGGCCAGATGGTCGAACATCAGGCGCATGCGCGGCGTCATGCCCAGGCCCTCAGGCATGCACAGCCACATCTCCATCTCGATGTTGAAGTCGTCCTCCAGCACCGGCAGCAGGCCGTAGCGCGCAGCCACCGCCCTCTGACAGGCGCCGATGCCGAAGCCCGCCCGCAGGGCCGCCAGCTGGGCCACGTCGCTGTCGCTGCGGAAGGCGAAGATCTCGCGGGTGATGGGGCGGCCGATGTCCACCTTGCCCTGCAGGGGGGGCACAACGCTGTCAAATCCGATGATGGGGTGCTGGTCCAGCTCGTCCACGCTCGCCGGCAAGCCGCTCCGCGCGGCATAGTCCGGCGCCGCATAGAGGCCCAGATGCACCACGCCCACCTTGCGGGCCACCAGGCTGTTCTGGGTGGGGCGGCCCATGCGCACGGCGATGTCGGCGTCCCGGCGGGTGAGGTCCGCATGGCGGTTGGAGACGGTGAGCTCCACCACGATCCCCGGATGGCGGCGGTGAAAATCGGCCAGTATGGGCGGCAGGATCTCCACGCCGACGCTCTCGGTGGCCGTGAGGCGCACGACGCCGGAGGTCTGGGTGGCGGCGCCTTCCACGTCGCGCAGGGCCGAGGCCACGGCCGCGGCCATGTCCTCCAGACGGGGTCGCAGCTCCAGGGCCAGGTCCGTGGGTTGCAGCCCCCGGGGCGAGCGCAGGAAGAGCGGGGCGCCCAGGCGCTGCTCCAGGGCCTCGATATGGCGCCCGATGGTGGGCTGGGTCATGCCCCTCTGGCGGGCGGCGGCCGACAGGCTGCCGGCTTCGAGGACGGCGTGCAGGCTCTGAAACAGGTCCCAGTCGGTGGCGGCGGCGGACGGCATCATCCCAAGATGGGGCAAGCCTCGCCATAGAACAATGATGCGCGAGGTCGTTCGGCCCGTCCGCCTCGCCCGACCCTCAGGCCTCCACCGGCGCAGCCTGGGCTTCGGCCCCCGCCTCGGCAAGGGCCTGCTGCTCGGCCTCCCGCTCGGGGCGGCGGCGGCGGCGGCGCTCCATCAGTCGGCCCGCGGGGAAGGCCTGCATCATCTTCAGCCCGGCCACCGGCGAGAGGTTGGCCACCACCCGGCGGGCCTCGCTCATCACCTGGCTGACCATCTCCTTCTGCTCCACCTCCCCGGCCTCGCGGACGAGCGTCAGGCGGTGCAGGGCGTAGAGGCCCAGAAGCGCCGACATCAGGAAGTAGAAGTCCCAGTTGTTGAACGCCAGATGCAGCACGTCCACATCGGCGCCCGGGCGCGACCAGCGGATCAGCAGCTGCAGCTCGCGGGCGGCGAAGAAGTCGGCGAACAGTCCGCCCAGGATCGGCGCGGCCGCTGCGGCCAGGGAGGTGATCAGGGTGTTGGCGGCGATATAGGCCGTGGCCGCGCCCCGGGGGGCGAGCTTCAGGGCGATGTTCACCGTGGCCAGGCCCACCCCGGCGGCGGCGGCCCCGAAGGCCACATGCAGACCGATGAGATAGGCCGCGGCCAGCTGCCGGTCGTCGATCTGGGAGGTGAGCGCCGTGGCGGCGATGCAGAGGATGTAGGCCGGGGCGGCCACATGCAGCACCGACTTGTTGGAGAACCGGTCCGACAGCTGGCCCCAGGTCCGCAGCACCGCGATATTGGCCGCCTGGCTCACCACGCTGAGCACGATGACGAAGGTGATGGGATAGTTGAGCTGGCTGACGAAATAGACGGTGAAGAACGGGCTCGCCAGGTTCACCGCGAACTGCCACGACGACAGGAAGAAAATCAGCCGGCGGAAATTCTCGTCCCGCAAGGGCGCGCGCAGCAGCCGCAGCAGGTTCACCCCCGGGGCGGGCGGCGGCATGGGCGGTTCCGGCGTGCGGGCCAGCGCAGCGACGCTGACCAGGCCCAGCAGGAAGGCCACGGCGAAGAAGGCGGCGAAGATCATGCCCCGCTCGGCCTCAGCCACCCGGTCCAGGGCCACCCCCGACAGGATGGTGACGCTGAGGGTGACGGCGGTGGCCACCAGCGTCCGCCGGGCGGTGAAGGCGCCCAGCCGCGCCTCGGGGATCAGGTCGCGCACCCAGGAATTCCAGGCGCAGCTGGTCACCGCGCCCAGCGATCCGATCAGCAGCTGGGTGACCACCAGGGCCGTGAGGCTCCAGCCGTTGTGGGGCAGGAGCGCGATGGCCGCCATGACCGGAAGATTGAGCCGGGCGCAGAAGGCCGCGGTGGCGGCGATGGCGCGGCGGCGGCGCAGCTTCTCCACCAGGGGCACGGCCGGCGCCTGGATCAGCTGGGTCAGGAAGGGCAGGGCCGCCAACAGGCCGATGACCGAGTTGGACGCCCCCAGATAGAGGGCGAAGGCCGCCAGGACGATGCCCGAGGTGACCGCCGTCACCGCCGTGGCGGCGGCGGAATCCACCATCATCAGGGTCGTGGCCCGCGCCAGCTCCCGCTCGTCCTGGACGTCGCTCTCCGGTGTCATGCGGCTCGGGCCTGCTCCTTGGGCTGTGGCCCTGGGAACGCATGGCCATCCCATAGGCCTCCACGGGGATCAAGGGCGCCACTGCGACCTTTACGTGACGGGGCTGCGCCTCCTACATAGCCGCCCATGGCCGGCAAGACCCTCTATGACAAGATCTGGGACGCTCACCTCGTTGCGCAGCAGGACGGTGAAGCGATCCTCTATATCGACCTGCACCTGATCCACGAGGTGACGACGCCCCAGGCCTTCGCCGGCCTTCGCGCCGCGCGCCGCCCGGTGCGCAGGCCCGATCGCACCCTGGCCGTGGCCGACCACAATGTCCCCACCGAGGGCCAGGCCCTGGGGGTGGGCGCGGTGGCCGACGAGGAGGCGCGCCTCCAGCTCCAGACCCTGGAGCGCAATGTGGCCGACAACGGCATCGAATTCTTCCCCATGGGGGATATCCGCAACGGCATCGTCCATGTGGTGGGTCCCGAACAGGGCCGCACCCAGCCGGGCATGACCATTGTCTGCGGCGATTCCCACACCTCCACCCACGGCGCCTTCGGCGCGCTCGCCCAGGGCATCGGCACCTCGGAAGTCGAGCACGTCCTGGCCACCCAGACCCTGCGTCAGGCCAAGTCCAGGAACATGCGCGTGGTCATCGACGGGACGCCGGCGCCCGGCGTCGGCGCCAAGGACTTCGCCCTGGCCGTCATCGGCGCCATCGGCACGGCGGGCGGCACCGGTCATGTGATCGAATATGCCGGCGAGGCCATCCGGGCGCTGTCCATGGAAGGGCGCATGACGCTCTGCAACCTGACCATCGAGGCCGGGGCGCGGGCGGGCCTGGTGGCGCCGGACGAGACCACCTTCGACTATATGCGCGGCCGGCCCGCGGCGCCCAAGGGCGCGGCCTGGGAGATGGCGCTGGCCCACTGGAAGAGCTTCTTCACCGACGAGGACGCCGTCTTCGACCGGGAGATCCGCCTGGACGCGGCGGCCATCGCCCCCCTCGTCACCTGGGGCACCTCGCCAGAGGACGTCATGCCCATCGACGGGCGCGTCCCCGACCCGGACAGCTTCGCCACCCCGGACAAGCGGGCCTCTGCGACGCGAGCGCTCGACTATATGGGCCTGACCGCCGGCCAGCCGATCACCGAGGCCCGGATCGACCGGGTCTTCATCGGCTCGTGCACCAACAGCCGCATCGAGGATCTGCGCTCCGCCGCCCAGGTGGCGCAGAAGGCCTTTCTGGAAGGCCGGCTGGTGGCCCCCCACGTCAAGGCCATGGTGGTGCCGGGCTCGGGCCTGGTGAAGGCCCAGGCGGAGGAGGAGGGGCTGGACGCCATCTTCAAGGCCGCCGGCTTCGACTGGCGCGAACCGGGCTGCTCCATGTGCCTGGGGATGAACCCCGACCGCCTGGCGCCGGGCGAGCGCTGCGCCTCGACCTCCAACCGCAACTTCGAGGGCCGGCAGGGCCGCGGCGGACGCACCCATCTGCTCAGCCCGGCCATGGCCGCGGCGGCGGCCATCGAGGGCCGACTGGCCGACGTGCGCGACTACATCTGATGGGCCAGCCCCTGGTCACCGGCCTCGACCATGTGGCCCTGGCGGTCTTCGACCTGGATCAGGCGGTGGACGCCTATGGCCGCCTGCTGGGTCTGGCGCCGGAGTGGGTGGGCGGAGACGGCGGGGCGCGCCACGCCTGGTTCCAGTTGCCCAACATGGCCCTCGACATCATCGCCCCGGCCGGCGACGGCGCCTTCGGACGGGTGATTGCGGGCCACCTGGCCGCCCATGGGGAAGGCCTGTGGGCGCTCGCCTTCGCCGTGGCCGATATCGAGGCCGCCGCGACCCTGCTGCGCCGACGCGGTGTTGGGGCCAGCGACCCCGGCGCGGTGCGGACCACCCATCTGGACGGGCGCAAGCGCTATTGGACCACCTCCACCCTGGACGCCGCCGACACCGGGGGGATGAACATCCTGCTGGTGGGGCCGCCCCGGGACGGCCAGCCCTTCCCCCTGTCGACGGCTGTCGGGGAGGCCCGCGCCGCCGTCACCGAGCTCGACCATGTGGTGGTGCGCACGGAAGACCCCGAGCGGGCCATCGCCGTCTATGGCGCCAAGCTTGGCCTGGACCTGCGGCTTGACCGCTCCAACCCCGACTGGGGGGTCCGGCAGCTGTTCTTCCGCTGCGGCGGGGCGGTGGTGGAGTTCGCCGCCAGCCTCAAGACCCCCCGCGGCGAAGGCCCCGACCGCTCCGGCGGACTGGCCTGGCGGGTGAGCGACGCTGCGGCGGTCCAGGCCCGCCTGGCCGCCGGGGGCTGGAACGTCTCCGACGTGAAGCGCGGCCGCAAGCCGGGCACCCAGGTCTTCACCGTGCGCGAAGGCGCCCCTGGCCTGCCCGCCCTGATGATCCAGCAGGGGGCGCCCGCCCCCCAGGAGGACTGACCATGAAGCCCTTCATCCGCCTCGACGCCAAGGCCGCCCCCCTGCCGCTGGCCAATATCGACACCGACCAGATCATCCCCAAGCAGTTCCTGAAGACGGTGGAGCGCGAGGGCCTGTCGCGGGGCCTGTTCTACGACTTCCGCTTCGACGAGAACGGGACGGAAAAGCCGGACTTCGTGCTGAACCAGCCGGCCTTCAAGGATGCCGGCGTGCTGGTGGCCGGCGATAATTTCGGCTGCGGCTCCTCGCGTGAGCACGCCCCCTGGGCGCTGATGGATTTCGGGATCACCTGCGTGATCTCCACCAGCTTCGCCGACATCTTCTACAACAACTGCTTCCAGAACGGCCTTCTGCCGGTGGTGCTTCAGCCCCAGGAGGTGGAGCAGCTCATGGGCGAGGCTCGGGGCGGCAACCACATGGTCACGGTGGACCTGGAGTCCCAGACCGTGACCTCGCCGTCCGGCGCGGTCTTCAGCTTCCAGATCGATCCGGCCCGCAAGCACAAGATGCTGAACGGCCTGGACGCCATCGGCGAGACCCTGCAGCGCGGGGCCGACATCGACGTCTATGAGAGCCGCCGGGCCCTGGACCAGCCCTGGCTAGAGCGGGCGTGAGCCTGGTCATCGCCGGCACGATCTTCGTGCCGCCGGAGCGGCTGGCGGCCTTTCGACCGCACATGCTGGCCATGCTGGAAGCCAGCCGCGCCGAGGCCGGCTGCCTCGTCTATTCCTATGCTGAGGATGTGGCCGAGCCCGGCCTGATCCGGGTGTTCGAGGCCTGGCGGGACCAGGCCTGTCTGGACGCCCATTTCGCCACCCCCCATCTGGCCGCCTGGCGGGCGGCCTGGCCGGAATTCGGGGTTTGCGATCGCCGCCTCATCGCCTACGAGATCGCCTCGCAACGGGCGGTCTGAGGGGCCGCCCCATAGAGCCCGATGCGACCCGGCGGCGCTGTCTGGTCGTTGAATCCGGCTCTAAAATCTACAGACGGGGCGATGACCATGACCGACCTTCTTCTCCTGCCCGGCGACGGCATCGGCCCGGAGGTCACCGCCGAGGTGGTGCGGGTGATCAAGGCCCTGGCGCCGGACCTGAAGGTGGAGGAACGCCCCTTCGGCGGGATCAGCTATGACCAGCATGGCGCGCCGCTGACCGACGAGACCCTGGCGCTGGCCAAGGCCTCGCGGGCCGTGCTCATGGGGGCGGTGGGCGGTCCCAAATGGGCGGCCGTTCCCCGGGACAAGCGCCCCGAGGCCGGTCTGCTGGCCCTGCGGGCAGGGATGGAGGTGTTCGCCAATCTCCGCCCGGCCCTGTGCTTCGGCCCCCTGGCCGACGCCTCCTCGCTCAAGCGCGACCTGGTCGAAGGCCTCGACTTCATGATCGTGCGCGAGCTCACCGGCGGCATCTATTTCGGCGAGCCGCGCTTCATCGAGGACCTGCCCGGCGGCGGCCGGCGGGCGGTGGACACCCAGGTCTACACCACCCAGGAGATCGAGCGGGTGGCCCGCGTGGCCTTCGAGCTGGCCCGCGGCCGGCGCAACAAGGTGCATTCGGCCGAGAAGTCCAATGTGATGGATTCCGGCCTCCTGTGGCGCGAGGTGGTCACCGACCTGCACGCCCGGGAATTCTCCGATGTGCAGCTCGAACACATCCTGGCCGACAACGCCGCCATGCAGATCGTCAAGAACCCCAAGCAGTTCGACGTCATGGTCACCGACAACCTCTTCGGCGACATCCTTTCGGACGCGGCCGCCCAGCTCACCGGCTCGCTCGGCATGCTGCCCTCGGCGGCCCTGGGGGCGGCGGGCAAGCCTGGCCTCTATGAGCCGATCCACGGCTCGGCGCCGGACATCGCCGGCCAGGGCGTAGCCAATCCCCTGGCGGCCATCCTCTCCTTCGAAATGGCCCTGCGCTGGTCGCTGGGCCGGGCCGAGGCGGCTGATCGGCTTCAGGCCGCGGTGATCGCGGCCCTGGAGGGCGGCGCCCGCACCCGCGATCTGGGGGGGCGCCTCACCACAGTGCAGATGGGCGACGCGGTCCTGGCCGCCCTGGGCTGACGACGTCTTCGGCCTGAGGGCTCACGACGGGTCGGCGAGGGCGGGGTCCAGGGCGATGGCCGCGGCGATATCGGCCGCCGCGGCGGCGCTCTCCCCCATCTCCTCGCGCACCAGGCCCCGCAGATAGAGGGCCTCGGCGTTGCGGGGGTCGGCGGCGAGCGCCTTCTGGGCCCAGTCCAGGGCGCTCAGCAGATCATCCAGCTGATAATAGACGACCCCCTTCTCCTTCATCAGTGCGGCGTCGTCGGGGGCGAAGGCGAGGCCCGCATCAGCCTCGCGCAGGGCGGCCTCGTACTGGCCCAGCTGGCGCCGGGCGACAGCCGCCAGCAGCCGCGAATAGGCCGTATCGGCGTCCAGGGTCGCCATGCGGTCGGTCATCTGCAGGGCGGCCTCGAGCTGGCCTTGAGTGAACAGAGCCTCGCCGTGGACGATCAGCACCTCAGCGTCGTCGGGCGTCAGGGCGAAGGCGCGGCGGCTGAGCGCCAGGGCTTCGGGGCCGCGCCCCTGGCGCAGGAGATTTGTCGCCAGGGCGGTCAGGACCAGGGGATCGGCGGGATGGCGGGCGAGCAGGCGCCGGAACGCCGCCTCGGCCCCCTTCAGGTCGCCCGCCTCCTCGACGGCATAGGCAAGATCGAGGGCGATTCCATCATCCCGGGGCGACAGGGCGGCGGCGCGGCGGAACGCCTCAAGGGCCGCAGCCGCATCCGTCCCCCGCAGGATCAGCCCCCAGGCGCGCCAGGCGTCCGCGAAATCGGGGGCGAGGCGCAAGGCCTCCTCCGCCGCGGCCCGCGCGCCGTCCAGATCGCCCTGGTCGGACAATAGCTGCGCGCGGCGGATCAGAAGGGTCGGCCGGTCGGCGGGTTGCGCGACGGCCAGGGCGACCTCGATGAACCCCAAGGCCAGGTCCGCCAGGCCCAGTTTCTGGGCGACCAAGGCGGCGATGACGGCCGTGGGTCCGTTCACCGTCCCCGGCGCCCCCACGGCCTCCAGATCGGTCCAGGCGCCGGCCTCATCGCCCAGGCGCGCCCGGGCGAGGCCGCGCAGGGCGTGGGGATAGGGGAGCGGATGCAGGGCGATCACCGCGTCCAGGTCCGAGATCGTCCCGGCCCAGTCCTGGCGCAGGTATCGGCCCTCCGCCCGGATCACCAGAAGCCCCGGAGCCGGGCCGCCGGCCTGGGCGCGGGCGATCAGGTCATCGGCCGCGCGGCTGTCGCCCCGGGCGATATAGGCTTTCAGCAGCGCCTGGGTGACCACCACATCGGCCGGGTCAAGGCGATGCAGCCGTTCCAGGTCCGCCCGGAGGGCGCCATGCTCGCCGGCCTCGGCCCGGGCCAGGACGCGCAGCCTGACGAGGTCGGAATCGCGCGGCGCCAGTCTGAGCCCGGCCTCGGCCGATGCGCGGGCGGCGGCGGGGTCCCCGGCGCGAAAGGCCAGCACGCCCTGGACCATATAGGCCGCCGGCGAGGGCCAGAGGGCGACGGCCTTGTCGGCCGCCGCCCGGCCTTGGGCCATGTCGTCAGCGGCGAGGTAGCTCAGGGCCAGCGCCATGGCGACCGGGCTGCGCGCCTCATCGGTTTCCGCCAAGGGCGCGGCCTCCAGGCAGACCTCCAGCAGGTCCGGCAGGGGGTCGCTGAATTCAGCGTCCAGGCAGGCGTCCAGCGCGCTCGGCTTCTCCTCGGCGAAGGCCGGCCCGCTGGCCGCTCCGAGGAGGGCCAGGGTCAGGGCCCGGGCGGCGAGGCCGACGCAAAGTCGGGCGGGGGGACGAAGCGTCATGGTCGGGGCTCCGGCGAGAGGGCGGGACGGGCGAGCGCCAGGATGGGCGGCCCCTGGAGCCAGGCGCGGGCGGCGGCCTGCACGTCGGCGGGGGTGAGATCGCCAAGCGCGGCCTGGAGCGCCGCCCGATCGGCCTGGCGCGTGGCCCAGTCGTCCAGGCTGAGAAGGTCCGAAGCCAGGGCCGCATTGGACCGATCCTGCTCGGCGAGCGCCTGCAGAAGCATGCGCCGCAGCCGTTCCAGGTCGCCGGCCTCCGGCGCCGAGGCGGCCAGGCGCCGGGCCTCGGCCGTCACGCTGGCGACCGCGGCGTCCAGGTCCTGGGCCTGAGGGGTCAGGACCACCGCAAGGGCCACCGCCTCCCCCGGCCGCGCGACGCCGACCAAACCCACCTGGGGCGAATAGGTCCATCCCTGCCGATGACGGGTCTCGGCGACGACCGCCTCCTCCAGCAGCAGGGCCAGGGCGAAGGCCGCCGCCTGTTCCGCCGGTGGGTGAGGGAAGACCAGAGGCCAGCGGAGCGCGGCTGCGGCGCGATCGCCAGGCCCCTCGTGCGTCACCTCGACGGGGGCCGGGGGCGCCCGAGCATAGGTCTGGGGCGGAAACGGCGCGCCGGCGGCGCGCGGTCTGCGGGGCCGGGCGCCCAGGGTTTCGGCCGTCAGGCGGACCGCCTCGGCTTCGTCAAGATCCCCCACCAGCACCAGCTCCGCCGGACCGCTGGCCAAGAAGGGCGCCAGGGCCGCGCGAAGACGCTCGGCGGTCAGGCGACGATAGGTTTCAGGGTCGCCGGGAACCTCGAAGAGGTCTGGCCAGAGGCGGGTGTGCAGGGCCATGTCCACGGCGACGGTCGGGTCCAGCCTTCGGCTGCGCTCCAGTTCATCGGCCACCAGGGCCAGGGCGTCCAGGGTCTCGGCGGTGTGGTTCGGGCGGGTCAGATGCAGGGTGATCACCGCCAGGTGCGGGCCGATCTGGCTGGCGAAGCTGTCGGCCGCCACCTCCAGCCCCTGTTCCTCCAGCCCGGCCTCAAAGGCCCAGTCCCACGCCCCCAGGCGTTCGTTCAGGTCGGCATAGGGCTGGCCGTCCGCGCCGGCATAGGGGAGGATTTTCGCGCTGATGACGGCTGCGGCCAGATCGTCGGGGCTGAGCGCGCCCGGCGTCGGTCCCATGCGGATGCGCAGGTGGGCCTGGCCCGGGGCATGGCGGGTCCGCAGATGCTTCAGCACCAGGCCGTTGGCGAAGGTCAGGCGCACGGCTCCCTCCCCCAGGGCCTCGCGCCGCACCACCCGGCCGGGCGAGCCGAACTCGAAGCTGAGCGGAGCCGTCGCGGGCAGGGGTTCGGCCAGGGGGGCGGCCTCCCCGGCGTTCCAGGCCGCGATGAGCGTCTCAGCCTCGGTCCCGCCCTCCTCCACCGACAGGGTCGCGGGCGCCTCGGCCGGCCAGATCCGGGCGAGCGCCCGGCGCAGGCCCTCGGGACGGACCTGGCCGGCCAGGCGGCTGATCTGGCGCATGGTCTGGCGGGGATGCAGGAAGGGTCGGCCGAAGACCATGCCATAGGCCAGGGCGTCGGCCAGCTGGGCGGGGCTGACCGAGGCGAGGCTGGTGAGGTCGCCCCGCGCCTCGGCCCTCTGGCGGGCGATGGCGGCGTCCACCTCGTCCTGGCGCGGCCCCTCGGCGGCGAGGGTTCGCAGGACCGATTGGCCCAGGGTCAGGGCGGCCGGGCCCTGGCCCGCCCGGTGCGTGGCCACGAGGCAGGTGACCTGGCGGGTCTCGTAGAAGGCCGGCCCGTCGAAGGCCAGGGCGTAGATCCCCGGGCTCCGCGCCGCCGCCCGGCCCAGGCGGCGGTCGACAATGTCGGTCAGCACCCGCCGGCGCAGCTCATAGAGGGGGTCGTCCTCGGCGGCAGGGTCATAGGGTGTGTTGCGACAGGCGCGGCTCTGGGCCGGCAGGCGGCTGGGCGGGATGACCAGGGCGCTGACCGCCTCCGGCGGCTCAGGCGAGGGCATGGCCGCCATGGCCGGCCGCGCCCCTGCGCCCGCCCAGTCCCCGAAAACCGCTTCCAGCCTGGCCAGCATCTGGCCCGGGTCCAGGGCCCCCGCCGCCACGATCAGGCTGCGGTCGGGGCGATACCATTTGGCGTGGAAGGCCCGCAGGTCGGCGGCGGAGAGCGCGTTCAGGGTGGCCGCCGCCCCGACGGGGGTGAGGTTGTTCTCCGGTCGGAAGTGAAAGGCGGTCTCCAGCTCGTCGGCGGCGTCGCCGCTGCGCAAGCCGTCCCGACGCTCGGCCAGCACCACCCCCCGTTCGGCGGCCACCTCGGCCTCGAGGAAACGCAGGCCGTCGCCCACATCGCGCAGCCAGGCCAGCGCCAGATCCACCGTGGCCGTTTCGGCCGTGGGCAGGTCCAGGTGATAGGTGGTGGCCCAGCGGCCGGTGAAGGCGTTGTGGTCGCGGCCGAAGACCGCGCCCGCCGCGCCCATGGCCCGGTCAGGTCCGCCGTCGGGAAACCTTCGGGTGGAGCGGAAGGCCATATGCTCCACGAAGTGGGCGACGCCCCGATCCGTGTCGTCCTCGGCCTGGCTGCCCACCCGCACCACCAGCCGGAAGGATACGGCCTCGGCGCCCTCCACCGGCAGCAGGGCGTAGGCCAGGCCGTTGGCGAGTTCGCCGCTCACCAGGTCGGGATGTTGCTCCTGGGCCTGGGCCGCGCCGGCGGCCCCCAGGCAGGCCCCCAAGAACGCCATCAGGCACGCCATCAGGCCCGCCGCAACGGCGCCTCGCCAGCCTGTCCCCACGGCTCGCCCCCGAACAAAACAGAAACACCCGCAGCCTGACTACAATAGGTTGCGCCCGCCGCCAACCCCCCGCCTGCGGCGAGCGTCAGTCCAGGCCCAGGCTCTTGCGGTAGTCGGGGTGCAGCAGATCCTGATATTCGGCGTGGCGCTTGATGTAGCTGGCGAAGAAGGGACAGACCGGCATGACCGCCTGGCCGTGCTCGCGGGCATAGTCGAGGGCCGTGCGCACCAGCAAAGAGCCCACCCCCTTGCCTTCGAAGGCCTGGGGGACCTCGGTGTGCGGAAAGAGGATGCCGGTCTTCAGCAGGCGGTATTCGGCGAAGGCCACGTCCTGGCCCAGGCGCACCTCGAAGCGGCCGGACTCGGTGTTGTTCACCACCTCGAAAGTCTCGTCGGCCATGGCCGCCTCCTGATCGAACCTTTGGGGAGGACCTGAGCAAAGCACGGGGCGGCCCAACGAAAAAGGCCGGCGTCGCCGCCGGCCTTCTCCGTATCCGTCCCGCCCTGCGGCGGAGCGGCCTTACAGCTTAGCGCTGAGCCAGCTCCATGCCGGCCACGGCGGCCAGCTCGGTGTCGCCGACCTTCATCAGGGTGGCCTCGACGGTGGACTTCACACAGCGGGCCTGGGCCGACTGGCGGAAAGTTTCGGAGGCGGTTTCACGGAGGCAGACGGTGCGCGCGGCGTCCACGATCTCGGCATGGGCCTCGGCGGTGGTCTTGCCGGCCAGGGAGACCTTCACGCCTTGGGCCGAAGCCGGGGCGGAGATGGCGACGGCGGCCAGGACGGCGAGCGAAGCGATACGAGCGATCATTTTTTCAGTTCCCGGAAAGGGGGTTGATGACAAACCACTTTTCGGGGCGTTCCTCTGGCGGCCTTCGTCGTCGATACGCGTCGTTGTTGGCCGCCTTGACCGTGTGATAGCGCGACCTTCCCCAGGGTCACAAGCGACAATTTTGCGACGCAGCACGACTGTGTTGCGCTGCGGGATGATCGGGCGCCGATGGTCACGGATTAGGCGCCGGGGCCAGGCCGCCTACCCCTCCACCGTCATCTGGGTCTGAAGGACCAGGGCCAGCAGCCGGCCCTCGGGGCTGGTGATGCGGGTCTGCCAGACGCTGGAGCGGCGGCCGATGTGCAGGGGCGTCGCCTCGCCGATGACGGTGGTTCCCACCTTGGCCGAGCCCAGGAAGTTGGTCTTGCTTTCCAGGGTGGTGGTCCGCGCGCCGGGCGGCAGGTTCAGAAAGCCGCCGATGGCGCCCAGCGCGTCTGCGAACGCCATGAAGGCGCCGCCATGCAGGATCCCGCCGGCGGTGCAGAGATCTTCGCGCACCACCAGCTGGCCCGCGGCGCGGTCCTTGGCGCGGGCGGTGATCTCAACGCCCATCAGGTCGGCGAAGGGCATGCCCGTGGGGGCGGTGGGGGCGGTCATGGGCGTCTCCTTCACGGACGATCGTCCGGGTCTTTTCACAGCGTTCGGGTTGCGCCGCGCCAGTCTAGCCCCTAGCTGCGAGGTCACGAAGCCGCGGCCGGCCGGGCCGGAAGGCGTGCTTGCGCGCGCTCGGCCGGGGGCGTATCGACGCCGCCGAGAGAGAAAAAGCAGGAGAGTTTCGATGGGTTACCGGGTGGCCGTGGTCGGCGCCACGGGCAATGTGGGCCGTGAGATGCTGAACATCCTCGAGGAACTGGAATTCCCCGTGGACAAGATTCACGCGATCGCCTCGCGCAAATCCATCGGCGTGGAAGTCTCCTTCGGCGACCAGCGCGTGGCCTGCGAGGACATCGAGCAGTTCGACTTCTCCACCGTCGACATCGTTCTGATGAGCGTGTCGGGCTCGTTCTCCAAGACCTGGTCGCCGAAGATCGGGGCGGCCGGCCCCATCGTCATCGACAATTCCTCGGCCTTCCGGATGGACCCGGACGTGCCGCTGATCGTGCCGGAGGTGAACCCGGACGACGTGTCCTATGCGGGCAAGAAGAACATCATCGCCAATCCCAACTGCTCCACCGCCCAGCTGGTGGTGGCGCTGAAGCCCCTGCACGACCGGGCGAAGATCAAGCGGGTGGTGGTGGCCACCTACCAATCGGTCTCCGGCGCGGGCAAGGAAGGCATGGACGAGCTGTGGGACCAGACCAAGGGCGTCTTCGTCCTGGGTCCGGGCGAGCCCAAGAAGTTCCCCAAGCAGATCGCCTTCAACGTCATCCCCTTCATCGGGTCGTTCAACGAGGACGGCTATACCGACGAAGAGGCCAAGATGTGGAACGAGACCCACAAGATGATCGACCCGTCGATCGCCCTCACCGTCACCTGCGTGCGCGTGCCGGTCATGGTCGGCCATTCCGAAGCCGTGAACATCGAGTTCCACGAGCCCCTGGACGAGGACGAGGCCCGCGACATCCTGCGCGAGGCGCCGGGCCTGATCGTGGTCGATAAGCGCGACGACAAGGGCTACATCACGCCCAAGGAGGTCCAGGGCGAGTTCCCGGTCTTCGTCAGCCGCATCCGCAAGGACCCGACCATCGAGAACGGGCTGAACCTCTGGGTGGTGGCCGACAACCTGCGCAAGGGCGCGGCGCTGAAC
The DNA here is from genome assembly GCF_036723115.1 of Phenylobacterium sp. Lineage (GTDB taxonomy): Bacteria > Pseudomonadota > Alphaproteobacteria > Caulobacterales > Caulobacteraceae > Phenylobacterium. Next base: position 190 of record NZ_DAIMHV010000039.1, on the reverse strand, counting down.
GCGGTGCAGATCGCCCAGCTGCTGCATGAGCGCGGCCTGATCAAGACCCGCGCCGCGGCCTGAAGCCCACGCCCTCAAATCTGCTACGGATCGAGGGGCGTCGGAGGTGATTCCGGCGCCCCTTTTCTTTTTTCCCGAAAGCCGCCGTCGTGGCCCAGCCTGCCGCCTCCCCCACCGCCGCCGCTTATGG
>NZ_DAIMHV010000038.1:0-19518 GCF_036723115.1 Phenylobacterium sp. | reverse complement strand
TGGTTGGCGCCCAGCTTCATGGCCGTGTCGATGGCCTCCACCGTGCCCACGCCCTCATAGAGGGTGTAGATGGCCTCATTGATCATCGGCACCAGGACCCGGTTGACGATGAAGGCCGGGAAGTCCTCGGCGTTGGCGGTGGTCTTGCCCAGGGAGCGGGCGAAGTTGACGGCGGTCTCATAGGTGACCGCGTCGGTGGCGATCCCCCGGATGATCTCCACCAGATTCATCCGCGGCACCGGATTCATGAAGTGCAGGCCGATGAACCGCTCGGGCCGGTCCGTGGCCGAGGCCAGGCGGGTGATGGAGATGGACGAGGTGTTGGAGGCCAGCAGGGTCTGTTCGGACAGATGGGGCGCGAGCGCGCGGAAGATGGTCTTCTTGACCTCTTCGTTCTCGGTGGCCGCCTCGATGGCCAGGTCGGCGGCGCCTACCGCCTGAAGCTCGTCGGCGGCCTTGATCCGACCCAGGGCCGCGTCCATGGCCGACTGCTCAATGGTCCCGCGGGAGACCTGACGGGCCATGGCCCGCTCCACATTGGCGAGGCCCGTCTCGATCCGCTCGCGGCTGACGTCGTGCAGCAGCACGTCGTAACCGCCCAGGGCGCAGACGTGCGCGATGCCGGAACCCATCTGGCCAGCGCCGATGACGCCGACAGATTTGATCTCAACCATATCCATTCGCCCCGATCTGCGGACGGCGTTCGCCGTCTCTGGTCTGTGACGGCTTTCTAACATGGGGGGGCGCCAGCAGGCCAAGGGCTTTATGCTGCGCCGCAATGTGAACGGGGTTCGCCCTGTGGCGCCAAAGCCTCAAGGTCTTCTGATCGCCCAAGGAAAAAGGCGGCGCCAGGGGGGCGCCGCCTTTCGATTTCCTCCCCAGACTGGGGCGTCATTCGTTGAGCGCGTTCCGATAAGTGGGAACCGGTTATCGGATCGAAACGCGCTCAAGCCTTTGAGTTTAGAGCCTGACTCAACGATCAGACGGTTCCGTCTGATCGCATCAGGCTCTAGCCGAGGGCTGACATCAGCTCGGGGACGGCAGACTTATAGTCGGCCACCAGGCCATAGTCGGCGACCTGGAAGATCGGCGCATCGCCGTCCTTGTTGATCGCGACGATGATCTTGGAGTCCTTCATGCCGGCCAGGTGCTGGATGGCGCCCGAGATGCCGATGGCGATGTAGAGCTCCGGCGCCACCACCTTGCCGGTCTGGCCGACCTGATAGTCGTTGGGGGCGTAGCCGGCGTCCACCGCCGCGCGGCTGGCGCCCACGGCGGCGCCCAGCTTGTCGGCCAGGGGCTCGATGACCTTCTGGAACTCCTCGGCCGAACCCATGGCGCGACCGCCGGAGACGACGATCTTGGCGCCGGTGAGTTCCGGACGTTCGGACTTCACGATCTCTTCGGTCACGAACTTGGTGGCGCCCGCGCCGTCGCCGGCGCCGACCGATTCCACCGAAGCCGAGCCGCCTTCGCCGGCCGCCTTGAAGGCGGTGGGACGGACGGTGATCACCTTCTTGGCCTCGGAGGACTGCACCGTCTCCAGGGCGTTGCCGGCATAGATGGGCCGAACGAAGGTGGAGGCGTCCACCACTTCGACGATGTCGGAGATGTGGGAGACGTCCAGCTTGGCCGCGATGCGGGGCGAGAAGTTCTTGCCCTGCGAGGTGGCCGGGGTCAGCACGGCGTCATAGCCGGCGGCGAGCGGGACCACGCAGGCCTCGACCGCTTCGGCCAGGCCGTGGCCCAGGTCGTCGCTCTCGGCCAGCAGGACCTTGCGCACGCCTTCGATCTTGGCGGCGGCCTCGGCGGCGGCCTTGGCGTCCTTGCCCATGACCAGGACGTCCACATCGCCGCCCATGGCCTTGGCGGCCGAGACGGTCTTGTGGGTGTTGTCGCTGAGCGCGCCGGCGTTCAGGTCGGCGATGACGAGTACGGCCATTAGAGCACCCCCGCTTCGTTCTTGAGCTTGGCGACCAGGTCGGCCGCGGTTTCCACCTTGATGCCGCCGCCGCGCTTCGGCGGCTCGGTCACCTTGACCACCTTCAGCCGCGGCGCCGTGTCGACGCCGTAGGCGCCGATGTCCTTGGTGTCGAGCGGCTTCTTCTTGGCCTTCATGATGTTCGGCAGCGAGGCGTAGCGCGGCTCGTTCAGGCGCAGGTCGGCGGTGACGATCAGCGGCAGCGGGGCCTCGATGGTCTGCAGGCCGCCGTCCACCTCACGGGTGACGCTCGCCTTGTCGCCGGAGACCTCCAGCTTGGAGGCGAAGGAGGCCTGCGGCCAGCCCAGCAGGGCCGAGAGCATCTGACCGGTGGCGTTGTTGTCGCCGTCGATGGCCTGCTTGCCCATGACCACCAGGTTGGGGCTTTCCTCGCCGATGACGGCTTTCAGCACCTTGGCCACGGCCAGCGGCTCGAGGTCGGCGTCAGTCTGGACCAGGATGGCGCGGTCGGCGCCCATGGCCAGGGCGGTGCGCAGGGTCTCCTGCGCCTGGGCCGGGCCGATGGACACGGCCACCACCTCGGTGGCGACGCCCTTTTCCTTCAGGCGCACCGCCTCTTCGACGGCGATTTCGCAGAAGGGGTTCATGGACATTTTGACGTTGGCGAGATCCACGCCCGTCTCGTCCGACTTTACCCGCGGCTTGACGTTATAATCGATCACCCGTTTGACCGGGACCAACACCTTCATGAGGGCCTCAATATCGCTTTGCGGAAGAATGAGTCGGATGGGGCATAACGTTTCTCACGCGCTTTGCAAGCCGCAGCACTGGGGCAAATTGCGCCCCCAACGGGCCGCGGGGTCCCTCTCAGGCAGCGTGGCCGTGGCGAGGCGCGGGCCCGGTTCGACCCAACGGCGAGCCCGTTCCGGCCGGCGCTATGTGTCCCGGGCACCTGGCCCGGCGCCCTCTAGCCACGGGCCGAGGGGCCGAATATGAGGCGTTCCATGAGCCGCATCATCGACCGTCTGAAGTTCGCCTTCCTCGCCGTCTTCGCGATCTCCCTGGTCGCGGTCTTCGGCTATCACGCCTACTTCGTGTGGCCGGGGGAACGGTGCGAGGCGCAGGGCGACTGGTGGGATCCCGACGGCCGGGTGTGCGCCCGTCCCGTCCTGATCTCCGACATCACCGGCCGCACGATCCCCGAGCGCAAGGCCGCCGAGGCCCGGGCCGCCCGGGCGGCGGCCGAGGCGCAGGCCGCTCAGGCCGCGGAGTCTGAGGCGGCGGTCGAGGCCCCCTGAGCCCGCGCGGCGGTCTCAGGCCTCGCGGTGGGCGCCGGGAACCCAGAGCACATCGTCGGCTCCGTCGGCATTGGCCCGGCGGCCAGCCACGAACAGCAGGTCTGACAGTCGGTTGAGATAGTGCAGGGCCGGCTCGCCCACCGGGGCGGTCTGGGCCAGGGCCACGGCGGCGCGCTCAGCGCGTCGGCAGACCGTGCGGGCCAGGTGCAGATGGGCCGCGGCCGGGGAGCCGCCGGGCAGGATGAAGGACCGCAGGGGCGACAGGGTCGCGTTCATGGTGTCGATCTCGCTCTCCAGCCGCGCCACCTGGGCCGGCAGGATCCGCAGGGCCTGACCGTCGGCCTCGTCCGGCGCGGGCGGGGTGGCCAGATCGGCGCCCAGGTCGAACAGATCGTTCTGGATGCGCAGAAGGATCCCGTGCAGCAACTCGTCCTGCGCCGTATGCAGCCGGGCCAGCCCCAGGCAGGCGTTGGTCTCGTCCACCGCGCCATAGGCGGCGACCCGCAGATCGGTCTTGGCGACCTCTGAGCCGTCAGCCAGCCGGGTCCGCCCGCCGTCGCCGGTGCGGGTGTAGATGCGGTTCAGGGTGACCATGGGCGTCCTAGCCGCCCGCGTTGCGCCACCACACCGCGAGGACGAGGATCAACACCGCCGCCGCCTGGAGCAGCACCCGCAGGCGCATCAGCTTGTTGGAATAGGACCGGCCGAAATCCCCGCCGCGAAACAGGGCGAAAATCCCCACGCCCAGGGCCGCGGTGACGGCCAGCAGGCTCATGGGGATCAATATCGCGAAGAGCTGGTTCATGGATCCTATTTAAGCCTTGACCGTGGGAAGCGCGAGGGGGCGCGCCCGGCGGGCGCAAAATTGAAGACGCCAATCAGTCGCGCGATTGGATGAGCAGGCTCAGCGAATTCGGTTATGACGGGGCCCGCCCTCGGAAATCCCGCGCCCCGCGCAGGCGACCGGCTTTTCAGCCAAGGGATTTCGCGCCTGCCTGCCCCTTGCCCAGACCCTGCCTCATTCTTCATATGAGGTGCCTTCGGGTTCCATATCGTTGGTAATTGAACGCGCTCGGTGAACATGTCCCCTTGTGAACGACCGCCGTTCGGCGCTAAGAGGGCCAAAATCAACGGCTGGTGACTTCCCCCGGCGCACCTCCCCGGCGCCGCACCATCCGGCTACTTGGAGTGTCAGACTTCCCATGAAGCACGTCGCCTCAGTCGAAGGTCAGAGCGAAACCCGCGTCCGCATGCCGACGCGCCGGGCCCTCGCCAAACAGCAGACCCGCGCCAAGGTCCTGGCCGCGGCCCGCGAACTGTTCAGCACCGCCGGATATGAAGGCGCCACCATTCGTGACATCGCCGCCGCGGCGGGCATGTCCACGGGCGCGGTCTTCGCCAACTTCTCCGACAAGTCCGAACTGTTCCGGGAAATCCTCATCGCCGACCTGGATCAGGTCTATGCCGCCATGGCCGACGCCGCCGGCCGCGCGCGCACGGTGGACGACGCCCTGCTGCGGGCCTTCTCGGCGGGTTATGCCTTCTACAAGGGTCAGATGCCGCTGGCCCGCGCCGCGCTCGGCCTGTCCTGGTCCTTCGAGGACGGCGAGATCCTGCGCAACCTGCCGGCGGTCCAGGCGATCACCGACCTCTTCTCCGAGCAGATGGCCCTGGGCGTGGAGCGCGGTGAACTGTCGCAGGAATGCGAGCTGAAGCTGCGCAGCCAGATGCTGTTCGACGCCTATCTGGCCAATTATCCGCAGGCGATCTTCGCGGGATGGGGCCTTGAGGCGCTCCAGGCCCGCGCCAAGGACCAGATCCGCGTGATTCTGGCCGGGGCGCGTCGCGGCTGAACCTGACGGCGGCGGTCGTCGCAGACTTGCGCCGACCGCCAGCCATGGTCCAGCTTCGGACCGTGGCGCCTCAAGAAGAGGCGCGCCGTAAGCGCGTCCGGGGGGAAGCTTGAATCTGCGGCAGACTCAGAAGGAAGCCACGCGCCGGCGCGTCCTCGACGCGGCGAGGGAGCTGTTCGAAACCGTCGGCTATGACGAGACCACGGTGCGCGAGATCGCCACCCGGGCCGGCGTGGCGGTGGGCAGCGTCTTCACCAGCTTCGCCGGCAAGGCCGAGGTGCTCAGCCAGGTGATGGCCGACCGTCTGGAGGCCCTCTATGGCGAGCTGGAGCGGGTCCTGCCCCATCTTCGCGGCTCCACCGCCGATCGCCTGACCTCGATCTTCGCCCTGCACTACGACTTCGAGACCCGGCGCACCCAGCTGTTCCTGGCCCACATCGCCGCGGCCTTCAATTGGCGGCCCGGCTCGCCCGCCACCCCCTATGGTCGAAATCCCCGTCTGCGGGCGATGATCCGCGACTGCATCGAAGAGGGCCGTCGCCGAGGCGACGTGGACGCTCAGGCCGACATCGACCTGGCGGTGGACACCCTGATGGCGGCCTATGCCTGGAACTATCGCCTGGCCGCCTGGGAAGGCGCCTCGGCCGAGCAGATGAGCGCCCTCATGGAGCGCCAGATCACCCTGATCACCGCCGGTCTGGCGCCGGGCGCGGTCAGTTGGCGCTCTCCAGAAGACGCCGGGCGATGACCTGGGCCTGAATCTCGCCCGCGCCCTCGAAGATGTTCAGGATGCGGGCGTCGGCCAGCAGGCGGCTGACCGGCTGATCCACGGCGAACCCGTTGCCGCCATGGATCTGCACCGCATTGTCGGCGCAGGCCCAGGCGATCCGCGCCGCCGTCAGCTTGGCCATGCCGGCCTCCAGGTCACAGCGTCGCCCCTCATCCTTGGCCTGGGCGGCGAACCAGGCGAGCCGGCGGGCGCCCAGCAGTTCGGCGGCCATCATGGCCAGCTTGTCCGCCACCCGCGGGAAGACGGCGATGGGCTGGCCGAACTGGCGCCGGGCCAGGGCATAGTCCAGGGCCAGGTCCAGGGCGTTCTGCCCCACCCCGATGGCCCGGGCCGCGGTCTGGATCCGGGCGGACTCGAAGGTGGCCATGAGCTGGACGAATCCCTGCCCCTCCTGCCCCCCGAGCAGGGCGTCTTCCGGCGCGGCGAAGTCGTCGAAGGACAGGGCGTATTCCTTCATGCCCCGATAGCCGATGACGGCGATCTCCGACCCGGAAAGGCCCGGGGTGGGGAAGTCCTCGGCATCGCTGGCGCGATCCTTCTCCACCAGCAGCATGGACAGCCCGCGGTGGTCGCTCCGTTGCGGATCGGTCCTGGCCAGCAGCGTCATCAGATCGGCGCGGGCGGCGTGGGTGATCCAGGTCTTGGCGCCGTTGATCTTCCAGCCGTCTCCGTCGCGCTCGGCGCGGGTGCGGAGAGAGGCGAGATCCGACCCCGACTCAGGCTCGGTGAACACCGCTGTGGGTAGCACCGCGCCCGAGGCGATGGCTGGCAGCCAGCGGGCCTTCTGGGCGTCCGTACCGTGGGCCAGGATGAGCTCGGCGGCGATCTCCGAGCGCGTGCCGAGCGAGCCCACGCCGATATAGCCCCGCGACAGGGCCTCTGAGACGACGCACATGGCCACCTTGCCCAGGCCCGCCCCGCCATGGTCCTCGGGCAGGGTCAGGCCGAAGACCCCCAGGTCCGAAAGTTCGGCGATGAGCTCCAGGGGGATCAGCTCGTCCCGCACATGCCAGCCATGGGCGTGAGGCGCGATGCGTTCTGCGGCGAACCGCGTGAACTGCGCCTGGATGCCCGCATGGGTATCGTCCAGCCCGCTGGCCTCCAGGGCCGGCGCCCCCCGCGCCTGCGCCAGCAGTTCGACAATCCGCGCCCGGGCGGGCGAGCCGCCGTGGGGCGCCAGATCGGCGATCAGGGGCGCCAGCCGGTGCGCATCGAAGCCCAGATCGGCCGGGCGCGCCATCTCGCCCTGGCTCATGGGAAGCCCCCCGGCCAACTGGGCCAGATACTCGTGCGCCAACAGCAGGGCCGGGCGCGCCGAGGCCTCATTCAGGAGGCCCTGCGACTGCAGCCGCCGGGCCCATTCGGCGGTCTGGCGCAGGGTTTCGGCATAGGCCGCCGCCCAGGCCAGGCCATGGGCGGCGTGCTGGCGCTCATCAAGGCGCCGGCGGTGGACGGTTCCGTCGGGGGCCACCTCCCTGCGCTGGGCGCTGCGGGCCTCCAGGACGCAGGCCTCGGCCGCTTCGGCGCAGGCCTGGAGGACGCCGGCGACATCAGCGGGCGGTTGCGGGGCCATGGCGTCTCCTTGACGAAGCTTGCGACGGGGCGATCCTCACCCCTATACGATGTAAGCCCTCAGGAGCAGCCGTCATGATCGTCGTCCATCACCTCAACGACTCGCGCTCCCAGCGCATTCTCTGGCTCCTGGAGGAGTTGGCGCTCGACTATGAGATCAAGCCCTATCAGCGCGACCCCCAGACCCGTCTGGCGCCGGAGAGCCTGAGGGCGGTCCACCCCCTGGGCAAGTCGCCGGTGATCACCGACGGCGAGGCGACGGTCCACGAGTCCGGGGCGATCATCGACTACATCATCCGCAAGCACGGCGCTGGACGCCTGCAGCCCGCGCCCGGGAGCGCGGCCCATGAGACCTACCTCCAGTGGCTGCACTATGCGGAGGGCTCGGCCATGCTGCCGCTCATGCTGCTCATGTATGTGATGCGGCTGGGGGAGGCCGGCGCGCCCCTGCACGGACGTATCGAGTCCGAGGTGGCCAACCACCTGGCCTATCTCGACCAGGCCCTCGCGGGCCGGGACTATCTGCTGGGCCAGGCGCTCACCGGCGCCGACATCCAGATGAGCTTTGTGGGCGAGGTGGGCCGCGCCTTCGGCAAGCTGGCGGCCTATCCCCAGGCCGACGCCTGGCTGAAGCGCCTGCATGACCGGCCGGCCTACAAGGCCGCGGTGGCCCGGGGCGGCCCCTACGGCCTGGGGCGCTGAACCCGGTCTAGAACCGTTCGGGGAAGGGGTCGTCCAGCAGCCCGTCCAGGAAGTCGAACACCGCAGCCTTGGTGAGCGCGTGGGGGATGGCCGAGAAATGGTCGCATCCCACCACGGTCAGCCCGCGCCCTTGGCCGAACAGATCGGCCAAGCCGTCGGGGTCGCCGGCCCCTGTGTCCCGCGCGCCGGCCACCACCAGGGTCGGCATGGAGAGGCTCGCCAGCGCCTCGGCCTCCAGCGGCGGATTTTCCGCCCTCACAAAGGCCGCCAGGGCCCGACGATCCTCCCCCTGCTCATCGGCGAAGTGGCGGAAGCTGCGCAGCATGGGATGGGTGATGGTCTCCGGATCCTCGGCCAGCATGGCCGCGGCCATGGCGTCGGGCGGATTGGACGAACTGCGCGGCTCCATCAGGCGCTCGCCCACGCCCCCGAGGATCAGATGCCCCACCCGTTCGGGGGCGGCGAGCGCGGCGGCCAGGGCCGTCCGGGCGCCCATGGAATAGCCGAACAGGTCCACCTGCTCGAGGCCCAGCGTGTCCAGAAGGGCGATGACGTCCTGAGCCAGCAGCGCCCGTTCGTAGGCCTCGGGTTCATGGAGCTTGTCGCTCTCCCCATGGCCGCGCTGATCCAGGGCCACGCAGCGCATCCCCCGGCGCTCCAGGGCGGCGTACCAGCCCGTCCGCTTCCAGCCCTCCTTGCGGTTGGACGCAAAGCCGTGAACCAGCACCATGGGCCGGCCGGCGGGCTCGGCGGGGTTCAGGTCGTCATAGGCGATCTCGACGCCGCCGCTGAGAAATCTGGGCATTTAATCACTCGATAACGTAGTTTTCTGAAACTGAGCGACGAATGGTCGCAATCGGTCGACCGCCTTTTTCAGAGGGCTCCATGGACCAGAATTGTCCCGACCGATCAATCGAGCTCACCATGGACCGGATCGAGCGCGAGGCAAAGCGGGCAGCCGAGGCCAAGGCCATGGCCGACCGCTTCGGCGGAGCCGCCGCCGAGGGGCGCGTGGGTCCCGCCGCCGAGGCCGACGCCCTGGCCCGCCGGGTGGCCGAACTGACCGGCTGCCACCGGGCGCCCTATCGTCCCACCGACTGGGCGAGCATCGCGGCCAAGCCCAGAATCCAGGTGATCCGCACCAGCGACCGGGAGGCCGAGGCGCGCCGAGACCTGAACGCCTACCAGCCCTCCTTCTTCGCCCGTCTGTTCGGGCTCGACAGGGACAAGCGCCGGGCGCTGGCGGCCAAGGTGGCCGAGGCGGTGGTTCAGGACGAGCAGGCCTATCGGGCGGCCTGGAAGGTCGCCCAGGCGGAAAACACCCAGATCGACTTCGCCTGCAAGCTGGCCGAGCTCGACCTGCGCACCATCAACGATGCGGTGGGCGAGCATGTGGACCTAGCGCCGACCATCGCCGCAGTGCGTCGCTACAGGTTCGCCACGCCGTCCAAGGGCCGGTTCCAGATCCAGCTGGACGCCTTCGACCTCGTGGATCTGCCCTGCGAGGAAGCCGAACGACAGCCGGAGGGGCGGGCTCTCTTCCGGCCCATGCCGATGGGCAAGCGCCATCAGCTGCAAGGCGCCAATGTCTGCGCCGCGGCCCTGCGGTTCGCCTTGGAAATGCTGGGCTTCCTGCCCCTGGACGAGGTGGAGGTGGTGGTCCACGGCGATCTGCGCGACCCGCAGACCGGCCTCTTCGAACGCTATCCGATCCTCCAGCTGGTGCTGCGGCACGACCAGGCGTCCTCCACGCCCTTCATGCGGGCCGAGCCCATGTCCCTGGCCGCCCAGCTGGGGGCCAGGATCAACTGGACGGTGCAGGCGGGCTTTTCCCCGATTCCCCTGGACGAGGCGCCGCTGGCGGCGCTCTGAACCCCTCAGCTGCGCCAGCGGAGCTGGGCGGGCTCCACGGGATTGGCGAAGGGACGGCCTTCGCGACGGCTCGCCGTCCATTCCCGCTTGAGCTGCTGGTACCACTTGGCCTGACGATCGGCGTCGTCGATCCAAAGCAGGGATGGATCGTAGCGCAGGCCCTCGTTCTGCAGGTTCACCATGTCCCCGTCCTGGCGCAGGAAGGCCCGGGCGCCGGCGGCGATGAAGGGTTTGAGCAGCCAGAAGGCGGGATGGTCGGACCAGACGATCTGGGTGATCCGGGTCTTGCGGTCGTGGATCGGCGTCAGGCAGGTGAGCGACAGCACCTGGCGCGAACCGACGGTGACATGCTCCCAGCGCAGCCCGGGAATGCGGAAGGTGATCTCGGTCAGGGGCTCGCCGCCCAGTATGGCGTAGGCGCGGCTGTTCTTGGACGGTTCGTGCCGCACCATGGCGAAACCCGCCTCGCGGGGCTCGAAGCGCTTGGACTTCTCGTGCTGGCTCTTGGACGAGCGCCACCACCATTGCTGATGCACATAGGGGCCGTGGGCCGGGTCCATCAGCCCCACCACCGCATGGTCGATGTGGCTGTCGAAATCCATGCCGTCCACGAGCTTGGGCGCCCCGCCCACCACGCCGGGGAAGACCGGCGGGGGATGATCGGGCAGCGCCTCGCTGCGAGGATCGGCGGCCATCCAGATGAAGACCAGGCCCTGGCTCTCCTGGACGGGGAAGCGGCGCACCCGGATCTTGGAAACGTCCATGGCCTGGTCGGCCACCAGGGACGGGATGGCGGCGCACACGCCGTCGGTGCGGAAGCGCCAGCCGTGATACGGGCATTCGACGCTCTGCCCGCCATCGGCCTCGCTCACCAGCTTGCCCGCCGACAGGGGCGCGGCGCGGTGAGGGCAGATGTCGCGGATGGCGTAGGCGGCGCCTTTGCGGTCGCGGCCCAAGAGGACCGGCTCGCCCATGATTTCGTAGCGCTGCAGCTTGCCGGGCTTCAGATCCCGCGAAAGGGCCGCAAAGTACCAGATGTCGGTCAGGAAGCCCTCGCCGAAGCGCGAGGTCTGTTCCTTGGAGCGGGTCTTGGTGTCGCCGTCGGCCATGGCAGCCTTCTAGCCGAGGATGTGCCCCCCGGCGCCCATCCAGATCAAAAATGCCCGTCGGGACCGGGCGGCTGCGGGGGCGGCCCGGTCCCGTCAGGTTCAGACCGCCGCGGCGTTCTCGATGATCTTCGAGACGAGCCCGTACTCCACCGCCTTCTCGGCGTTCATCCAGAAGTTCCGGTCAGTGTCGGCCACCACCTTGTCATAGGGCTGGCCGGTCTCGCGCGCGATGATCCGGTTGACCCGCTCACGCATCTTCACGATCTCCTCGGCCTCGATCTCGATGTCCGAGGCCTGGCCCCGCACCCCGCCCATGGGCTGGTGCAGCAGGAAGCGCGTATTGGGCAGGCAGAAGCGGTTTTCCTTGGTGGCGCCCAGGAAGATGTGGGCGCCCGCGCTGGCCACCCAGCCGGTGCCGATCACCTTCACCTTGGGACCGCAGTAGCGGATCATGTCGTGGACGGTGTCGCCGCTCTCCACGTGGCCGCCGGGCGAATTCACGAACACCTTGATGTCCGCGTCGCTCTCGGCCGAAAGGGCGAGGAGCTGGGCGGAGACGCGCTCGGCCAGCCGCATGTCGATCTCACCGAAGATGAGGACGGTGCGCGACTTGAAGAGCGCGTTCTGCACGGGACCGGCCGTCATCGGCATGTCCGGCAGGCGGCCTTCTTTGTCGTCGTCTTCGTCTTCGAGGCGGAAACCCATTACGCTCTCCTAAATTCATCTGCGAGGCGGAACGTGCGACCTCGCGCGCCCCGCCGCAAGGGGTCAGCGCGCAGCCGTCGCGATCAGCCGCCCATAGAAGCTGATCATTCGTTCCAGATTGGTGAGCGTCATACGCTCATCCACGCCATGGATCATCGCTGTTTCGGCCATGGTCAGGGTGATGGGCTGGAATCGGTAGGTGTCGGCGGTCACCTCGGCCAGGAAGCGGCTGTCGGTCCCCCCCACCAGAAGGCCAGGCGCCAGGGGCGCGCCGCTCACGTCAGCGGCCAGGGCGGCGATCACCTGCCATGCCTCCGACGTGGTGGAGGAGACCGGCGAGGGCTCCTGAGGGGTTCCGGCCCAGGCCAGGCTGACCGGAAGGTTCCCCACCGACTGTTCGGCCCGCGCCATCACCGTGGCGGCGCTGTCGCCCGGGGCGATGCGATAATTGATCCAGGCCCGCGCCTGCCGGGGCAGGACGTTCTCCTTGTCGGCGCCCTCCAGCATGGTGGGGGCGATGGTGGTGTGCAGCAGGGCCGCGCCTGACGGGGTGGCGGCCATCTGGTCGATGAGCAGGGGGCCGGTGGCCCAGGTGTTGGCCAGGGCCGCGCGCAGGGGCAGGCCCCCCTGGGCGCCCAGCACGGCCAGCATGTCCGCGCCCGGCCCCTGCAGGCGCATGGGGAAGGGGTTGTCGGTGATGGCCGCCACCGCCTGGGCGAGGGTTCCCACGCTGGTCTGGGGCGGCGGGCTCGAAGAATGCCCGCCCTCGCCCCGGGCGGTGACCACCAGGGTGGCGTATCCCTTTTCCGCCACGCCGATCAGGGCCGCAGGTCCCCCGGTGAGGGGATTATCGGCCACCACCAGCAGCCCCTCGTCCAGGACGAACTGCGCCGTCTGGCCCCGCGCCCTGAGCAGGGCCGCGGCGGCCTGGGCGCCGGTTCCTTCGACTTCCTCGTCATGGCCGAAGACCAGCATGACCTTGCGCCTGGGCTGGAAGCCCGACCGGGCCAGGGCCTCTGCGGCCTCCATCAGCCCGATCAGCGAGCCCTTGTCGTCCACCGCGCCGCGGCCCCAGACCGCGCCGTCGGCCACCACGCCGCCGAAGGGCGGATGGGTCCAGTCGGCCTCGTCGGCGGGCACCACGTCCTGGTGGGCCATGAGCACGATGGGCGCCAGGTCGCCGTCGCGGCCCGGCCAGGTGAAGACCAGGGTGTGGCCCGCGATCACCTGCCGTTCCATGGCCGCATGGGCGGCGGGATAGGCCTGCTGAAGCCAGGCGTGCAGGCCCTCCCATTGCGACAGGTCGTTCTCGGCGCTGTCCTGGTGGCTGACCGTCCTGAAGGTGATGGCGTGCGACAGCCGCCGGGCGGCGGCGTCCAGGTCGAAGTCCGGCGCAGGCGCGAGGTCGAGCCCCTTCGCCACGACCACCGGCGGCGACCAGAGCGCGGTGCGCACGCCCGCCACCGCCGCTACAGCCAGTACGACCGCGCCCAGCGCCAGGCCCAGTCTTGCGGCCATGCTCATGGCGATCCCTCCCCCAAGGTCCGGCGCGACCATAGGCGCGGGCCTGCGTCGGGAAAAGCGTTGAACCTTGGCCGGGGCCGGCCGTTCTCGGACCCGTGCCCTGGAAGGAATGGATCACGCGGCTGAAGCCGGCCTCGCCGGAGGCCCTGGCTTTTGGCGGCCTTTGGGCCAGCCTGCTCGATCTCGCCCTGGTGGCGGTGGTCCTGGGGGTGGCGATAGACGCCCACGCCCCGCCGCAGGACCTGGCCTGGAAGCCTTTGCGCCTGTCCGACCCGCCGGGCCTGGCCACCGCCGCCAAGTTCCGCGCCGCGGCCGCCGATCCGGACCTCTGCCGCCAGGTGCTGGCCGAGGGGGGCGTCGCCTTCACCGATCAGCCTGACCGGACGGACGGCGCCTGTCCGCTCACCAACACCCTGCGGCTGGGCGCAGGAACCACGCCGCTGGCCCCGGCCGGGCCGGTGATGACCTGTCCCCTGGCCCTGGGCTACGCCTTCTGGGACCGTCATGTGCTCCAGCCCGTGGCGCAGACGGCTGCGGGCGCGGCGGTCTCGCGGGTGGAGCATTACGGGGTTTTCGCCTGCCGCAATGTCTATGGCCGCAGCGAGGGCCGGCGGAGCGAGCACGCCAGCGCCAACGCCCTGGATGTGGCCGCTGTGGTTCTGGAGGATGGCCGGCGGCTGAGCGTTCTGGGGGACTTCAATGACGACGGTGACGGCGGAACCCTGATGCGGGCGGCGCGCACCGGCGCCTGCGACTATTTCCGGGCCGTCCTCAGCCCCGACTACAACGCCGCCCATGCCGACCATCTGCATCTGGATTTCGGCCGTTTTCGCCTCTGCCGGTAGGCCGTTAACCATAGCTCGCCCGATCCAGGCCAGGCGGGTAAGCTCGACGCCTCCTCGAAGACGTCCTCTGCAGAGTCCATGGCCGGCTATCGCGCTCCCCGTCACCCCCAGGTCGAAGACCATGCGCGGCGCCAGACCCGGATCGCCCGCCTTGTCGGTCTGGGGCTGATGTGGATCCTGGTGGCGCTCATGGCCCTGGTGGCCGAGCGCACCATTCCCCGCCAGCACCTCCCCTGGAAGCCGCTCAGCGTCGTCGATCCCGTCGGCGCCGCCACCAAGGCCAAGGCCGCCAGGGCCGGGGACGACCTGGCGGCCTGTCAGGCCATCCTTTCCAATGGCGGTCTTGCGTTCCGTCGGGCGGAAGAAAGCGCCGAGGGGTTCTGCTCGGTCCGCGACGCCCTGGAGTTCACGGGAGGAATGGCGCCCCTCTCGCCGGCCGAGGCGCCGATGACCTGCAAGCAGGCCCTGGCCGTGGCGATCTGGGAGCGTCAGGTCGTCCAGCCTGCCGCCTTCGAAGCCTTCGGCCATGCGGTGGTCGCCGTGGAGCACTACGGTTCATTCTCCTGCCGGCGGATCTATGGCCAGCAGGCCGGTCCGGTCAGCGAGCACGCCAGCGCCAACGCCCTCGACGTTTCCGCCTTCCGCCTGGCCGACGGGCGGACGGTGAGCGTCAAGGACGACTGGGATGACCCGGGAGCGAAAGGCCGGTTCCTGCGTGCGGTGCGCGACGGCGCCTGCCGCGTGTTCCTCACCACCTTGTCGCCGGACTACAACGAAGCCCACGCCGACCACTTCCACCTGGACATGGGCGGACGTCCGCTCTGCGCATGAGTCCCTGGTGTTCGCCGCGGGCGGCCCCCGCCTTGACCCAGCGTCGGGCGGCGCCGCAAATGGCGCCCATTCAAACAAGCATTTCAATCTGGGAAGCGCGCCATGGAACTGTTCGACCTGACCGGCAAGGTCGCCGTGATCACCGGATCCTCCCGCGGGATCGGCAAGGCCATCGCCGAGCGGATGGCCGACCATGGCGCCAAGGTGGTGATCTCCTCCCGCAAGGCCGGCCCCTGCGACGAGGTGGCTGCGGCGATCAATGAGAAGCATCCCGGCGCGGCCATCGCCGTGCCCGCCTCGATCTCGTCCAAGGACGACCTGCAGCGCCTGGTGGACGAGACGGTCAAGGCCTTCGGCAAGATCGACATCGTCGTCTGCAACGCCGCCACCAACCCCTTCTTCGGGCCCATGTCGAAGATCGAGGACGACGCCTTCCGCAAGATCCTGGACAACAATATCATCGCCAACAACTGGCTGATCCAGATGGCCGCGCCGCAGATGCGCGAGCGCAAGGATGGGGCGGTGATCATCATCTCGTCCATTGGCGGCCTGCGCGGCTCCACCGGCATCGGCGCCTACAACATCTCCAAGGCCGCCGACTTCCAGCTGGCCCGGAACCTGGCCGTGGAGCTGGGACCCGACAATATCCGCGTCAACTGCATCGCGCCGGGCCTGGTGAAGACCGACTTCGCCAAGGCGCTCTGGGACACGCCCGAGGCCGAGAAGCGCTCCAGCGCCAACAACCCCCTGCGCCGCCTGGGCGAGCCCGACGACATCGCCGGCGCGGCGGTGTTCCTGGCGTCGAAGGCCGGGGCGTGGATGACCGGACAGGCGATCGTGGTCGATGGCGGCGCCACCTGCTGAGCCCGCGCCGGTGTTCGCCTTCGCGCCGGCGAAGGCGAGCGACCTGGCCTGGCTGACCGAATTGCGCCTGGCGGTGATGGCCGAGAGCTTCAACCGCATCGGGCGCTTCAACCCGGGTCGCGCCCGGGCCTGGTTCGCCGAGACCTACCGCCCGGAGACCACCCGACTGATTCAGGTGGGAGACGAGACGGCGGGCTGCGTGGCCTTCCACGAAGTCGAGCCCGGCGTGCTGAAGCTCGAACACTTCTATCTCGACCCCCGCTGGCAGGGGCGGGGGCTGGGCACGGCTGTTCTGGACGGCCTGCTGGCCGAGGCGGACGCCGCGGGCGCGCGGGTGATCCTGACCGTCCTGCGCCAGAGCGACGCCCAGCGGCTCTATGAGCGCCGCGGCTTCCAGGTGACCGGCCGCGACGACCTGGACGTCTATATGGCGCGCCCCGCAGGCGGCTGACCCCCCGGCCGCGCGGCCAGGTCGCGCGCCCTGGCCAGGCGCACGGCGCCGGCCTCCAGGGTCTCATCGGCCTTGGCGAAGCACAGCCGCAGGATCGTGGTCACCGGCTCGGTCTCATAGAGGGCCGAGACCGGAATGGCGGCCACCCCGGCCTCGCGCACCGCCAGCAGGGCGAAGTCGCGATCGCCCAGTCCGACCCCCGAGGCGGCCAGGTCGACATTGAGGAAATAGGTGCCGGACGAGCGGAGGACACGAAACCCCTCGCGCTCCAGGGCCTGGGCCAGACAGGCCTGGCTCGCGGCCAGGGTGCGGGGCATGGTCCTGAACCAGTCGGCGCCGGTCTCCAGTCCGAAGGCCGCCGCGGTCTGGAGATTGGGCGGGGTGGTGAAGGTCAGGAACTGGTGGGCCTTGGCCACCAGGCGCGCCAGGGGCTCTGCGGCGCAGACGAACCCGACCTTCCAGCCCGTCAGTCCGAACATCTTGCCCGCCGAGCCGATCTTCACGCAGCGGCCCGCCATGCCGGGGAACGCCATCAGCGGCCGATGGACGGCGGGGCCGAACACCACCTGTTCCCACACCTCGTCGCAGACCGCGATCAGGTCGTTCGCCACGCAGACCTCGGCCAGGATGGTCAGGTCGTCATGGGAAACCACCACGCCGGTGGGATTGACCGGGTTGTTCAGCACCACGAACCGGGTCCGGGGGGTGATGGCCGCCTCCAGCATGGCCCGGGTGAAGCGCCAGTGGGGCGGGGACAGGGAGATCAGCCGGGGCGTCCCGCCGGCCCGCCGGATCAGCGGCAGATAGGCGTCATAGAGGGGCTGGAAGACGATCACCTCGTCGCCCGGCTCGATCAGGGCCAGGAAGGTCGCGGCCAGGGCCTCGGTGGCGCCGGAGGTGATCACCACCTCGGTCATCGGATCGAGCGCCAGTCCCTGGGTCCGGTGATAATGGCCGGCCACCGCGGTCCGCAACTCGGGCAGGCCGGCCATGGGCGGATACTGGTTATAGCCTTCCAGCACCGCCTCGGCGGCCTTGCGCCGAAGGGCCTCGGGGCCAGGATCGTCGGGGAAGCCCTGGCCCAGATTGATGGCCCCATGGGCGCGGGCCAGCCCGCTCATCTCCTCGAAGACGGTGGTGGGCAGCGCTGAGAAGGTGGCGTCGGGCATGGGGCGTCCGGATCGGTCAGGGCCGCCTGCGTCCGGTCACGTCGCCATCACCTTGCGGCGGCCGGGCCTGCGGGTCCGTTCCTTTTCGAAGGCGATGGCATAGATCACTTCGCCGGCCTTGTCCCGGATCGGACGGATCTCGATCTCGCAATCATAGACCTCGCCATTCTTCCGGTAGTTCTTGACCATCACCTGGCAGGGTTCGCCGCGACGCAGGGCCTGGGCCATGGCCTTTCGGCTGGCCACAGTGGTCGCGGGGCCCTGGAGGATGCGCGGCGAGCGTCCCACCATCTCCTGGCGGTCATAGCCGGTCAGCCGGCTGGCTGCGGCATTGGCGTAGAGCACGGTGGGGCCGGGATAGGCGAAGTCGGCATCGGTGAGGATCACCGCGAACTCCACCTCGGCAAAGGCCCTACGAACAAAATCCAGCACGCCTGGCGCCCTCCGACACCTCTCGGGAGCGCGTTCCGATAAGGGGGATCCGCTTATCGGAAGCGAAACGCGCTCAAGTCTCTGAGTTTAGAGCCTGATTCAGCGATCAGCCGACTCGGTCCGATCGCCCCAGGCTCTAGCCTATCGCCAGGGAGAGGCGCGATTGCAACGCCCTGGCGCCGTGAGCCTGTCTCTGCACCTGGGCGCCGCCCTGGCTGATCTGGAAATAAGCCACGAGGCGAGAGAGCTCCGCCGACTGGGTCTGCAGGCTGGCGGCCGCGGCGTTGGACTCCTCGGCCATGGCGGCGTTGTGCTGGGTGGTCTGGTCCATCTGCCCCACCATGGCGTTGACCTGGGTGAGATTCTCCGACTGGTCCCGGGCTGCAGCGGCGATGTCGGCGATGAGGCCGTCGATATGGCCCACCCGATCGACGATGCTGTGCAGGGCCGAGCCCGTATCCTTCACCAGCCGGGCGCCGTGCTCGACCTCGCTGCTGCTGCCGGCGATCAGGCCCTTGATCTCCTTGGCGGCCTCGGCCGAGCGCTGGGCCAGCGCGCGGACCTCCTGGGCGACCACGGCGAAACCCTTGCCGGCGTCCCCGGCCCGGGCGGCTTCCACGCCGGCGTTCAGGGCCAGCAGGTTGGTCTGGAAGGCGATCTCGTCGATCACGCCGATGATCTGACCGATCTGGGTGGACGAGGATTCGATGCGCTGCATGGCCGCGATGGCCTGGCCCATGATCTCGCCCGAGCGCTCGGCGTCGGCCCTGGCGGTGGAGGCCGCCTCCGCCGCCTGACGGGCGTTGTCGGCGCTCTGGCGCACGGCAGAGACGATCTGGCCCACAGTGCCCACCGTCTCGGTCAGACTGGCGGCCTGCTGTTCGGTTCGGCGGGAAAGGTCCTGCGAGGCCGAGGTGATCTCCTCGGCGCCCCCGGCCATGGTGTCGGTGGCCTGACGGATGGCCTGCAGCGCCTTGGCCAGGCTGTCCACCGCTGCGTGGTAATCCGAGCGCAGCTCGCTGTACTCCACCGGCATGTCGTCGGGCATTTCGTGGGTCAGGTCGCCGCGGCTCAGGGCGGCCATGGCCTCGCCCACCGTCTTGACCACCCCCTGGCGCTCCTTCTGAAGCACCTCGGCCTCGGCCTTGGCGCGGGCCGCCTCGGCGGCTTCCAGATAGACCGAGATGGCCAGGTCCATGTCCAGCATCACCGCCTTGGCGATGGCGCCGGCCTGGGCTTTCAACGCGGCGGCGCTGGCGGTGCGGTTGAACAGTCCGCCCTTGGGCCAATGGGCGTCGATGAGCTCGCCCAACAGGTGCTCAAGCACCAGGGCGTAGCCGCCGATATACCAGCGCGGCTCCAGGCCGATGCGCGCGTGGGTTTCGCCCACCTTGGTGACCGCGGCCGTGA
The DNA here is from genome assembly GCF_036723115.1 of Phenylobacterium sp. GTDB lineage: Bacteria > Pseudomonadota > Alphaproteobacteria > Caulobacterales > Caulobacteraceae > Phenylobacterium. The sequence continues at coordinate 149 of NZ_DAIMHV010000038.1, read as the reverse complement.
AGTCGGCGTCGAAGCGGCCGGCGGCGATAGACTGCCAGTGGCCGATCTGACGGGTGCGGGCGCTGGAGATATGCTCCTCGCCGGCGAAGAACCGGCGGGTCTCCGGCGTGGCCCTCACCTGGTCGTAGAAGGCGTCCAGGGCGGGGGGG
>NZ_DAIMHV010000037.1:0-19630 GCF_036723115.1 Phenylobacterium sp. | reverse complement strand
AGCAAGATCACACCCACGTCCGCCCCTGGCGCGCCATCGCCCGCCGGAAGAGCCGCAAGATCCATGTCGGGTCCGTGGAGGTGGGCGGCGACGCCCCCATCAGCGTCCAGTCCATGACCAATACGGTCACCGCCGACGCCGGGGCCACCATCGACCAGATTCGCCAGCTGGAGGAGGCCGGGGCCGATATCGTCCGGGTCTCATGCCCCGACGAGGCCTCCACCGCGGCCTTCGGGACCATCGCCAAGGCCGCCAAGGTTCCCCTGGTGGCCGACATCCACTTCCACTATCGGCGCGGGATCGAGGCCGCCCAGGCCGGCGCGGCCTGCCTGCGGATCAATCCGGGCAATATCGGCTCGCCTGACCGGGTGCGCGAGGTGGTGCAGGCCGCCCGCGACCATGGCTGCTCCATCCGCATCGGCGTCAACGCCGGCTCCCTGGAGCGGGACCTGCTGGAAAAGTACGGGGAGCCCTGCCCGGACGCCATGGTGGAAAGCGCGCTGAACCACGCGCGCATCCTGCAGGATCACGACTTCCACGAGTTCAAGATCAGCGTGAAGGCCTCTGACGTCTTCATGACCGTGGCCGCCTATCAGATGCTGGCCGAGGCCATCGACTGCCCCCTCCACCTGGGGGTGACGGAGGCCGGCGCCCTGCGCACCGGCACGGTGAAGTCGGCCATCGGCCTGGGCTCTTTGCTGTGGGCCGGCATCGGCGACACCATCCGGGTCAGCCTGGCCGCCGATCCAGTAGAGGAGATCAAGGTCGGCTTTGACATCTTGAAGTCGCTCGGCCTGCGCCATCGCGGAGTGAACATCATCGCCTGCCCGTCCTGCGCGCGGCAGGGGTTCAATGTGATCGAGACGGTGGAGACGCTGGAACAGCGGCTGGCCCACATCTCCACCCCCATGAGCCTGTCGATCATCGGCTGCGTTGTGAACGGTCCGGGCGAAGCCCTGATGACCGACATCGGCTTCACCGGCGGAGGCAAGGGCGCCGGCATGGTCTATGTGGCCGGCCGCCCCGACCACAAGATGGACAATGCCGGCATGGTCGACCACATCGTCGCCCTGGTGGAGGCCAAGGCCGCCGAGTTGCAGGCGCAGCAGGCGCTCGCCGGGGCCGGGGTCGCCGCAGAGTAGCGCACTGCGCCCGACGCCTGCGATGGTGGCGTTTTAACGCCAAGGCGCTAAAAAGATCAGGTTCTGTTCCGTTCCCCCCGAGCGTCCGCCTTGCCCCCCAGTCCCGACACTCGCCGCGTCGCCAACCGCATCCTGGCTCATGAGGCGCTGAACCTGCTGAGCGAGTTCGCCCACGCCAATGGCGGCGACGTGCTGGCCCTGCTGGTGTTCACCGGGGTGTGGACCTCCAACACCGCCCATCTGCGGGATTCCCGGGACCGATATGCCGGCCTCTATGACGTGCCGCCGGACTCCCAACGCCGCCCGGTGAGCGAGGAAGATCTCAACCGCCTCCTCTGCATTCCCCGCGACATCCAGGACCGCTATGTGGCCGCCCTGATCGGCGCGGGCCTGGTGGAGCGGGTCGGCGGGGGCCTGGTGGCCCCGGCGGCCGTCTTCACCCGCCCGGAGATGCTGCAGGGCGCCAACGAAATCTATGCGCGGCTGGTCGAGATGATGGCCCGGCTGCGACAGGTGGGCGTAGCTCTGGGCGCCGACGAAACCGACCCCGCCGCCGCCGCGCAAAGCTGACGTCAGCGTCACGCTTGCGCCCAATTGCGCCGCTTGATTAGGTGCCGGCTCCAATAACGGGAGGACGACATGTCCGCGGACGGCAACTGGAAGATCACCATCAACACGCCCATGGGCGCCCAGACGGTGGATGCGACCATCACCACCAATGGCGACACCTTCACCGGCACCACCTCGGGCCAGATGGGCACCCAGACGGTCGAGGGTAAGGTCAATGGCGACACCCTGACCTGGTCGACCCAGATCACCTCGCCCATGCCCATGACCCTGGAATTCGAAGCCAAGGTCGAAGGCGACTCCATGTCCGGCAATGTGAAGCTGGGCGCCTTCGGCTCCGCGCCGATGACCGGCGTGCGCGCCTGACGTCGTCATGATGTCCGGATCGGCCGCGCCCCTAGGGGGTGCGGCCGGCTTGGCCCCAGCGCATCCGCTTGGGGGCCAGATCACAAGGTTTGTCCCGCGGGGCGGGCGAGGCTAGATAGCCTCCCGCTTCAACAGGTGACCGACCAAAGTGCGACTTCCCCAGGCCCGCCTCGACCAGGTTCTCGATCGATTCCACGAGATCGAGGCGCGCATGGGCGCGGCCACCGACGGGGCCGAGATCGTCCGCCTGTCCAAGGAGCATGCCGAACTGCGCCCGGTGGCCGAGGCGGTGGAGGGCCTGACCCGCGCCCGCAACGAGGCGCCGGAGCTGGAGCAGATGGCCGCCAGCGGCGACGCCGAGATGGCCGCCCTGGCCCGCGAGGAGCTGGACGCGCTCAAGGCCCGCCTGCCCGAGCTGGAACACCAGGTGGCCCTGCTGCTGGCGCCCAAGGACAAGGACGAGAACGCCTCGGCCATCCTGGAAGTCCGGGCCGGCACCGGAGGGGATGAGGCCGCCCTGTTCGCCGGCGACCTTTTCCGCATGTACCAGCGCTACGCCCAGACCCGCGGCTGGCGGGTGGAGATCGACAGCGTCTCCGAAGGCGAGGTGGGCGGCTACAAGGAAATCATCGCCTCCATCACCGGCGACGGGGTGTTCGGGCGGCTGAAGTTCGAAAGCGGCGTCCACCGCGTGCAGCGCGTGCCCGAGACCGAGGCCGGCGGACGCATCCACACCTCGGCCGCCACGGTGGCGGTTCTGCCCGAGGTGGAGGATGTGGAGATCGAGATCAACGACGCCGACCTGCGCATCGACACCTATCGCTCCTCCGGCGCCGGCGGCCAGCACGTGAACAAGACCGACTCGGCCGTCCGCATCACCCACCTGCCCACCGGCATCGTTGTGACCTCGTCCGAGAAGTCTCAGCATCAGAACCGCGCCCGGGCCATGAAGGTGCTGCAGGCGAGGCTCTACGAGATGCAGCGCGAAGCCCTCGACAGCGCGCGCGCCGACGCCCGCAAGAGCCAGGTGGGGTCCGGCGACCGGTCCGAGCGCATCCGCACCTACAACTTCCCGCAAGGCCGGGTCACCGACCACCGGATCAACCTGACGCTCTACAACCTGCCCAAGGTGCTGGAGGGCGAGGCCCTGGACGACGTGATCGACCCGCTGATCGCCGAGGATCAGGCCGCGCGCCTCGCGGCCCTGGAGGACGAGCTGGGGGGCTGAGGCTCCGGCCCCGATCCTGGGTCCTTGGGCGCATCCTGCCCCTCCCGCCTCGCCTGGGCGGCTTCGTCGGGCTCGGCCGGCTCACGCAGCCTTGCCAGCAGTCTGCGGCCGAAATCCCGTCCGCCGCGCCAGGCCAGGCCCAGGGCGTCGGTCAGGGTGGTGGTCAGGGCCAGGCCCACCGTATCGGCCATGGTGGCCCCGCGCTCACCCAGAGGCTGTTCGGGGCCCGTGGTCGAATCCAGCGCCGTCTGGTGCTCGATCTCGGCGTTCAGCTCGGCGCCCAGCAGCACCACCATGACCGAGAACCAGATCCACATCATGAAGGCGATCACCGCCCCCAGGGAGCCGTAGGTCACGTCATAATTGGCGAAGTTGTTCAGGAACCAGGAGAAGACCAGGGAGCCCGCCAGCCAGAGGCCGGCGGCCAGCACGCCCCCCGGCCAGACCCAGCGCCACCGCGCCCGGCTGCGACAGGGGCCATAGCGGTAAAGCAGGGTGAAGGCGCCGGCCGCCGCCGCCAGCAGCACCACCCACCGCAGGGGCGCCCAGAGGGGCTCGAAGGCGCCAAGGCCCATGACGCGTAGCAGGATGGGGGCGGCCACCAGCAGGCCCGTGACCATCAGCAGGAAGACCAGCATGCCGAAGGTGGCCACATAGGTCACCGCCATCAGCTGGATGACATTGCGCTTCTCCAGCTCGTCATAGGCGATGTTCATGGCGTCCACCAAGGCGCGGGTGGCGTTGCTGGCGGTCCAGACCGACAGGGCGAAGCTGACGGCGAAGGCGAGGCTCAGATTGGCTTTCCGCTCCACAGCCAGCCGGCGCATCTGCTCGCCGACGATGGCGACCACATCATCGGGGATGACCGTGGCCATCTGGTTCAGCTGCCCCTCGACCTGGCCGATATCTGCGAAGAGGCCATAGAGGGAGACGAACACCGCCAGGGCCGGCGCCATGGCCAGCAGGGCGTAGAAGGTGATGCCGCCGGCCACCCGGGGCAGCCGGTCGCGGTTGATCTCCTGGACGGTGCGCCAGAGGATGTCCTTCCAGCCGTGCAGGGGAATATGTCGGGGATGGGGCGCCAGGCGTCCGCGTCCCGGCTCCTGGGCGTCCAAGGCGTGGGGCTCCACCACGTCCTGCCGGCTCATACCGGGCTGAGGTGCGACCTCCACGGGCGCGGGGTTGCGCCTGCGCCAGAGGGCGAGCCCGGCCACCAGCAACCAGGGCGCGATATGGGGCGCCAGGCGCCACAGGGGCTTGCGCGCCTGCGGGCGGGGCTTGGGCGAACGAAAAGGTCGGAGCGCGGCCATGGTCTATGGCCAGAACCCGGCAGCGACTTGACCGTTCCCGCGGCCCCCTTGTGAGATGCCCGTCCATGCGGCAACAGGGGGCATGATCGGTCAAGTCGCCGCCCTCTACCGCCATCCCGTCAAGGGGTTCACGCCCGAGGCCATCGCCCGGGCCGACCTGAAGGCGGGCGCCCCCTTCCCGTTCGACCGCCTCTTTGCGGTGGAGAACGGCCCTTCGGGCTTCGACCCTGACGCGCCGACCCTCATCCCGAAGCAGAAGTTCACCGTCCTGGCCGCCCTGCCGCGGGTGGCCGCCGCCGCCACCCGCTATGACGAGGCCACCGGCCTCCTGTCGGCCACAGCTGAGGGACTGGCGGAGCTCAGCGCCGACCTGGGCGCGCCGGAAGGGCGGGCCGCCTTCGCAACCTGGCTGGCCGACCTGCTGGGGGACGAGGCCAGGGGACCTCTGAAGGTGATCGAGGCGCCGGGCCACCGGTTCATGGATCATCCGCGGGGGGACGTCTCGATCCTCAACCTGGCCAGCGTGCGCGATCTGGAGGCCAAGCTCGGCCGACCCATCGATCCCTTGCGCTTCCGCGCCAACATCTATGTGGACGGCTGGCCGGCCTGGGCGGAAAACGACTGGGCGGGACGCGACCTGATGGTCGGCTGGGCGCGGGCCAGGGTGTTCAAGCCCATCGTCCGCTGCGCGGCCACCCATGTGGACCCCGCCACAGCCGAGCGGGACATGGAGATCACCCGCGCCCTCTTCGATCACTACGGCCACATGTTCTGCGGCGTCTATGTGCACGTCACCGGCGATGGAACGGTGAGCCCGGGCGACGCCTGCACCATTCCGGGAGCCAGCGCATGACCACCACCCTCGTCCAGGCCTGGGGCGCGGCGCGCAAGCGCCTGGAGGCGGCCGGCCTGTCCGGCCCGGTGATCGATGCGCGCCTGCTGGTGGAGGCCGCCGCCGAAGCCACCCGGATGGACATCGTCACCGACCCTTACCGCGCCCTGAGCGCCGAACAGGAGGCGCGGCTCGAGGACTATCTGAGCCGCCGGGAGCGGCGGGAGCCGGTGAGCCACATCCTGGGCCGCAAGGGCTTCTGGAAGATCATGCTGCAGGTCAACGCCAACGTCCTGACCCCGCGGCCCGACACCGAATGCGTGGTGGACGCCGTGCTCAAGGCCACGGCTGAGACCGACCGCCTGTCCATCCTCGACCTGGGCGTGGGGTCGGGCGCCATCCTCCTGGCCATCCTGGCCGAACGCCCGGCCGCCAAGGGCCTGGGGGTGGACGTTTCCGACGAGGCCCTGGCCGTGGCCCGCGACAACGCCGCCCATCTGGGCCTGGCCGGGCGCTGCGCCCTGCTGCGCGGGGACTGGGCCGAAGGTCTGGCCGAGGCGCAGTTCGACATTGTCACCGCCAATCCGCCCTATATCGCCACCGAAGTCATCGAGACCCTGGAGCCGGAGGTGCGGGTGCATGAACCGCGTCTGGCCCTGGACGGCGGCCCCGACGGCCTGGACGCCTATCGTCGTCTGGCGCCCGAAATCCTGCGGGTCCTGAAACCCGGCGGCCTGTTCGCCGTGGAGATCGGATACGACCAGAAGGCGGCGGTGGAGGCCCTGTTCCAGGCGGCCGGCGCGCTGGAGGTTCGGACCGAACAGGACCTGGCCGGACTGGACCGCGTGGTGCTCGGCAAAAAAAGTCCCTTGGAAAGCGGGCGCTGAATCGCTACATCCCTAGGCGTCTCCACCCAAATCGCCGGTGTTCCAGGTCACAGGAGCCCTGATCGGTAAGGGCGCCAGCCGCACCGGCAAGCGCAGCGACAGGCCTTACGAGGCATGCGCTCCAGCCGGGTCGGAGGATGGAGAGCTTTACGTCTTCAAACGCGGACATTGCGGGCCTTGCGGCCCGATCCCGAGATGAGGCCCACGCCGCCGCACGTCGACCCGGTTGATCCGGCCGGCTGGCGCGGCCCAGACGGTTACCAAATATGAGAGATTTCAAGGGCATGAAGCGTCAGCGCGGGCGCAATCGCGGGGGTGGCGGCAAGCCCCAGCACAACGCCAACCGCGCCTTCGACTCCAATGGCCCGGACGGCGTGAAGGTGCGTGGAAACGCCCAGACCGTCTTCGAGAAGTACCAGCAGCTGGCCCGGGACGCGACCTCCTCGGGCGACCGCGTGCTGGCGGAGAACTATCTCCAGCACGCCGAGCACTATTTCCGCCTTCTGCGGGCCATGCAGCCGCAGCGCTCGCCCAGCGAGATCCTGGGGCGCGACCAGGTGAGCTCTGGTCTCGACATCGATTTCGAGGATGAAAGCGGCCAGCCCCAGGGCGACACCGCCGAGGCGTCCGAGACGAACGACGGCGAGGCCGAAGGCGAGCGCCAGCCCCGCGAGCGCGACCGGGACGAGGCGCGCCGCGACGAGAACGGCGGCCGCCGGGACGACAACAACCGCCGTGAGGGGCGCCGGGACCGCTGGCGCGATCGCGACGACCGCCGGGAGCGCAACGAGCGCGGCGACCGCCCCCGGGGCGAACGCACCGAACGCGAAGACCGGCCCGAGCGCGATCCCATGGCCGTGGTGGAGCCCCAGGCCCAGCCCCTGGTGGCCGAGACCCTGACCGAGAGCCCGGTCCTGCGCGACGCCGATGGCGGCCAGAGCGAGGCGCCGGCCTTCCTGCAGGCCCGGCCCGAGCCGCGGGCCGAGGGCGAGGACGGCGCGACCCGCCGCCCCCGCCGCCGCCGGGCGCCCCGGAGCTTTGAAGGGGGCGAAGCCGCCGCCGGAGAGACCGAGGACGCTTGAGGCTTAGGCGTCGCACGCCGAGCCTCACGAGGCGTGACGTCCTAAAGAATGAGGCCCCGGAAGCCGCGCTTCCGGGGCCTTTTTCTCGCCGACTGACGCAGGCGGTCAGAAGCTGTAGCCCACCCCCATGCGGAAGGTGCGGCCGGGCATGGGCACGAGATCCTTCAGGAAGGAGGCGTGCTCGCGGGCCTCGGCGTCGTTCAGATTGCGCCCTTCGAAAAACACCTTGAACCCGGCCACCGGCCGCAGGACGAGCGAGGCGTTGATCATGCGATAGCCGTCGGTGGGCAGTTCGTTCTCGGCCACGCGGGTCTGCTCGCCCACCTCGCGCAGTTCCAGGACGCCCGTCCAGCGGGGCGCATCAAAGACCGCACGGCCGGTGGCCGACCAGGGCGGGATGCGGGCCGGCGCCCCCAGGTCCGACCGGGCGCGGACATAGTCGGCCGCCCCTTCCAGCCGGAAGCTGTTCTCGCCATCGGTCCACAGGCGGTAGGCCAGCTCCACCTCCGCGCCCCAGAAATCGGCGTCGGTCTGGCGGTAGACATAGATGGGCAGGTCGCTCTCGGCGTCCTCCGCGCCGGTCGGCCGCAGGTCGATGAAGCCCTCATAGCGGACGGCGAAGGCGTGCAGATCGGCGTCCCAGCGCCCGCCGTCATAGTGGGCGGTCAGGTCGAGGGCGTAGGAGATTTCGGAGTCCAGGTCATCGTCGCCCACCTCATAGCCGCGGGTGGCGATGTGGGGGCCGTCGGCGAACAGCTCGGCCTCCGACGGCGCGCGGGCGGCCCGAGAGAGGCTGGCGCCCAGGTACCAGCCCTCGGCCGGACGCAGGAAGGCGCCCAGCGTGGCCGACACATTGTCGAAGTCCCGGCTGACCGCTGCGGTCTTCAGCGAGCGGCGGTCCAGGCGCAGGCCGCCCTCGACCCCCCAACCGCCGCGATCCAGGCGCTGAAGGGTGAAGACCCCGGCCTCTCGGATCTCCACGGCCGGCACATAGGCCTCATCGCCCAGCGCCTCGAAGTCGCGGGTCAGGCCCTGAACGCCCACGGCGCCCTGCCAGCCGTCGCGCTCGGCCTGCACCAGTTCCAGCCGGCCCTCCCAGCCCTCGGACAGGTAGCGGGTGGCGGGCGCGCCGTCCTCGATCTCCACGTGCTCGTAGTCGGCGTAGCCGCCGGAGAACTTCACCCGGTCGAACGGGCCGAAGGCGATGTCATAGGCCGAGCGCAGATCATAGCGGGTCTGCTTCAGATTGATCCGGACCCCTTCCTCGTCCCCCTGGTCCTCATCATGGTCGTGGTCATGGTCATGGTCGTGATCGTGATCGTGATCGTGATCATCGTCGTCATGGTCATCGTGACCATGCTCATGGGCATGGCCGGGCACGCCATAGGTGCTGCGGGTCGACCGGGCCGACAGGCCGATGAAGCCGCCGTCGCTCACCAGGGAGACGCCGCCCCCGAAGCTGTCGAGCCGCACAGCCGTATTCTCCGCCTTGCTGGCGGCAGGCCCCAGGAAGGGCTCGCCCTCCGCGTCGAGCTGGCGGCGGGACTCCGCCGGAACGGGGATGTCGTAGTCCTCCGTCTGGCGACGAAGGCCGTCCAGGGAGAAGACCAGCGGCCCGGCGCCGGCCTTGAAGCCCGCCGAGATATGCTCGCCGCTGTTTCCGCTGGTGATGGCGCCCAGGATGCGGCCGGAGACGCCGTCCACCGGCGCTTCGGCGATGCGATCATCGAAAATGTTCACCACCCCGCCGATGGCCGAGCCGCCATAGGCCAGGGCCGCGGAACCCCGCAGCACTTCGATGCGCTGGGCCTCCTGGGGGTCCACAGCCACCTGGTGGTCAGGCGACAGGGCGCTGGCGTCGACCATGCCCACGCTGTTGGTCAGCACCAGCACCCGCGGCCCGGCCAGACCCCGGATCACCGGCCGGCTCGCACCGGGACCAAAGAAGGTGGAGCGCACGCCCGGCAGGCCGCTCAGAGCCTCGCCCAGGCCGCCGGCGGGCGCCTGGTCCAGGGCCTCGCGGGTCAACACCTCGACCCCCGTGGTGACGGAATCGGCCGACACCGCATAGGGCGCGGCGGTGACCACCAGTTCGGCCACATTGGTCGGCGCCCCGCCCTGGGCCAGGGCCGGACCGGCCCCCGCCATGACAGCCGCGGTGGCGAGAAGAAGTGCTTTGCCCATGGAAACGCCCTGATCTTGAAACGAAGTCAGTGCGTTATGAAATAACGTAACGAGACGTCAAGCCGGTTGCGTCGGATTCCAGAGACGTTTAGCTGAATTGCATGGGCGCTGAGTGTCATCACCACGAAAGCGGGCAGCCGGGCCTGGAGGGCGAAGCCCTGGCCTTCGCCATGCAGGCGGCCCAGCTTCACTGCGAGCGGACCCGGGAGCGCCTGACCCCGCCCCGGCGTCGCGTGCTGGAGCTGCTGCTCGAGGCCAAGGGGCCGATGAAGGCCTATGACCTCATCGCCGCCTATGGCGCCCACGGCGAGCCCGCCAAGCCGCCCACCGTCTATCGCGCCCTGGAATTCCTGGAGCGGCTGGGCTTCGCCCACCGGATCGAGAGCCTCAACGCCTATGTCCCCTGCCGGATCGAAGGCGCCGGGCACCGGGCGGCCTTCCTGATCTGCGAATGCTGCGGGGCGGCCCAGGAGTTCGAGCCCGACTTCGCCCCCCAGTTCGCCGCCGCCGAGGTGGCCGGCTATGCGGTGCGCACCGTGACGCTGGAGGCCCGGGGTCTCTGCCCCGCCTGCCGCGAGCACGCCTGAGGCGCCCGGCGCGCCCTCCCACAGCCAAAATGTGGCGCTAGCGCCGGGAGCGAACTGCGCCGTAGAATAGCGTAGCGGTTCACCTTCCTGCCGCGCTTCCCCCAATGGGCCAATGCTGCTCGTCGCCGTCGTCTCCGTTCTTCTCCTGTTGGTGTTGAACGGACTTTTCGCCATGTCCGAACTCGCAGTGGTGTCAGCGAAGAAGGGACGGTTGCAAGCCCGCGCCAAGGGTGGGGATAAGGGCGCGGCGGCCGCCCTACGGCTGGCCGAACAGCCAACGCGCTTCCTGTCTTCGGTCCAGGTCGGCATCACCTTGATAGGGATCCTCGCCGGCGCCTTCGGCCAGGCGACCATCGCCGCTGAACTGGACGAACTGCTGGAGGCTTGGCCGGCGTTCGCCGCCTACTCAGAACCGATCTCGACGGGGTTGGTGGTCATCTGCATCACCTATGTGTCCCTGATCGTCGGCGAACTAGTCCCCAAGCGTCTGGCCCTGATCTTTCCCGAGACCCTGGCCGCTCTGGCAGCTCGCCCTCTAGCGGTGCTGGCGATCATCATGGGTCCCTTCATCACCCTTCTGACCGCATCAACCGCCGCGGTGCTGCGGCTCATGGGAGTGAGGGACGCCGCAGGCCAACCGATGAGCCAGGAGGATGTTGAAATCACCCTGGCTGAAGGCGCCCGTGCCGGGCTCATCGAGCCGGGAGAGCAGAGGATCATGACCGAGGTCATGCGCCTGGGAGACCGTTCCATCCGGGTAGCCATGACCCCGCGCCGGGAAGTTTACTGGATTTCTCTGGCCGATACGCCCGACAAACAGCGGGAAGAACTGCGCGCCAGCCCCTACTCCCGCATCGTGGTGTGCGAAGCCCAGAGCATCGATGATCCCTTAGGCGTGCTGCACAAGAGGGACGTCGCAGACCTGCTTATCGATTCCGGGCCGTTCGACCTGCGCCCCCTGGTGCAGACGCCCTTGTTTGTTCCCGACACCACCTCGATCTTGCGGGCGCTGGAGCAGTTCAAGAAGACCACCCTCCACATGGCCTTCGTTGTGGATGAATTCGGGAATCTGGAAGGCGTGGTGACCCCCATCGACCTTCTGGAGATGATTGCAGGCGACTTTCCTGAAGCGCACGATGCGCCTGCCCCTTTGATTTTTGAGCGTGCAGACGGGTCGTTTCTGGTGGACGGCCGTGCAGATCTTCTCGATTTGGCCGAATGGCTCAACGAGGACTTCGAGGACAACGAAGGCTTCCATACCGCCGCCGGCCTGATCCTGCATCGCCTGGGGCGCATCCCGAGGGAGGGCGACACCCTGCGCGTCGGTCGCCATCATGTGGAGGTGATCGATATGGACGAACGGCGGATCGACAAGCTTCTGTTCGTGCGGATTGCGACCGATGATCCCGATCACTGAGGCGATCAACCTTGAGGACCATGAGATCGTCGAGCGGTTCATCCGCGCCGCAGGTCCCGGCGGCCAGAACGTCAACAAGGTTTCCACCGCGGTGGAGCTGCGCTTCGATGTGCGGCGCTCGCCCTCCCTGCCCAATGACGTGGCGGTGCGGCTGATGAAGCTGGCCGGGCGGCGGTTGACCCAGGACGGGGTGCTGGTGCTGACCGCCATGACCCATCGCACCCAGGAGCGGAACCGGGCCGAGGCACTGGAGCGGCTGGTGGAGCTGATCCGCAAGGCCGCCGAACCCCCGCCGCCGCCGCGCAAGAAGACCAAGCCCACCCTGGCCTCGAAGACCCGGCGTCTGGAGTCCAAGGCCCGGCGGGGGGCGGTGAAGTCGGCCCGTGGTCGCCCCCGGGGAGAGGACTGAGGTCAAGGCGGCCCGGACGGAGGTTAACGGGGGTTGGCTTCTGTCACAGACCTTAACTAAGGTTGCGCCATGTCCATGCTCCGCCTCCCGGCGCTCGCCGCCCTGCTCGCCCTTGTCGTCGCCGCCTGCGCCCCGACGCTTGGCCCCCCGCCCCCGCCGCCGGGATCGGCGCCGCCCTCGGCCACGGTCTTCCGGCCGGAGGACTTCTCCTGGTCGGCGGTGCCCGGCCGGAATTCCATCGACGGGCGCCTGACCTATCGCCAGGGGGCTGCGCGCTACACCTGTTCGGGGGCCGGCGTCGTGCTGACCCCTGAGACGCCCTGGACCCGTCGGCGCATGGCCATCCTCTATTCCTCGCCGGATGCGGCCGCCCTGCCGGCCGACGAGGTGCGGGCGCGGACGCCGTCAGCGCCCAATGACGACTATTCGTCCTTCGTCCGGCGCACCACCTGCGACGCCGCCGACCGCTTCAACTTCTCCAACCTGCCGGACGGGGCCTGGTTCGTGATCACCGTGGCCCGGCCCCAGGCCGGATCAGGCGAGAGCATCGCCATCATGCGCCGGGTGGTCACCCGCGGCGGCCGGGTGAGCCCCATCGACCTGTGAGTTCGCAGGGTCAGCCTCGACATCGTCTTCGCCCGTCGCCGGAACCCGGCGGCGGGCGAAGTTCTTTTCAGGCCATGGCTTCGCTGTCACAGACCCCGGCCTCCGTCCGCCCCACCCTCTATGTGCTGGGCGCCGCCACCCTGCTGGTGGGCCTCGTCAAAGCCGCCCGACCCGAGGCGGTGGCCCGCAGCGCCGGCATGGCTGACGCCGGCATGGTGCGGACCCTGGGCCTTCGGGAGATGGCGTCCGGCGCAGGCCTGATGCTGGCCGGACCCAACAAGCGCTGGCTGGCCGCCCATGGCTTGAGCCTTCTGGGTCAGGTGGCCGTCCTGCTCAAGGCGCGGCCCGCCACCAGGGCGCAATGGCGGGGCCTGGCCGTGGGCTATGGCCTGCTGGCCGTCCTGACGCTCGCCGACATCTACGCCGCCCAGCGCCTGACCCGGAACAGAAGCTGAAGGACCGGCGCTGTGATCCGACTTCGGCGAAATCAGATCACAGCCCGCCGGCTCAGTGGACCTGGGCCTTTCCGATGACGAGGCCGTCCTGGCCGGCGCTCACCGAGATCACTGAACCGTCCTCGATATCCCCCGCCAGCAGCTTGCGGGCGATGGGATCGATCAGCTCCTTCTGGATCACCCGCTTCAGCGGCCGGGCGCCATAGACCGGGTCGTAGCCCTTGTCCCCCAGCCAGGCCATGGCGCCCTCGTCGAGGGTCAGCGCCATGCGACGGTCGGCCAGAAGCTTCTCCACCCGCTGGAGCTGGATGCGGACGATATTGTCCATCTCCGTCCGGCCCAGGCGCTTGAAGAGGATGATCTCGTCGATCCGGTTCAGGAACTCCGGCCGGAAGTGGCTGCGCACCACCTCCATGACCATGGGTCGCGCCAGCTCCACATCCTCGCCCTCGGCCTGGGTGGCCAGGAATTCCGAGCCCAGGTTGGAGGTCATGATGATCAGGGTGTTGCGGAAGTCCACCGTGCGCCCCTGGCCGTCGGTCAGGCGGCCGTCATCCAGAACCTGCAGGAGCACGTTGAAGACGTCGGGGTGGGCCTTCTCCACCTCGTCGAACAGCACGACCTGATAGGGCCTTCTGCGCACGGCCTCGGTGAGCGCGCCACCCTCGTCATAACCGACATAGCCGGGAGGCGCCCCGATCATGCGGCTGACCGAGTGCTTCTCCATGTACTCGCTCATGTCCAGACGGGTGATGGCCTGCTCGTCATCGAACAGGAATTCCGCCAAAGCCTTGGTGAGCTCGGTCTTGCCCACGCCGGTGGGCCCCAGGAACAGGAAGGAGCCGATGGGGCGGTTGGGATCCTGAAGGCCCGCGCGCGCCCGGCGGACGGCGTCGGAGACGGCGACAAGCGCCTCTTCCTGGCCCACCACCCGGCCGCGCAGATTGTCCTCCATGGAGAGCAGCTTCTCGCGCTCGCCCTCCAGCATCTTGTCGACGGGCACGCCGGTCCAGCGGCTGACGACGGCGGCGATCTGCTCGGCGTCCACCACTTCGGGGCTCACCGACTGTTCGGCGGCGTTCTCCGCCTCGGCCAGGCGACGCTCCAGGGGCGGGATCTCCCCATAGGCGATCTCTGAGGCGCGCTGCAGGTCGCCGCGGCGCTGGGCGGCGACGAGCTCGGCGCGCAGGCGGTCAAGCGCCTCGCGCACCTGGGCCGCCGAGGAGAGCTTGTCCTTCTCGGCCTTCCAGGCGGCGGTCATTTCGGCGGACTGACCCTCCAGCTCGGCCAGCTCGTCCTCCAGCTTTTCCAGGCGATTGCGCGAGGCGGCGTCGGTCTCCTTGGTCAGGGCCTCGCGCTCGATCTTCAGCTGAACGACCCGGCGATCGATCTCGTCCAGCTCCTCGGGCTTGGAGTCCACGGCCATGCGCACGCGGCTGGCCGCCTCGTCCACCAGGTCGATGGCCTTGTCGGGCAGGAAGCGGTCGGTGATGTAGCGGTTGGAGAGGGTCGCGGCCGCCACGATGGCGCTGTCGGAGATGCGCACCCCGTGGTGCACCTCGTACTTCTCCTTCAGGCCCCGCAGGATGGAGACGGTGTCCTCCACCGAGGGCTCGTCGACGAAGACGGGCTGGAAGCGGCGGGCGAGGGCGGCGTCCTTCTCCACGTGCTTGCGGTACTCATCCAGCGTGGTGGCACCGACGCAGTGCAGCTCGCCGCGGGCGAGCGCCGGCTTCAGCAGGTTGGAGGCGTCCATGGCGCCGTCGGTCTTCCCGGCGCCCACCAGGGTGTGCATCTCGTCGATGAACAGGATGATCGAGCCCTCGGCCGCGGTCACCTCGTTCAGCACCGCCTTCAGCCGCTCCTCGAACTCGCCGCGATACTTCGCGCCGGCGATCAGCGCGCCCATGTCCAGGGACAGAAGCTGCTTGTCCTTCAGGCTCTCGGGCACGTCGCCATTGATGATGCGCAGGGCCAGGCCCTCGACGATGGCGGTCTTGCCCACGCCCGGTTCGCCGATCAGGACGGGATTGTTCTTGGTGCGCCGCGACAGCACCTGGATGGTGCGGCGGATCTCCTCGTCCCGGCCGATGACGGGATCGAGCTTCTGGTCCCGGGCGGCCTGGGTCAGGTCGCGGGCATAGCGCTTGAGGGCGTCATAGCCCTCCTCAGCCGAGGCGGAGTCGGCGGTGCGGCCCTTGCGGACGTCGCCGGCGGCCTTGTCCAGGGCCTCGGCCTTGGCGCCGGCGCCCTTCAGGGCCTCGGCGGCCTCCCCGCCCTCGGCGGCGATGGCGATGAGCAGGCGCTCGGTGGTGACGAAGGCGTCGCCGGCCTTCTTGGCGTCCGCCTCGGCGCGGGCGAAGACGCTGGCGCTTTCGGGCGCCATATAGAGCTGGCCCGTGCCGCCCTCGACCTTGGGCCGGCGGGCGAGCGCGGCCTCCACCGCCGCATCGGCCTGGTCAGGCCGGCCCCCGGCGCTCTGGATCAGGGCGCGGGACAGGCCGTCCTTCTCCTCAAGCAGGACCTTGAGCAGGTGGATGGGCGCAAGCTGTTGGTGGCGGCGGGCGAGCGCGAGGCTCTGCGCCGACTGGATCGCCTGTTTGGCGCGGTCGGAATAGACGTCGATGTTCATGGCATCCCCTCATTAGGCGGATTGGCCAGGCTCGCCTTTGAGTCAGCGCAAGCCTCGCCGCGCCTGATGTAGGTGTGGCGGTTGAGCCACACAAGACGGCCGAACGGCCTTTGTGCGGACCGGTTCGCGGTCCCATCCCGGCAACGAAACCGGTGTTCACCCCTTCCCCTGGCCAAGGCTGGCGCGCCTGCGCCTGCGATCCTCTGACCTGCGTGGAGTACGACACTATGAAAAAGGCCCTGGTCCTGGCCCTGGCGGGCGCGACGAGCCTGACCGCCGCCCCCGCCCTGGCGGGTGGTTTCTACCTTCAGGAACAATCGGTGCGCGGGGCCGGCCGGGCCTATACCGGCGAGGTGGCCGACACCGGGGTGGCGTCCCTGTGGTGGAACCCGGCCTCGATCGCCCGCTCACAGCGCGAAGCCTATCTGGGCGCGCACGCCATCTTCGTGGACGCCCAGGTGGAGAACCAGGGTTCGACCATCACCTATCCGGGCGGCGTGACCGCGCCCGTCGGCGGCGAGCCCCGCGCGCCCAGCCCGATCCAGGATGGCGTCGCCCCCAACTTCGCCATCGCCACGCCCATCGGCGACCGGTTCGCCCTCGGCCTCTCCATGGCCGCCCCGTACAATTTCACCACCGAGTACCGGGACAACGCCTGGGCCCGCTATGACGGCCTGGAATCGGGCCTGACCACGGCCGATATGCAGCTGACCGCGGCCATGCGGGCCACCGACTGGCTGGACCTGGGGGTGGGCGTCAGCGCGCAATATGCCGAGGCGACCCTCTCCAACGCCTATCCGAACCTGGCGCCCGGCGCGCCGGACGGAATCTCGCAACTGAAGGGCGATGGCTGGGACTTCGGCTGGAGCGTCGGCGCCCAGGCCCATTTCGATCGCCTCACCTTCGGGGCGAGCTATCGCAGCGCCATCGAGCACGACCTGAGCGGCAATGTCCGCGTGCTGGGCCTGGCCGGCCCGCTGGCGCCCTTCAATGTGGACGCCGAAGGCTCGGCCACCTTCTCGACCCCCTGGATGGCCAGTTTCGGCGCCCGCTGGCAGGCCACCGACCGTCTGGCGCTGAACGCCCAGGTCAACCGGATCGGCTGGAGCGAGTTCGACGCCATTCGCGTCTCGTCGGTCCCGGTGAACGAGACGCTGCCGCAGCGCTATAACGACGTCACCACCGGCGGGGTGGGCATGGACTATGTGGTGAACCCCGCCCTGACCCTGCGGGCGGGCGTCCAGTATGATCCGACGCCGACGCCTGATGAGCTGCGCACCGCCCGGGTGCCCGACGGCGACCGCTGGCTCTATGGGGTCGGCGCCACCGCCACTCTCAGCGACAGCCTGCAGATGGACGCCGCCCTGTCCTATGTGGCCTTCGACGAGAGCCAGGTGAACCACGACACCACCTTCTATGGCGGCACGGCGGCGCAGACCGTCACCCGCCTGCGGGGCAAGGTCACCGGTCAGGCGGGCATCCTGTCCCTGGGTCTGCGCAAGACGTTCTGATCGGCCCGTTCAGGGGTGGCGGGCGACAAACTGACGGCGGCCTTGGCCGTCGTCAGTTGACCTCGGTCTTCTTGGGCGCTGGCGCCGGCAGGGGCGCGACGGGGACGCCGTCCTCCACCAGGGCCTTGACCTCGGCCGGCGAGGCTTCCCCATAGATGCCCCGATCTTCGGAGCGGCCTTCGTGGATGGCGCGGGCCTCGGTGGCGAAGGCGTCGCCCACATAGTCGAAATTCTCTTCCACGTGGCGGCGGACCTTGCTGAGGGCCTCCATCATCACTGCCCGCGCCTGGGGCGGCAGGTCCGGCGTGGTGCGCTTCGTGCCCGCCACCGCGGGCGCCATGATCTGCTTGCGCACGGCGCGCGTCCCGCACATGGGGCATTCCAGCAGCCCCCGGGCCTGCTGGTCATCGAAGTCCGCCGACGCGCCGAACCAGCCTTCGAATTCGTGTTCGTGCTCGCACACCAGGGCGTAGCGGATCATGCCCCCGGCCCCTGAAAGGCCCGGCCATTGGCGAGGGCCGGAATGGCCATCCGCGCCTTGGCCACCTGGTCGAGGTCAAGCTCCACCTGCAGGACGCCGGGTTCGTCGTGATCGAGCTTGCCGATCACCTCGCCCCAGGGCGCCACGGCCAGGGTCCGACCATAGGTGCCGCGGCCGTCCTCATGGAAACCGCCCTGGGCCGGCGCCAGGACGAAGCTGCCCGTCTCGATGGCCCGGGCGCGCAACAGCACCTCCCAGTGGGCCTCCCCCGTGGGCCGGGTGAAGGCCGCCGGCACGGTCAGGATCTCCGCACCCGCCTGGGCCAGGGCGCGGTGCAGGGCCGGAAAGCGCACGTCGTAACAGATGGTCAGGCCCAGCCGCGCCCCCTCGGCGCTGGCCAGGATGGCGCGGTCGCCGGGCTCGTAGGTGGCCGACTCCCGAACCGTCTCGCCCGTGGGCAGGTCCACGTCGAACATATGCAGCTTGTCATAGGTGGCCAGCAGGGCGCCGTCGGGGCCGAAGAGCGCGCTGCGATTGGCGGCCTTGCCATCCTCACGCTTCACCAGGGCCGAGCCCACCAGAACCGAGACCCGGGCCTGGGCGGCGAAGTCCCGCAGGGCTGAGACCACCGGATCATCCTCCAGCCGGGCAAGCTGCGGCAGCAGGCGGTCCCGATCCTTCTGAAGGATGTTGGTCCCTTCCGGGGTGGCGATGAGGCGCGCGCCGCCCTCGGCCGCCTGACGCACCAGGGGCAGGACGTGATCCAGCGCCGCGGCGTGGCTGGCCGGCGTCCGCGTCTGGACCAGGGCGACAGGCAGGCGCGCCATGGCCGGCCTCAGGCGCCCAGCAGGGCGTCGAGTTCCCCGGAACGCTCCAGCGCCATCATGTCGTCGCAGCCGCCGATGTGGCGCTCGCCGACGAAGATCTGGGGAAAGGTGTTGCGACCGGAGCGCTCGTTCATTTCACGGCGCTTTTCGGGATCGAAGGCCGCCTCGATCTGCGTGAACGCCACCCCCTTCTTCTCCAGGAGGTCGAGGGCGCGGATGCAGTAGGGGCAGTAGGGCTTGGTGTAGATGGTGACGTTGGCCATGGCGGGGATAAGGGGCGTCCTGGGTTAAATGTCCAGACCTGGGGCGAAAAGCGCAGCCGATCAGGCTGTATGCGGCGTCTGGACCCGCGCCACCACCGCCAGATCGACCCGGGAGGCGCCGGCCGCGCGCAAGGCTCGCGCACAGCCCTCGGCGGTGGCTCCCGTGGTGAGAACGTCATCAATGAGCAGGATGTTGCGCCCCTCCACCTGCCGACGCCGCCCCGGCGGCACGGTGAAGGCGCCCGCCACGTTGCGCCGACGGGCCTGACCCGACTTGCCGCCCTGGCTGGCCGTCTCGCGGGCGCGCACCAGGGCGTCAGGCAGATAGGGCCGCCGGCGCAGGGCCGCGAGGGTCCGGGCGATCTCTGCGGCCTGATTGAACTTCCGGTGGAACAGCCGTCCGCGGTGCAGCGGCACGGGAACGATGGCGTCGGCCTCCTCCACCAGGAGATCGGCGGCGCGGGAGACCCACCGGGCCAGCAGGGGCGCCAGGTCCAGGCGGTCGGCGTGCTTGAGCTGGAGGATAGGATCGCGCGAGGCCTCGTCATAGACACAGGCGGCCCTGGCCCGGTGAAAGGCCCGGGGCTTGGCCTCGCAGGCCGCGCACCGCACCCCCGGACCCAGGCTGAACTCGAAGGGCGCGCCGCAGCCGTCGCAGACCGGCCCGTCGATGAAGACGATGCGCGACCAGGCCTCCGCCGAGAGGCCCGGAGACTGGGGCCGCGCCCCCGGGTCCAGGGTGAGCGGCGGGAAGATCAGGTCGAGCAGGCCCCGGCCGGCGGATTTCAGCCGCGCCCCAGGTTCCCAGAGGCCGCCCAAGGCCCCATCTTGCAGCCCCATGTCC
>NZ_DAIMHV010000036.1:0-19726 GCF_036723115.1 Phenylobacterium sp. | reverse complement strand
ACGACGTCGGCCTGATGGAAGACCGCGCCACCCTGCGCATCTCCAGCCAGCACATGGCCAACTGGCTGCACCATGGCGTCTGCACCGAAGAGCAGGTGCGCGAAACCTTCGCCCGCATGGCCAAGGTGGTGGACCAGCAGAACGCCGACGACGGGGCCTATCAGCCCATGAGCGCCGATCCGGCCGCCAGCATCGCCTATCTGGCGGCGCTGGACCTGGTGTTCGACGGCCGCGTCCAGCCCAACGGCTATACCGAGCACATCCTCACCCGCCGGCGGCGCGAGCGTAAGGCGCAGTTGCGGGGATAGGACGTCCCGCCGGTCGGGCGCTCGTCTGGCCGGCTGGCTCTGCCCCTGAGCCTGAGCCGCGATCCGATTTCCGAAATCGGATCACGGCCCAGGTCCCTTGCGGGACGCGCGTTGAGAACCGTAACCGGTTCCCACCTATCGGACTGCGTCCTCGTTGGACGCCACGGGCTGGAAGTCCCGAACGAACCGCTCCAGCAGGCGCACGGTGAAACCCGCCGAGCCCGCCGGCTTGACCGCGTCGGCGGCCCCATAGGCCATTCCGGCGATGTCCAGATGGGCCCAGGGGATGTCGCGGCTGATGAACTCGCCGATGAAGTGCGCGCCCGTGCCCGCGCCCGCGCCCTCGCCGCCGCCGTTGCGCAGGTCGGCGATGGTGGAGGCGATGTCCTCGCCATAGCTGGGATGCAGGGGCAGGCGCCACAGCGGTTCGCCCACGGCGTCACCAGCCGCGGCCAGCTGATCGGCCAGGGCGTCATGGCGGCTGAAGAGGCCGGCATAGTCGTCGCCCAGCGCCGTGCGCACCGCACCGGTCAGGGTGGCCACGTCCACCACCGCGGCGGGCCGCAGATTGGCCTCCGCCCAGGCCAGGGCGTCAGCCAGGACCAGGCGACCCTCGGCGTCGGTGGAGACGATCTCGATGGTCTTGCCGTTCATGGCCGTCAGCACGTCGGCCGGGCGCACCGCGCGCCCGTCGGGCATGTTCTCGGCCAGGGCCGCGATGGCCACCAGATTGACCGGCGCCCCGGCCTTGGCCAAGGCCAGGGCCGCCCCGGTCACGCTGGCCGCGCCCGACATGTCCATCTTCATATTGCCCATATTGGCGGCGGGCTTGATGGAGATGCCCCCGGTGTCGAAGGTGATGCCCTTGCCGGCCAGCACCACCGGCTGGTCCGGCGCGCCGGCCCCGCGGTAGCGGATGATCAGCATGCGCGGCGGGCGTTCGGAGCCGCGCCCCACCCCCAGGATCGCCCCCATGCCCAGACGCTCCATGGCCGGCACGTCCAGCACCTCCAGGCTCACCCCCGGCACGCCGCGGAAGGCGGCCTGGGCGCGGGCCACGAAGCTCTCGGGATAGATGATGTTGGCCGGTTCGTTGGAGACGTCCCGGGCCCAGGCCATGGCGCTCACCAGGGCCTCGCCCCGGGGGCTGTAGGCGGCCTGGGCGGCGGCGGCCTGCTCGGTGACCACCACGGCGGGCCCGGGGGCCGGGCGGCTGCGCGCCTTGGCCTGGTGCAGATCGGAGCGGTAGGCGCCCAGGCCAAGGCCCGTGGCCAGCTCGGCGGCGGCCTGGCCGTCAGCCCCCAGGGCCAGGGCGGTGAGAGGGCCGGCCTCGTCCAGCGCCGCGCGGCCGGCCGCACGTCCGGCCTCCTGCCACGCCCGGGCCTGGGGCGCTTCGCCCAGGCCGACAAGAACGATCGCCGAGGCGCCGGGCAGACCGCGCAGCACCAGGGTCCGACGTTCGCCGAAGCCGAACTTGGCGCTTTGGGCCGCCCGGACCAGGGCCTCGCCCAGAGCGGGCTCCAACCCCGCCGCGCGGCGGCTGAGGTCGGCGGCGTCGGAGGCGGGAACCACCAGCACCCCGTCCGGGGTCCGGGCCGGCGTCGAGGCCGAGAAGCTCACCGCGCGCCAGACGGGCGCCGGCGCCGGCGCCGTGCGGCCGGCCTCCGAGACCGGGCCCGACGTCGTCCGCGCCTGGGCCTGGGCCGCCAGGGGCGCGGCCCCGGCCATCACGGCGGCGCAGGCGGCAAGGATCAGGCCCGAGGCCTGGGAGCGAGCAAGGGTCATGGAGCCTCCAGAATCGTCAGCGGCCAACCTCGGCCGCACCTTGCCGCCAATGAAGGCGAGCCGGGCGCCCAGGGCAAGCCTGGGCCGGCGGGTCAGCCGCCGGGATGCAGCCCGGGCGCCTCCTGGCCGGTGCGGGCGACATATTCCGTATAGCCGCCGCCATACTGGTGGACGCCCTGCGGCGTCAGCTCCAGCACCCGGTTGGACAGGGCGGCCAGGAAGTGCCGGTCGTGGGAGACGAACAGCATGGCGCCTTCGAAATCGGCCAGGGCCGCCACCAGCATCTCCTTGGTGGCCATGTCCAGGTGGTTGGTGGGCTCGTCCAGCACCAGGAGGTTCGGCGGATCGAACAGCATCTTGGCCATGACCAGACGCGCCTTTTCGCCCCCGGAGAGCACGCGGCAGGGCTTTTCCACATCATCGCCCGAGAAGCCGAAACAGCCCGCCAGATTGCGCAGCACCCCCTGGCCCGCCTGCGGGAAGGACCGCTCCAGGGACTCGAAGATGGTCTCCTCGCCCTCGAGCAGGTCCATCGCGTGCTGGGCGAAATAGCCCATCTTGACGCTGGCCCCGATGTTCACGGTTCCCTCGTCCGGGGCCGCGGCGCCCGCCACCAGCTTGAGCAGGGTGGACTTGCCCGCCCCATTGGCGCCCAGGACGCACCACCGCTCCTTGCGGCGCACCAGGAAGTCCAGCCCCTCATAGACCCTGTGCGCGCCATAGCCCTTGTGGACGTTCCGCAGGCTGACCACGTCCTCGCCCGAGCGCGGCGGGCTCTGGAACTCGAACGCGATCGTCTGGCGCCGGCGCGGCGCCTCCACGCGCTCGATCTTGTCGAGCTTCTTGACCCGGCTCTGGACCTGGGCGGCGTGCGAGGCGCGGGCCTTGAACCGCTCGATGAACTTGATCTCCTTGGCCAGCATGGCCTGCTGGCGCTCATACTGCGCCTGGCGCTGCTGTTCGCTGAGCGCCCGCTGCTGGTCGAAGAAGTCCAGATCGCCCGAATAGGTGATCAGCGACCCGGCGTCGATCTCCACCACCTTGCCGACGATCCGGTTCATGAAGGCCCGGTCGTGGGACGTCATCAAGAGGGCGCCGTCATAGCTCTTGAGGAAGGCCTCGAGCCAGATCAGGCTCTCCAGGTCCAGGTGGTTGCTGGGCTCGTCCAGCAGCATGGCGTCGGGCCGCATCAGCAGGATCCGCGCCAGGGCGACACGCATCTTCCACCCGCCGGAGAGCAGGCCCACATCGCCGTCCATGCGTTCGGCGCTGAAGCTCAGGCCGGCCAGCACCTCCCGGGCGCGGGCCTCCAGGGCGTAGCCGTCCAGTTCCTCGAACCGCTCCTGCACCTCGCCATAGCGCTCGATGACGGCCTCCAGCTGGTCGGCCTGATCCGGATCGACCATGGCGGCCTCCAGGCGCGCCATCTCGGCGGCCAGGGCGCTGACCGGACCCACCCCGTCCATCACCGCGGCGACCGCGCTCTGGCCGGACATCTCGCCGACATCCTGGCTGAAATAGCCGATGGTCGTGCCCGGATCGACCACCACCAGCCCGTCGTCGGGCGGCTCCTGACCGGTGATCATGCGGAACAGGGTCGTCTTGCCGGCGCCGTTGGGGCCGACGAGCCCCACCTTCTCACCCTTCTGCACGCCCATCGAAGCCTCGATGAACAGGATCTGGTGGCCGTTTTGCTTGGAGATGTTGTCGAGGCGGATCACGGGCGGTCTGCTAGCCTGCGCCGCCCCAGAAGGCCAGCCCCCTCGCCGCCCGAGGACCGCCTGGAACGGCCAGGGGGAGACGGCCCCCCGACGTTCAGCTTGGGGAGCCGGGTGCAGACAGTTTCGCTAGCTTCTTGAGGACGGCGCCTGGGAATTTGGAGCGGATGAAGGGAATCGAACCCTCGTCGTGAGCTTGGGAAGCTCCTGCTCTACCATTGAGCTACATCCGCCCAGGGTCGCCAAGCCGGTTTCTGGCATATGGCCCGACCGCCCGCAAGTTGCCGCGTCCACCCAGAGCCACACGCCACCCCCAAGGCGCCGCCTGCCCAGCCAGGAAGACCAACGACAGTGGCTTGAACGAGAACAGAAGACGTTGAATCCCGAGTGGAAGCCGGGCGATCTCATCGTAATCTGATACCCCGCGCCCCCCTAAGGCCTAACCCCATGAATCCGCCGGTCGATACCTCATCCTTCCAGCTCGCCGGCGTGCCCGATCCTGAAGAGGACGCTCGGCTCGCGGTTCGAGAGGAGGAGGCTCGGGCTTATGTGGGGAGCTTTGCGTGGTCCAAGCCCATTCGGGAGGTGCTGCTGGCCTTCGGCATGAGCGGCATCCTCTCGCTCTTCCTCTTCCGTTTCGAGGAACCGATCCGATGGGAGGGCGAAGAGGATATCGAACTCTGGGTGATCGTCGGCGACCTTCCGCCGGCATATTTCGCGACCGACGACTCGCCCAACCCCGGAGAGGCGCTGGAGACGTATTGCGTCTTCATGGAGGATTGGGCGAGCCGCATTCTAAACGGCGAGGATCTGACGGGCGCCTACCCGATCGCGGCCGCCCCAACCGAAGAACATGCACGGATGCTGAAGAGCCGGCTCGAATACATCCGGCAGGAAATCATCCCAATCGTCGGGATCGAAGGGTCCGATGACAATCAGCGCAACTAGGTTGTCGCTTCCACGGACGCGGGTCGGTGGAGAAGTCCCCATCGCCATCGCCCTTGCTTCCCCGCCCGTCACCCAGGCTAGCTTGGCTGTCTTCATGATCGGGGAGGACGACACGATGATCGGCTATGTGACCTTGGGCGTTAGCGACCTGGAGCGCGCCAAGACCTTCTATGACACGGTGCTGGCCCCCCTGGGCGCCAAGCGCGCCTTCGGCAGCGACCGGATGCAGGGCTTTTCCAACGGGGCGGGGGGCATGCTGAGCGTCTGCACTCCCTATGACGGCGAGGCGCCGACCCATGGCAACGGGACCATGGTGGCCCTGTCGGCCCCCTCTCGCGAGGTGGTGGACGAGGTCCACGCCATCGCCCTGAAGAACGGCGCGGCCGACGAGGGCACGCCGGGGATCCGCATCCCCAACTTCTACGGCGCCTATTTCCGCGATCCCGACGGCAACAAGCTCTGCGTCTTCAAGATGGGCTGAGGCCAGCCCGCTTCATCGCCAGGGTCGGAAGTGTTTCGACAGCTTCAGACCCTGGCGCTGATAGTGCGACCCGCCCTCCCCATAGAGGCGCGAGGGCTTTTCGGTGAGCGGTTCATAGACCAGCCGGGCCACGGTCTGGCCGTCCTCCAGCAGGAAGGGCGTCTCATGGCTGCGCACCTCCAGCACCCCGCGCGAGCCCTGGCCGCCGGCCTCCTCGGTGCCGAATCCGGGATCGAAGAAGCCGGCATAGTGGACGCGGAACTCCCCCACCGAGGGGTCGATAGGCGTCATCTCGGCGGCCTGCAGCACGGGGATCTCCACGGCCTCTTTTGAGGCCAGGATGTAGAACTCCCCCGGATCGAGCAGCAGCTCGCCGCGGCGGGGCTCCAGCGGCTCCCAGAAATCACGCGGATCGTGGCCGTCCTCGTGGTCCATGTCGATGACGCCCGCATGCCGCCGGGCCCGGAAGCCGGCCACCCCCTCGGTCAGGTCCACGCCGACGCTGCGCAGGTCGAGCTTGGGCGGCTCCCCCCGCTTCAGGCGCAGCTGATTGAGCCGGGTGCCGGTGCGGACCAGGATGGAGAAGGTCTGGGGGGCGATCTCCATATAGAGCGGCCCGCCATAGCCCTCGGCCACATCATCGAAGGCCGCCCCATGGTCGGTGAGCAGGCGCACGAAGACGTCCACCCGCCCCGTGGAGCTCTTAGGGTTGGCCCGGGCGGCCACGCCCGGCGGCAGGGCCAGCGCCTCCTGCAGCTCGGCGATATAGACGCAGCCCTTTTCCAGCACCGCCCCGCGGGTCAGGTCCAGCTCGTGCATGGCCACGTCGGACAGCCGCTCGGCCACCCTGCGTCCCAGGCCCGGCAGGAAGGAGGCGCGCACCCGCCAGGCCCGCACGCCCAAGCGCAGGTCGAGACTGGCCGGCTGCACCTGATCGGCGTCGAAGGGACTGGCGGCGGTGACCGCGCCCTGGGCGATCAGGGCGTCGATGGCCTGGCAGGGCAGAATGCCGGCCGAGAGGGAAGCATGAGTCATCGGCGCGACACTTGCCCCTGGCCATGAGTCTGGCAAGCACCAGCCCCTTGACCCGGGCCTGACGGGGGCGTTTGTGCGCAGCCTTGCCACACTCTGGGAAGGAGCACCCCATGGCTGAAGATCCGCGCGACTGGACCCAGGCGACCAAGCTGGTTCGCGGCGGTCTCATGCGCACCGAGCACGGGGAGATTTCCGAGGCGCTCTTCCTAACCCAGAGCTTCGCCTATGACAGCGCCGCAGCCGCCGACGCCCGCTTCGCCGGGGACGCGCCGGGCTTCATCTACCAGCGCTTCGGCAACCCCACGACGCAGATGTTCGAGGACCGCCTGGCCCTGCTGGAAGGCGCCGACCTGTGCCGCGCCACCGCATCGGGCATGTCGGCGGTGCATGTGGCGCTGACCGGCCTGCTGCGGGCGGGCGACCATCTGGTGGCCGGACGCGCCCTGTTCGGCTCGTGCCGCTGGATCATCTCCGAGTGGCTGCCCCGGTTCGGCGTGGAGGTCACCTATGTGGACGCCACCGACCTCGCCGCCTGGCGCGAGGCCGTGCGCCCCAACACCCGCTGCTTCCTGGTGGAAAGCCCCGCCAACCCCCTGCTGGAGGTCACCGACATCGAGGCGGTGGCCCAGATCGCCCACGACGCCGGCGCGCGGCTGGTGGTGGACAATGTCTTCGCCACGCCCATCTTCCAGAAGCCCCTGGCCCTGGGCGCCGACATCGTCGTCTATTCGGCCACCAAGCATATCGACGGCCAGGGCCGCGTGCTGGGCGGCGCCATCCTGGGCGCCGAGGCGCTCATGGTGGAGGCCTATAAGGACATCCTGCGCCATACCGGCCCGGCGCTCTCGCCCTTCAACGCCTGGGTGCTGCTGAAAGGCCTGGAGACCCTCGACCTGCGCGTGCGCCGCCAGAGCGACAACGCCGCCCAGGTGGCCGACGCCGTGGCCGCCCACGCCAAGGTGCGCAAGACCGTCTATTGCGGCCGGCCCGACCACCCGCAGGCGGCGATCATCGGGCGGCAGATGAGCGGCGGCGGCAATGTGCTGGCCTTTGACCTGGGGGACCGCGAGGCCGCCTGGCGGTTCCTGGACGCCCTGCAGATCATCGACATCTCGAACAATCTGGGGGACGCCAAGTCCATGGCCACCCACCCCTGCACCACCACCCACCGCTCCATGCCCGCCGAGGAGCGGGAGTCCATCGGCCTGACCGAGGGCTGGGTGCGCATGAGCGTGGGCCTGGAGGGCGCCGCCGATCTGGTTCGTGACGTGGAGCGGGCCCTGGACCAGGCCTGAGTCTGCCTCAGGCCTGGGCCTTCACCTCGTCCGGCGACAGACGATAGACCTTCGAACAGTACTCGCAGGTGACATGGATCTTGCCGTCCGGCTCGATCATGTCGCTCTGTTCGCCCACCTCGAAGGACGCCAGCACGTTGCGGATGCGCTCTTCGGAGCACCGGCAGAAGGCCCGCAGGGGCTTGGGCTCGAAGACCCGCACCCCGTCCTCGTGGAACAGGCGGAAGAGCAGGGTCTGGCTGGACAGGCTCGGATCGAGCAGCTCGTCCTCGCCGATCGTCTCGAAGAAGGCCTGGCTGCGGGTCCAGGCTTCCTCGGTGGAGCCCCGGGCCTCGTCGGCGGCGATGTTCTGGATCAGCATGCCGCCGGCCCGCCAGCTCAGGCCCTGGCCCACATCGGCCTGACCCACCGCCAGGCGCACCCGGGTGGGGGTCTGTTCGGACTGGGCGAAATACTGCTCGGCGCAGAGCGCCAGGGTTTCGCCCTCGATGGCGGTGACGCCCTGATAGCGGTCCATTTCGGGCCCCTGGTCCACCGTCATGATGAACACCCCCTGGCCCAGCAGGGTCCGGGCCCCGGGGCGGGCGAAGCCCTTGGAGACGGCGGCCACCTCATCCGGATCGAACCGGCAATAGCCGCGCAGGGCGCCTTCGGTGTCGTAGTCGGCGACCACATAGCGCACCGGCCCGTCCCCCTGGGCCTGGACGATCAGGCGCCCGTCGAATTTGAGCGCCGACCCCACCAGGGCGGCCAGGGCGCAGGTCTCGCCCAGCAGGTTGGCCACCGGCTCGGGATAGGCGTGGGCGGCGAGGATTTCGTCGATGGCCGGACCCAGGCGGACCAGGCGGCCGCGCACGGCCTCGCCCTCGATCTGGAAGGGGCCGACCAGATCGTCGGGGATGGGTGTGGTTTCAACTGACATGGAGCGGCCATATAGGGGCGCAGGCGCCCGATTGCGAGCCCCGCCTCAGATCGCCCCGAAACACCAGGCCAGGATCGACTTCTGGGCGTGGATGCGGTTCTCCGCCTCGTCCCAGACCTTGGAGCGCGGCCCGTCGATCACCGCGTCGGTGACCTCCTCGCCCCGATGCGCCGGCAGGCAGTGGAGGAAGATGCCGTCCCGGTCGGCCAGGGCCATCAGGGCGTCGTCCACCTGATAGGACTCGAAGGCCGCCAGACGCTCGTCATGGTCGGTGTCGCCCATGGAGACCCAGGTGTCGGTGACCACGCAGTCGGCGCCGCGCACCGCCTCGCGGGGGTCCTCCGTCATCTCCACCCGGCCCTGCATGTCGGCGGCCCGCGCCAGGTCGGTGAGGTCGGGGTGATAGACGGTGGGACAGGCGATGTTCAGCTTGAAGCCGAACTTGCCCGCCGCATGGATGAAGCTGGCGCAGACATTGTTGCCGTCGCCCACCCAGGCGATGGTCCGCCCGGTCACCGGCCCGCGATGCTCCTCGAAGGTCAGCAGGTCGGCCATGATCTGGCAGGGATGGCTGCGATCGGTCAGGCCGTTGATCACCGGCACGGTGGAGGCCAACGCGAGGCGCTCCAGATCCTCGTGGGTGTTCGCCCGCAACATGACGGCGTCGACCATGCGCGAGAGCACCTTGGCGGTGTCTTCCACGGGCTCGCCGCGGCCGAGCTGCATGTCCGCCGAGGTGGAGATCAGTACGTCGCCGCCCAGCTGGCGCATGGCCGCGTCGAAGGAGAAGCGCGTCCGGGTGGAGTGCTTCTCGAAGATCATCGCCAGCACCCGGTCGCGGGCCGGGGCGTCGGCGTCCACGCGGCCCATGGGCCAACCCGCGCGGGCGGCTTTCCGGGTGCGCGCATCATCGAGGATGGCGCGCAGGTCGGCGGAGTCCATCCGCCAGAGGTCGAGAAAATGTCTGGGAGCGGTCATCGGGGAAGTCCCATCGACCCCGCCGCGGCGTCCTGAAATGGAAACGGCGACGCCGCCTTCGGCGCGGGGTCCTTGATCAATGAATGTCCCGGACAAGCCGGGCGTGAAGGGGTCAGGGGCGTGAAGGGATCAGGCCGCGGCGCGCGCCTGGGCGCGGGCGGCCTCGCACGCGCGTTCGAAACGCGCGATGGCCTCGCGCGCCTCGTCCAGGGTGAGCGTCAGCGGCGGGAGCAGGCGCACGCAGTTGTCGCCGCCGCCGGCGATCAGCAGGTGCTGGTCGCGGGCATGCTGCATGAACTCACGGTTCGGCGTGGCCAGCTTGACCCCGATGAGCAGGCCCTTGCCGCGCACGTCCACCACCACGTCGGGATAGCGGTCGCGCAGGCCCGACAGCTGCTGGGTGAAATAGCCGGCCACCTCGCGGACGTGGTCCATCAGCTCGGGCTTGGCCAGTTCGTCCACCGCCGCCAGACCGACGGCCATGGCCAGGGGATTGCCGCCATAGGTGGAACCGTGGGAGCCGACATTCATGGCCGCCCCGGCCTCGATGGTGGCCAGGCACGCGCCCACGGGGAAGCCCCCGCCCAGGGCCTTGGCCACGCACATGATGTCGGGATCGCCCTCGCCGTCAGCCCAGTCATAGGCGAACAGACGTCCGGTGCGGCCGAGGCCGCACTGGATCTCGTCATAGATCAGCAGGATGCCGTGCTCATCGCACAGCTGACGCAGGCCCTTCATGCAGGCCAC
Organism: Phenylobacterium sp.; assembly: GCF_036723115.1. Taxonomy (GTDB): domain Bacteria; phylum Pseudomonadota; class Alphaproteobacteria; order Caulobacterales; family Caulobacteraceae; genus Phenylobacterium. The sequence goes on along the minus strand of NZ_DAIMHV010000036.1, from coordinate 9,509 downwards.
CGGCAGGGCCCGGGCGCCGCCCTCCCCCTGCACCGGCTCGATGATGATGGCCGCGGTGGTGGGGCCGATGGCCGCGCGAAGCGCCTCGTGGTCGCCATAGGGCAGCTGGACGAAGCCCGGCAGCGGCGGCCCGAAGCCTTCCAGATAGGACTTGTTGCCCGAGGCGTTCACCGCCGCGACGGTCCGACCGTGGAAGGAGCCCTCGAACCCGATGATGTCGATGCGCTCGGGATTGCCCCGCGCCCAGTGATACTTGCGCGCCGTCTTGATGGCGCACTCCACCGCCTCGGCGCCGGAATTGGTGAAGAACACCACATCGGCGAAGGTCTCGGCGCACAGCCGCGTGGCCAGCGCCTCCTGGCCCGGAATCTTGAAGATGTTGGAGACGTGCCAGAGCTTCTCGGCCTGATCCTTCACCGCCTGCACGAGCCGGGGGTGGGCATGGCCCAGGGCGTTCACGGCGATGCCCGCCATGCAGTCCAGATAGGCCTCGCCGTCCGCCGTGAACAGTCGCGCGCCCTCGCCTCGCTCGAACGCCAGCGGGGCGCGGTTGTACACGCCCATGATGTGGTCGCTGGGAACGGTCGCGGCGGATGTCGCGGTCTTTTCGGTCACGGGGGATGCCCTCCGAACGAAGCGGCCCCACGCCGTGGCGCGGGGACCTGGGAAGGCTCGATCTTTTCGGGCGTGAACCGCGATCTGTCAATGTGCCGGACAAGGGCGCCCGGCGTCGAGTTCCACCCTGTGTCGCCGGCGCCGATCAGGTCTTCAGCTTGTAGCCGCTCTCGAACATCCACAGGCAGATGCAGGTGAAGGCCACCACGATGCCGGCGGTCATGCCCACCCCGGTGATCAGCGAGCCCTCGGCCTGGCCGATGAAGCCGTAGCGGAACCCGTCGATCAGATAGAAGAAGGGGTTGAAATGGCTCGCCGTCCGGAAGGGCTCGGGCAGGCGATCAACCAGGTAGAAGGTCCCCGACAGGAAGGTCATGGGCATGATCAGGAAGTTGGTCACCGCGGCCATGTGGTCGAACTTCTCCGCCCAGAGGCCGGCCATGATGCCCAGCAGCCCCAGGATCAGCGAGGCGGCCACGGAGAAGTAGGCCACCGCCCACAGGTGGCTCACCGGCAGGTCGGTGAAAGGCTGAACGGCCACCCAGGTCACCAGACCCACCAGCAGGCCCCGCGTGGCCGCGCCCAGGGCGAAGCCCGCCACATGTTCGATGGGCGTCAGCGGGGGGGTCATGAAATCCCCCACCAGTCCGTTGACCTTGGCCTGCAGCAGGCTGGACGACGAGTTGGCGAAAGCGTTGTTGAGTATGGTCATCATCACCAGGCCAGGGGCGATGAAGGTCGCGAAGTTCACCCCGTGGATCGAGGGACGGGCGCCGGCCACGGCCACCACGAAGACCATCATATAGAGCAGCGACGTGACCACCGGCGCGGCCAGGGTCTGCATCCCCACCTTCCAGAAGCGCTTGACCTCACGCAGATAGAGAGTGCGGAAGCCCGGCCAGTTGAAGCCGTGATAGGCGCGGGGCGCGGGCGGAACGGCGGTGGCGATCTGGGCGGCGCGGGCGGGCGACATGTCGTTCATGGCGCACATGTGCGCTCCTGCGGCTCAGCCTGCAAGCCTGCGACCGTGCGACGCAATATGTAGTTCCTGTGGATGGAAGCAGGGGCGCCTATTGTGGCCCTTAAGGAAGTCTTTACGATATCTAGTAGTCCGTGGAGGCGGCGATCGCCCGCCAACACAAGATTTAGTTTCGGTCGGCTGCGCGGGGCGGTGAGACCGGGACAGCTCCGGCCGTTTGGGAGGCTCTGATGGGTTGGACTGACGAGCGAGTCGAAACGCTTAAGAAGCTCTGGCAGGACGGCCTCTCGGCCAGCCAGATCGCGAAGCAACTGGGTGGGGTCACCCGCAACGCCGTCATCGGCAAGGTCCATCGCCTGGGCCTGTCGGGACGCGCCGCGCCCTCGAAACCGGCCCGTCCGGCCTTCAAGGCGCCGCGGCCGCAACGCCCGGCCGCCGCCGCGCCGTCGGCGCCCCGGCGCATCGCCGAGCCTGCGCCCGTGGAGGCCGCCGAGCCGCAGCCGCCGGCCCGCTATGTGGAGGAGGCGCCGGGTTCAGCCACCGTGCTGACCCTGGGGGCGCACATGTGCAAGTGGCCCATCGGCGATCCGTCCAGCGACGGCTTCACCTTCTGCGGCCGCCGCGTCTCCGAAGGTCCCTATTGCGCCGAACATGCGCGCATCGCCTACCAGCCGGCCCAGACCAAGAAGAAGTCGGGCGGTTCAGACCTGGCCCGCTCCCTGCGGCGCTACATCTGAATCCGGCCGAGGAAACAAAGGGGCGGTCTGGCGACAGGCCGCCCTTTTCTGTTTCCGGTCGACGCGCGATAGGCTGAGGGCGATGAGCGACACCGCCCCCGATTCCAATGCGCGCGCCTATTCCGTCTCCGAGCTGGCGTTCGCGCTCAAGCGGACCCTGGAGGACGCCTACGGCTTCGTGCGCCTGCGCGGAGAGCTGTCCAAGGTCACCCACCATTCCAACGGCCATGTCTATCTGACGCTCAAGGACGAGCGCGCCGCCATCGACGGCGTGGTCTGGAAGGGATCGGTGCGGGGCCTGTCCATCCGGCCCGAACAGGGACTGGAGGTGGTGGTCACCGGCAAGATCACCACCTTTCCGGCCGGCTCGCGCTATCAGGTGGTCATCGAGACCATGGAGGCCGCCGGCGTGGGCGCCCTTCTGGCCCAGCTGGAGCGGTTGAAGGCCAAGCTTGCGGCCGAGGGGCTGTTCGACCCGGCGCGCAAGCGGCCCCTTCCCGGCATGCCCGCCGTCATCGGGGTGGTGACCAGCCCCACCGGGGCGGTCATCCGCGACATCCTGCACCGCATCCGCGACCGCTGGCCCTGCCAGGTGGTGGTCTGGCCGGTGGTGGTCCAGGGCGATCAGGCCGCCGCCCAGGTGAGCGCGGCCGTCCGGGGCTTCTGCGAGCTGCCGATCCAGGGCGACCTGCGGCGGCCCGATGTGATCATCGTGGCCCGCGGCGGGGGATCGGTGGAGGATCTCTGGGCCTTCAATGACGAAGGCCTGGCCAGGACCATCGCGGCAGCCGACATTCCGGTGATCTCGGCGGTGGGTCACGAGACCGACACCACCCTCATCGACTTCGTCTCCGACCGGCGGGCGCCGACGCCCACGGCCGCCGCCGAGATGGCCACCCCGGTCCTGGCCGAACTGCGGGCGGGGATCAGCGACCTGACCGCGCGCCTGCATCGCTGCGGCGGCCGGGTGGTGGACGACCGCCAGGGGCGCGTGCAGAGCGCAGCGCGCAGCCTGGCCCGGGTCCCTGATCTGGTGGAGATGGCCGCACAGAGGTTCAACCTGGCCGCCGGGCGGCTGCATGCCGGCCTGCAGAAGAACGCCGCCGCCCACGAGCGAGACCTGGTGCGGATCACATCGCGCCTGCAACCCGCCCTGCTGCTGCGCCCGCAGGAGGCCCAGGCGCGCAAGCTTGAGGACCTGGCCGCCCGCATGGCCGCCCGGCCGGCGGACCTCCTGGCCGGGGCCGACCAGAGGCTGCGCCTGGCGGAGGGACGCTTGGGCGCGGCCCTGCAACGCAGCACCGGAGAGCATCAGCGGGACCTGAACAGGATCGCCGCCCGCCTGACCCCTGACCTGATGGCCCGGCCGCAGGCGGCCCAGCGCCAGCGGCTCGAGGCCCTGGCCGCCCGCCTGACGCCGGCCATGGAGAGGACCACCGGGCGACTGGCCGAACGCCTGGCGGCCCTGGAGAAGCTGCGCGTCTCGCTCAATCCGGATGGTCCCCTGTCGCGGGGCTTCGCCCGGGTCCACCGGGCCGACGGCGCCCTGGCCAGGCGCGGCGCCGAGCTCGTCAGCGGCGAGGCTGTGAGCCTGGTCTTTGCCGACACCCAGCGCGAGGCGGTCATCGCCGGCGGTCCGCTCGACGGACCCGCGCCGACAGCCTCCAGGCCCGCGACCCGGCCCGCCCCCCGACGCAAGACCGAAGGTCCGCCCCAGGGCGACCTCTTCTGAGCCCCCCTGGCTCGCAGGCGTCAGGCGCGATAAACTGTCACCATGAACGCTCATGATCGTGACCTGACCGGCCGGCCCGCGGACCTGGCCGTCCTGCACTATGGGGATGGCGAGTTCGTCGTCCTGAAACCGGGACGCCATGTGGTCTGCGCCGTTTCGGGCGTGCGCATTCCCATCGAAGCCCTCCGTTACTGGAGCCCGGCCCTGCAGGAGGCCTATGCCGGTCCCGCCGAGGCGTATGAGCGCTGGAAGGCGCAGAACAGCTAGGCGCCCATCGAGGCCGGGGGCGCCCGCCGGCCTATCTGCGCTTGCGGGCGTAGATTTCGGTGGGCCAACGCTTGTGGGTCCAGAACCATTCGGCCGGCCGCTCACGGACGCGCTCCTCGACGAAGCGGTTGATCCGCTCCACCGTCGCCTGGATGTCGGCGGTGCGGTCGCCGGTCTTCACCGGCTTGATCGGGGGATGGACCACCACCCGGAAGCGGGCCTTGTCCAGCCGCTGGACCGACATGGGCTGCAAGACCGTGTCGAAACGGAGCGCCAGGCGCGACGGGCCCGGCGCGGTGTGGGCCATCCGCCCGAACACCGGGGCGGCCACGCCGCTGTTGAACTTCTGATCGTTCATCAGCGCCACCGACTCCCCCCGCCCGAGGGCCTCCAGCACTTCGCGAGCGCCGTCCCCGCCCTTGGGGGCGAACAGCCGAACCCCGTACTTGAACCGGTTTCGGCGGATGCGGGCGTCGAAATAGGGATTGTTCGCCGGGCGATAGGTCATGTGGCAGGTGACGCCGGAATTGGCGATGACCGCGGGCATGATCTCCCAGTTGGACAGGTGGCCCGAGACGAAGACCACCGCCTCGCCGGTCCGCGCGATCTCGGCGAGCCGCTCGCCGCCCTCCAGCCTGATCCGGTCCCTCGCCCGCACGATCCGGTCGATGATGGGAAACTCGGCGAAGGTTCGCCCCGTCTGGCTCCATTGGGCGTCGGCCAGGGCGTCGATTTCCTCCGCCGGCAGGTCCGGGAAGGCGATGCGCAGGTTCTGCAGCACGACCCGGTGGGCGCTGGTCATCGGCCCCAGGCGGCGCAGCAGCCAGGAGCCAAAATCGGACACCCAGTCGATCGGCAGGATACGCGCCGGCGCCGTGACCAGGTCATAGGCCAGGGCCTCCAGGCGCCAGGCCAGATCCTGGCCGAAGGAGGGGCGTGCGTCGCTCATGGCGCTTGATAGGCGCGCCGGGCGGGTCTGCGCAACGCGAACCGCAGTCGCTTGGCGCGCGACTTGCGGGGTTCAGGGCGCGTCGTCTCCAATTGGGACGGCGTGTTCTCTTAACCGTGAGGGGGAAAGAGTATGGGCAACGAAATCGATGTCCACCTGGGCAAAAGGCTCCGCCGTCGTCGTCGCCTGCTGGGCCTGACCCAGCAGCAGCTTGCGGGCGCCTGCGGCGTTCGCTTCCAACAGATTCAGAAGTACGAGTGCGGCGCCAACCGCATCTCAGCCGCCCGTCTCTGGCAGTTGTCCGAGGCGCTGGAGGTTCCGGTGGCCTATTTCTATGACGGCCTTTCGGCCAGCCGGCAGCCCTGCGCCGACACCAGCGACTCCGCCGGCGGCGAGGTTTTGGCCAGCAAGGAAACCATGGATCTCATCCGGGCTTACTACCAGCTCGGTGAACGCCCGCGGCGTCGGCTGCTCGACCTGGCCAAGTCCCTGAATGGGGAAGGCGAAGCCGGCTGAGCCGGCGGGAAGCATTTCGCTCGCCCGCGGAGCGCGCTACATCGGGCCCATGTTGTCGTCCGATGAGATCGAGCGCTTCGAGGCCCTGCTCCTCGAGCTGAATCACGCCGCCGCCCAGGTGGCCCTTCCCCTGTTCCGGGCCGACCACGGCCTGGAAGACAAGGGCGCCGCCAAGGGGACGGTCTTTGATCCCGTCACCGCCGCCGACCGCGGGGCGGAGGCGGCGATCCGCAAGATCCTGGCCGAGCGGTTTCCCGAGCACGGGGTGATCGGCGAGGAGTACGGGGAAGATCGCCCGGACGCGGAGTTCGTCTGGGTGCTCGATCCCATCGACGGGACGCGGGCCTTCATCGCCGGCCTGCCCCTGTGGTGCGTGCTGATCGGGCTGAGGCGGCATGGCCGGCCCGTGCTGGGCTCCATCGGCCAGCCCTATCTGGATGAGATCTATATGGGCCATGCCGGGGGCTCGCGGCTGCTGCGCCAGGGCGCCAGCCGCCCGCTCAAGGTGCGGCCCTGCCCGCAGCTGACCCAGGCGACCATCTCCACCACCGATCCCGAAGCCTGCTTCGACGGGGCCGAGCACGGCGCCTGGACCCAGGTCCGCGCCGCCGCGCGCCTGGCGCGGCTCGGCCTGGACGCCTATGGCTACGCCATGGTCGCCGCCGGAACCATGGACATGGTCATCGAGGCGGGCCTGAAATCCTGGGACATCGACGCCGCCATCCCCGTCATCGAGGGGGCCGGCGGCCTGGTCACCGACTGGCGCGGCCGGGCCCTGGGCGACCAGGGCGGACAGGTGGTCATCGCCGGGGACCGGGCCTGCCTGGACGAAGCCCTGGTGGCCCTGCGGCGCTCGGCCAAGACCTGATCAGGTCGCCGGCGCGACCTGGTCGGCCAGGGCGTCGAACTGGGCGAAGAAGACCGCCCGACGCTCGTCGGTCTCCATCAGGATTTCGTGCAGGGCGCCCTTGACCGTGACGAGCCGTCCCTCGGGCAGCGCCTTGGCCACGCGGGCCTGGGCCGCGTTGTCCACCAGCTTTTCCTGCTCTGCCGAGCAGATGATCACCGGCAGGGTGACCGACGAGAGGTTCTGCGGCCTTGCGAAAAAGTCGGCGGCCTTGAGCGCGAAGGCCAGCCAGCTCCAGGTGGGACCGCCCAGGGCCAGGTCGCGATTGGCCGCGATCACCGCACGCCCCCGGGCGAAGCGCACCCGGTCATGGGTCAGCACATTGTCCTCGAAGGTGTCGTCGAAGGGCTTGCCGGGATCGTTGAGCACGTATCCCCCGCCCCTCCCGGTGAGCCGGTTCAGGGTCACCAGCGCCCGCACCATCCTCGGATAGCGCCCCACCCGAACCCCCAGCATGGGCGCCGAAAGGACCGCGCCAGCGAAGCGCGACGCCTGGCCCTTGGCCAAGGCCAGCAGGGTCAGGCATCCGCCCATGGAGTGACCCACGGCCAGCCAGGGCCGGGGCAGGTCGGCCTCATAGGCGGCCAGCAGGGCGTCATAGTCGGCGAGGAAGGACTCCCAACCGGCGGCATGGCCCCGCAGACGGTCGGGCAGTTCCCGGTGCGACAGGCCCTGGCCCCGCCAGTCATGGATGAGCACCACGAAGCCGCGGGCCGTCAGGTCGCCGATCACCTCGGCATACTTCTCGATGGCCTCGGTGCGCCCGCTGCTCAGCACCACCGAGCCCCGCGCCGGCCCCTTGGCCGGGAAGAGGCCCGCCCGCAGACGGGCTCCGCCGGCGCCGGTGAACCACTCCACCCGACCGCCCGCAGGAAGCGGGACGCCGGGGGTTTCGACGAAGGGGGCGGGTTCAGCCATGGAAATGCGTCTCCTTCAGGCGGCCTGGGCGAAGAGGGCCTGGATCCTGGACTGCATGGACATGGCGAGCGCCATGTCCGACATCCGCAATCGGCGCCGCATCAGGGCCATGGCCGGATCGAGCCGCCGACGACCCAGGGCCACCAGATCGTCCAGGCTGACCGTGACGACCAGGTCGGCCGGCGCATCCTGATTGGTCACCTGAGAGCCGTCGATGTGGATGAATCCCGCCCCTTTCAGGTCGATCTTGACCACGTGGGGCAAGGGGTCTGCGGTCGCCACGGCCTGGGCGATCCTGTCCGTCAGCTGTTCGATGGACGCCATGTCGCCTCCTGGCCAAGCCTCTGAAGCCGTCGCCTGCGATCTGGCAGTAAACGCCCGTCGCCAGGGTGACAAGCTGGCCGGGCACATGCATATTGCGAATAGTTCTCATAATAAAGAGACGGGAGGGACTTCATGCGCCGGCTCGACATCGCCGATCTCGATCAGGTCTATCGCGCCCCGGGCAAGCTGGTGCTCGACAAGGTGCTCGACCATGTGGACCGCCACGGCCGGGACTTCATCGGTCTTTCGCCCTTCTGCGTGGTCAGTTCATCCGGCCCGGACGGCGGGCTCGACGTGTCCCCCCGGGGCGGCGAGCCGGGCTTCGTACATGTGAGCGAGGATGGCCGGCGGCTGTTCCTGCCGGACCGGCCAGGCAACAACCGGCTGGACACCCTACGCAACATCCTGGGCGGATCGGGCCGGATCGGCATGATGTTCATGATCCCCGGCTTCGATGACGTCTATCGCGTGAACGGCGCGGCCTGGGCCAGCGATGACGCCGACCTTCTGAGCCGTTTCGAGGAATTCGGCCGGCTGCCGCGCCTGGTGCTGATGATCGATGTGCAGGAGACCTTCCTGCACTGTCCCAAGGCCATCATGCGCGGACGGCTATGGGACCCCGAGGCCCGCGTGGATCGCAGCGCTCTGCCCAGCGGGGCGGAGATGATTTCCGACCAGCTGAACCTGGGCAAGCTGCCGGTGACCAACGAGCAGATCATCGAGAGCTACCGCCAGCAGCTCTGAGACCGCCGACGGCCGGCGGCGCCGGACGCTCAGGTCGGCTTGATGAACCTGAGCGTCATGCGGTCGCTCTCGCCTATGGCCTCATAGGGGGTGCGGTCGAAATTGGGATCGTGCGGCTCGCCCCGGGGCGAGGTGCGTCCCACTGGCGGCAGGGTCCAGACCCCGAAGGGATGGTCCTTGGTGTCCCGGGGATTGGCGTTGATCTCGCTCGTCTTGTCGAGGATGAAGCCGGCCTCCTGCCCCAGGCGGATCACATAGGCCTGTTCCACATAGCCGCTGGCCGCGGCGGGATCCTGAACCCCGCCGGGATTGGCGCGATGTTCCACAACGCCAAACACGCCGCCGGGCTTCAGGGCCGCCAGGGCGTCTGCGAAGGCCTTTTCGACAATGCCCGCCGCCATCCAGTTGTGGATGTTGCGCGCCGTGAAGACGAGGTCGGCCGCACCGGCCGGCGCCACGGGACCACTGGTGGGTCCGAAGGCGGTGATCTCCACATCCCCATAGAGCCGGGGCTTGGCCTGGAGCTTGGCGCGATAGGCCTCCACCACCTCGCTGGAGACCGGATCGCTGGGTTCCAGATTGGCCGCATAGAGCTTGCCGCCGGAGGCCGCCAGGAAGGGCGCCAGTATGTCGGTGTACCAGCCGGCGCCAGGCCAGAACTCCACCACGGTCATGCCGGGCGCCAGGCCAAAGAAGGTCAGGGTCTCCACAGGGTGGCGCCAGACGTCCCGCGCCCGGTCGGCCTCGGCGCGCCACTGGCCCGCCACGGCCTCTTCCAGGGTCATGGGCGAGGCCGGCAGAGCCGGACCCGCCTCTTCCCC
>NZ_DAIMHV010000035.1:0-20125 GCF_036723115.1 Phenylobacterium sp. | reverse complement strand
CTTCGGGGAGCTGGTAGATGCTGAACGACGACGAACGCGCCCAGGTGAAGGCCGCCGTGCGGGCGGCCGAGGCCCAGACCCGCGGCGAGCTCTATTGCGTGATCGCCGCGGAATCCTCGGACTATCGCGAGACCCCCTTCCTGTGGGCGGGGCTGGCCGCCCTGGCCGCCCCGGCCATCCTGCTGGTGGCCGGGGTGCAGGTGAGCGTGCCCGACGCCTTCGCCCCCTGGACCGCGGCCCAGGCCGGTGCGGCGGTGGAGCGGGCGGTGCGCGGCGCCCTGACCGCCACCCTGATCCTTCAGGCGGTGCTCTTCGTCCTGGTGGCCGCGATCGGATCGCTGGGTCCTGTCCGGGTCTTCATGACGCCGCGCAGCGTGAAGAAGGACCGGGCGCGCCGCCATGCCGAGGAACTGTTCCTGGCCCGCAACCTGCACCAGACCCGCGAGCGCACGGGGGTGCTGATCTTCGTCTCCGAGGCCGAGCACGCCGCGGAGATCATCGCCGATGAGGGCATCGCCGCGGTGGTGGACCAGTCGGAATGGGACGCCGCCATCGCCGCCCTGGTGACCGAGGCCAAGGCCGGGCGCCTGGGCGAGGGGCTGGCCCGGGCGGTGGGCATGGTGGGCGAAATCCTCGGCCGTCACTTCCCCGCCGACCAGGCCGACAATCCCAACGAACTGCCCGACGCGGTGGTGGAGATCCCGCGCCTTTAGAGGGCGTTCAGAGGGGGCGCCTCGAACGGGCGTTTACACTTGCGCTTCTGCGCCCCTAAGCTTGGCTCCAGGGAAACGCAACGGAGCCGCGTCGATGGCCTATCAGCTAAACATCAACGGCGCGGCGCTGAGCGCCGAGGTGGAGGGCGACACCCCCCTTCTCTGGGTGCTGCGCGACACTCTGGGCCTGGTGGGGACCAAGTTCGGCTGCGGCGCGGCGCTGTGCGGCGCCTGCACGGTCCATGTGGACGGCGCGCCCATCCGCGCCTGCGTCACGCCGGTCGAGGCGGTGGCCGACATGGCCATCACCACCATCGAAGGCGCCGGCGCCCTCGAGGTGGGCCGCCGGGTGCAGCAGGCCTGGGCCGAGCTGGACGTGGCCCAGTGCGGCTATTGCCAGCCGGGCCAGATCATGTCGGCCACCGCGCTTCTGTCCCAGAACCCGTCCCCCAGCGACGACGATATCGACGCGGCCATGGCCGGGAACATCTGTCGCTGCGCCACCTATGTGCGCATCCGCGCCGCCATCAAACGCGCCGCCGGCCAGGAGGCCTGATCCCATGGGCATGATCCGAAACATCACCGAGGGCCTCGCCCTGTCCCGCCGCACCCTGCTGGCCGGCGGCGGGGCGGGTGGCCTGGTTCTGGCCTTCAGTCTGGCGGGGCGCGGCGAGGCCGCCGATGGCCTGGCCAAGCTCAACGCCTATGTCTCCATCGCCCCGGACGGGGTGGTGACCATCGTCTCCAAGAACCCGGAGATCGGCCAGGGGATCAAGACCTCCCTGCCCATGCTCATCGCCGAGGAGCTGGACGTGGACTGGGCCAATGTCCGCACCGTCCAGGCCGGCAACGACCCGCAGACCTATGGCCGCCAGTTCGCCGGCGGCAGCATGGCCACCCCTCTGCACTGGGACCAGCTGCGCCAGGTGGGGGCGGCGGGCCGGGCCATGCTGATGGCTGCGGCCGCCGCCGACTGGGGCGTCGACGTCGCAAGCTTGACCACCGAGCCGGGGGTGGTGATCCACCGCGCCAGCCGCCGCCGGGCCGCCTATGGGACCCTGGCCGCCAAGGCCGCGGGCCTGACGCCGCCGGATCTGGCGAGCCTCAAGCTCAAGGACGCCGCCGACTACCGCATCATCGGCAAGCCCACGCCCCAGGTGGACACCCAGGCCATCGTCACCGGCCAGCCCCTGTTCGGCATCGATATGCGCCTGCCCGGCATGCTCTACGCCGTCTACGCCAAGGCGCCGGTGTTCGGGGCCAAGGTGGCCCGGGTCGATCTGGCGCCCGCCCTGGCGGTCAAGGGGGTGCGCAAGGCCTTCGTGGTCGAGGGCGGGACGGAATTCGATGGCCTTATCCCCGGGGTGGCCGTGGTGGCCGACAGCTGGTGGGCGGCGAACAAGGGCCGCCAGGCCCTGGACATCCAGTGGGCCGACCACCCCACGGCCCGCCAGTCGAGCCAGGCTTTCGCCGACCAGGCCAAGGCCCTGGCGGCGGCCAAGGCCGGCAAGGCCCTGCGCAACGACGGGGATGTGGAGGCCGCCCTGGCCGCCTCGGCCCGCACCGTGGAGGCCGACTACTTCTACCCCTTCCTGGCCCACGCCACCCTGGAGCCGCAGAACTGCACGGCCCACTTCCACGACGGGAAGATGGAGATCTGGGCCCCCACCCAGCTACCTGAGCCCGGCCGCCAGATCGTGGCCAAGACGCTTGGCCTCTCGCCCGATGACGTCATCGTCCACCTCACCCGCTCGGGCGGCGGCTTCGGTCGGCGGCTGATGAACGACTACATGGCCGAGGCCGCCTGGATCGCCCGGGAGGCCGGCGCCCCGGTGAAGCTGGTCTGGACGCGGGAGGACGACACCCGGCACGGCTTCTATCGCCCCGCAGGCTTCCACTTCCTGCGCGGCGGGGTGGATGAGGCCGGCGCCATCACCGCCTGGGCGGACCACTTCGTCACCTTCGGCGAGGGGGAGGCCACCGCCCGCAGCGCCGGCATGGCGCCCACCGAATTCCCCGCCCGCTTCCTGGACAATTACCGGCTGGACGTCTCCATGATGCCGCTGGGCGTGCCCACCGGCCCCCTGCGGGCGCCGGGCAGCAACGCCATCGCCTTCGTGGTGCAGTCCTTCATCGATGAACTGGCCCATGCGGCCGGCGTCGATCCCGTCCAGATGCGCCTGCGGCTCCTGGGCGACCAGGCCATGGTCGGGGGCCAGGGCGGCTATGCCGCCGGCCGCATGGCCGCGGTGGTCCGGCTGGCGGCGGAGAAGTCCAACTGGGGCGAACAACTCGGCCCCCGCCGAGGCAAGGGCGTCGCCTTCCACTACAGCCATCTGGGCTATTTCGCCGAGGTGGCCCAGGTGGCCGTGGCCGACGACGGCGCGGTGCGGGTGGAAAAGGTCTGGGTGGCCGCCGATGTGGGCCGTCAGATCATCAACCCCTTGGGCGCGCTGAACCAGATCGAAGGCTCGGTGATCGACGGCGTCTCGGAGATGTTCGGCGAGATCACCATCGCCGGCGGCCAGGTGGAGCAGGGGAATTTCGACACCTTCCCCCTGCTGCGCATCGACGCCGCCCCGGTGATCGAGACTCACTTCATCAAGTCCGACAACCCGCCCACGGGCCTGGGCGAACCGGCCCTGCCGCCGGTGGTCCCGGCCGTCACCAACGCCATCTTCGCGGCGACCGGCAAACGGGTGCGGAGCCTGCCGCTGCGGGCGGAGGACCTGGCGGCGGGGTAGGGGCGTTCGTGCCTCGCCCGAGTTCCTATTTTGTTCTTGACATCCCGCCCGTCTTTGGCAGACAGCGAGACGCTGTGAGCCGAGCGCCCTCTGCGGTCGGCGCAGGGGGGTGCTGAGTCATGGGTCTCAGGCTGAATTGGCTGGCGGTCAAGACTGAGCAGCGGGAAGCCCTGCTGGCGTGCCTGGGACTTGAGCTGGCGGGCGAGGTCAGCAGCGAGGTCGGGGAGGGGCTGGTGATGGCTGAATTGCCGTCCGGCTGGCTTGTCCTGGTGGATGATCCCGCCGACCGCGAGCTTCTCGCCGAGCTGTCTCGCGTGTCCGAGGCCTGCGGTGAGGCCTTGGGGGCGGAGGTCCACGATACGGTGAGCTTCAGCCGCGCGCAGGCCTATCGGGATGGCCAGCTCCAGTGGTCGCTGGCCTCCGAAACCGATGGCGATGGGTTTGTCGTTCTGGGCGAACTGCCCGCGGCTCCGGCGGAGGCGGACGGCTACGAGGCCCCTCTCGCCCTGGCCGAAAGCCTGTGCGGCTATCGCGCAGGCGAAATGGTCGGCTTGGAATGGCTGCGGGTCGCGCCGCGGGGGGCCTCCCGTTCCGCTGCTCCTGGGAGGTCTCTGCGCGAAGCGATGCGAGCTGAGCTCCTGCCCTTGCTGGAGGACCTTGGCTGGTCGTTCCCGCCAGATCCTGCCTTGGCTGAGACGGGCGTGATCACGCGCCAAATCGACGGTCGGGCGCAGACGCTCTGGTTCGAATACAGCAGCGGCGGGACCCCGCAGATCGACGTCCGTTTCCAGAGCGTGGAGACGCAGGAAGACGGGCCGCTCTGTATCGAAGGCCGTGTGGGCGAGGCCCGCGCCAAGCTTCCGTTCTGGCGACGGTTCAGCTGGAAGGCCCTACGTGAAGCGACCAGCTACCCGCCGGCGTCTGCGGACCCGATCGGCGCGGCGATCGCCCAGGCTCGGGAGGAGATCGCCGTGGCCGATGCCTATCTGCGCGGCGGATTCACCGACAACCGCATCTACATCACCGGCCGGTGGCGGCAACGGGCCTGACGCCCCCTCAGTGAGGGACGTACTGGCGCAGGACGTCTTCGATGATGCGTTCGAGCTGGTCGAGCGTGTTGCAGGTCTTGGCCAGGTGGCAGAACGGCTCGTAGCGCAGCATGACGCTGTCGCCCTGGCTCCAGTAGCTCTCAGGCTCCGGGTTCAGCCAGATGACCGAGCGGGACCGCTCGTGGATGGTGCGCATGATGTCCAGGCGCGGGTCGGCATAGTTGGATCGGGCGTCGCCCAGGAAGATCACCGTGGTGTGGCGGTCCAGGCTGTCCAGATGGTTCTCGGCGAAGTCCTCCAGGGCCTTGCCATAGTCGGTCTGCTGGAAGCCGATGCGGCTCAGCACCTCGAAGATGGCCTTGTCCACCCCGTGCTCGTCCAGGATCTGGTTCACCGGAATCATGCGGCCTGAGAAGGCGAAGGCGTCCAGGCGGTCGACCACTTCGTTGAGGCTGTAGAGGAAGGTCAGCAGGAACTGGGCCGCGGCGGCCACCGATTTGGACACGTCGCAGATGGCGACGATCTTGGGCTTGTCGACCCGCTCGGTCTTCCACACGATGTTGAAGGGCACGCCCCCATAAGCCATGGACTGGCGCAGGGTGCGGCGGACGTCCAGGTGGCCCTTGCGGGCGCGGTTGCGCCGGCGGGAATATCGGTCGGCTAGGCGCTTGGCCATCTTGCGCACCAGGGCCTGCATCACCTCCAGGTCCACCGGATCGATGCCGCCCTCGGCGTTCAGCGCCTTGCGGGCCAGGAGCTCCTCGCGCAGCTGGCGGCCGCTCTCGGCGGCATAGAGGTCGTGCTGACGCTGGACGAAGCGCTGGGCCTCGGCGGTGACCGCCTTGCGGCCGGCCTCCAGCCGGCGGGCCAGACCCTCGCCCGAACCATCCTCCAGACGCCGCGCCTGGGAGATGATCTTCTCGATCTCGGCGATGCCCAGTTCGTCCAGCAGACGGCGGGTCATGCGGCTCTTCTGGGTGGAGAGGCGGATCTCCGAAACCTGGGCGGCCTCGGCGGCCTGCTCCATGGCCTGGGCCAGCGCCGTCGAATCCCCCTCAAGGATCATCTGGGCCAGGGGCGAGGCCGCCGCCTCCGGCGAGATGTCCTCCAGCCCCGCCTGCGGCCCGCCGCCCTCGGCAGGCTCAGGCGGCGGTTCGCCCAGGTCAAAGGCGCTGCGGGCGAAGAAGTTGTCGAAGGCCCGGTCGAACCGCGCCACCTCGTCCGCGCTCTTCGCCAGGGTGGCGCAGAGCGCGTCCTTCAGCAGTTCGCGGTCGCCATAGCCGATGGCGGCCACGGCCTCGTGGGCGTCGATGGTCTCGGCGGGCGAGACGGCGACATCGGCGGCGCGCAGGGCGCGGATAAAGTCCTGGAGCTGTTGCTGCATGGGCCGGGCGGCCTCAGGCGCCGGCCTGGGCGGTGCGCAGCAGCTCGTTGATCTGGGGCTCCACCGCGGTGATGTCCTGCTCGAACTTCAGGATCACATTGAGGGTGTCGCGCACCAGGGACGGCTCCAGGCTGTCGGCGTGCATCAGGATCAGCGCCCGGGCCCAGTCCACCGTCTCGGAGATGGAGGGCGACTTGCGCAGGTCCAGTTCCCGCAGGGCGTGGACGAAGCCCACCAGCTGGTGGTTCAGGCGCGCCTCGATATCGGGCACGCGGCTGGCCACGATCTGACGCTCCAGGGCGGCCTCGGGAAGGGGGATGTGCAGGTGCAGGCAGCGCCGCTTCAGCGCGTCGCCCAGGTCGCGGACATTGTTGGAGGTCAGGAAGACGATGGGCGGGGTCTTGGCCTTGATCACCCCCAGCTCGGGCACCGAGGCCTGGTAGGCCGACAGCACCTCCAGCAGGAAGGCTTCGAAGGCCTCGTCGGACTTGTCGATCTCGTCGATCAGCAGGACGCAGCCGTCATCCTCGCGCAGGGCCTTCATCAGGGGCCGCGGCTCCAGGAAGGGCTCGGAGAAGAACATGTCCCCCATGCCGTGCAGCCGGTCCATGGCCGCGTCCATGGTCGGCGCGTCGGCCAGGGACTCGCCCATGCGATCCTTCAGGATCTGGGTGTAGAGGAGCTGCTTGCCGTACTTCCATTCATACAGCGCCTTGGACTCGTCCAGGCCCTCGTAGCACTGCATGCGGATCAGCGGCAGGTCGAGCAGCTTGGCGGTGGACAGGGCCAGTTCGGTCTTGCCGACCCCGGCGACGCCTTCCACCAGAATGGGCTTTTGCAGATGCACCGACATGTAGAGGGCGGTGGCGATCCGGCGCGAGGCGATATAGCCGACCCCGCCCAGGCCCTCGATCAGCGCCTCGACCGAGGCGAAAGCATCCGTCGACGGCTCGCTGTTGGCCGCCTGCGCCAAAATCGTCAAAGTCTCAATCTCTCAAAATGGACGCAGAAGACCCAAGGCCCCGCGTCAGGAGGTGCAATTGCGCGATTGTGCCAGCCATGGCCGCGAAGGCAAGTCCCGCAGGTCAGAGGTTCCGGCCGGGGTTCCGGCCGGGCGATCAGGGCGCGTCGGCAAGGAAGTCCAAAATGGCCTTGCGGCATTCGGGCTCGTCCAGGGTGGGGGCGTGTCCTGTGGCCTCCACCTCCAGCCGGCGCATCTGCGGGGCGAGCGCCTGCATCCGATCGGCCGTGCCCGAGGTCAGCAGGTCGGAGGCGGCTCCCCGGATCAGCAGCAGCGGGCGGCCGAGCGCCAGGGCGGTGAACAGCGGCCAGAGGTCGGCGGCCGGCACGGCCTGGCCCGCAGGCAGGGGGGCGAAGGCCTGGGCGATGGCGGGGTCGTAGTCGGGAACGATCCGCCCCGGCTCAGCCTCGCGCCAGGTGCGCCTGGCGAAGCCCATCCATTCGGCCTCGGTCAGGCGGGGCAGGGCCGGCCCGTTGATCGCGCGGGAGCGCATGGCCGCCTCGGCCCAGCTGGCGGCGGGCGCGGCCTCGCCCACATAGCCGGCGATCCGGGTCAGGCCCTCCGAGGCGATCTCGGCCCCGATGTCGTTCAGCACCGCCCCGGCGATCAGGTCCGGCCGCATCCCGGCCAGCGTCATGGTGATGATCCCGCCCATGGAGGTGCCGACGAAGATCGCCCGCGACAGCCCCGCTGCGGCCATCAGGGCGGCCACGTCGCCGGCATAGACCGCGGGGTTGTAGTTGGCGGTGTTGGGGTCGCGATCGGAGCGGCCGCGACCCCGGACATCCAGGGCCAGCACCTGGCGCCCCGCAGCGGCCATGGCCGGCGCGAGGCCCTCGAAATCCCGGGCGTTTCGCGTCAGTCCGTGCAGGCAGATGACCGGAAGCTTCGCCGGGCCGGCCGCGGCGGCATAGTCGCGGGCGAACAGGGAGAGCCCGTCGGGCGAGGTCCACCGGCGCTCCACGCCTTGGATAGGGCCATCGCCATGCGGAGCAGGGGCGGCGGGGGCCGCCGACGCACGCAAGAACCGCTGGAAGAAGTTCGTCATCGTCGCGCCCTCGCCGGTGCTGAACAGAGGATCAGTGTGACAGGTTTCGGCGCCCGGCGCGCGCCTGCTCAGCCCAGGCCATAGGGTTTGTAGGGGCCGGCGATCAGCTGCTCGAAGATGCCCAGGCCGTCTTCCTGCGCCCCGCCCGGCCGGGTCAGGGTGACCTTGGACAGGGCCTGGATGTGGACGTTCTCCGGCGCGGCCAGGTCCGCGGCGGCCAGGTCAATGGCCTCGCGTTCGACCACCAGTTCGCCCTTATAGGCGCCGTGACGCCAGGCCCCCGAATAGCCGATGCCGCGCATCAGGAAGGTCAGGATGGGCTGGAAGGTGATGGTCGCCAGCCCCTCGTCCATGGGGATTTCCAGGGTCCCGCCGCGGGCGTGCCGCGTGCCGGGGATCAGCTCCACCCCGGTCATGCGCGCAGCCTCGGTGACCAGGCCCTCGCCCTGACCCGCCCCGTCCGGCAGCACCACGGCGCGGGTGTTCCAGGGAACGCCTTGGGGATCGGCGTTCACATGGAAGAAGATGCTCTCCTGGCTGAAGTTGAGCGGTGTCCACTGCCAGAAAAACCCCATCAGGGCCGGATCGAGGGGGACGGGCGGCTGAGGGTCGGGCGCGCCCACCGGACGCACCCCCCAGGAGCGGTCGCGGGTGCCCACCGTGCCGGGGGGCAGGGGGCGCCACGCCCCGTCCGCCGAGACGAAGCCCTCGCACCGCACGTTCTGCGTCAGGCGGGTGTAGTCCATGAAGGCCCGCGGCCCCATTCGCCGGGTGAAGCGGGGCTCCTCGATGGGAAAGGCGCGGCCGGTGAAGGTGATGTCGGCGGCCAGGCCCTCGCCGTCCACGGTCACCTTCAGCACCTGAAGCGGCTCGACCACCTCGATCCGGATCGGCCCCACCTGCAGGTCCAGACGCTCGGAGTGCAGCACCTTGGAAGCGTGCAGACAGTGCTCCACCCCGTCCAGAATGACCGCGAAGTGGGCGTCGGCGATGTTCAGGTGCGGATAGACCCCGAAGGCCACGGCGAAATAGAGCCTGCCGTCAGGGCTGTAGCCGTTGAAGAAGTAGCGGTCGTAGAAGTTCCGGTCGGTGCCCGCATAGGCGACGGGCTCGGCGGTCTGGTGGATGGGATAGTCATCACCCTTGGTGAGCATCGGCGGTCCTCCCTCGGGGGCCACGCCCCTCATTCTGTTCAGCGCGAGCGCGCCTGGTCTTGAAGTCGCCCGGGCGGCGGTCTGCTTGAATGAAAATACTCTAGGGCGCCGCTACGTCGGTATTGCGACGGCGGGCGGGCCGGCGGTATCGTCGGCCGAAATAGAACAGACCCAGGGAGGCGTCGGAAGACTGATTTTGTGAAATGTTCGCCCTTACCCAAGGGCATCATTACGCAGGGTAAGCGCCCCGACGGCGGATAGATGACTGACGCTGACGTCCGAGTGCCAGATGAGCATGCTCAAGTTCTGGTCGATCCAAAGGCCTATGCGGATGGCCGCATCCACGAAACCTATGCCTGGCTGAGGGCGAACCAGCCCCTTGGGCGCGCCTATCCTGAAGGCTACGAGCCCTTCTGGGTGGTGACGCGGCACGCCGATATCCTGGAGATCAGCCGGCAGAACGCCCTGTTCCTCAACGGCGACAAGTCTCCGACCATCGTCAATCTCGAGACCGACCGGCGGATCCGCGAACTCACCGGCGGCAGCCCCCACCTGCTGCGCACGCTGATCCACATGGATGAGCCCGACCACCTGAAGTACCGCACGCTGACCCAGGCGTGGTTCATGCCGCAGAACCTGCGCAGCATGGAGGATCGCATCCGCGGGGTGGCCAAGGCCGCGGTGGAGCAGATGGCCGCGACCGGCGGTCAGTGCGACTTCGTGCGCGAGGTGGCGCTGCACTATCCTCTGCGGGTGATCATGGAGATCATGGGCGTGCCGCCGGAGGACGAGGCGCGCATGCTCACCCTCACCCAGGAGCTGTTCGGCGCCGCCGATCCGGAACTGGCCCGCAAGGAGGAGGACGATCCGGCGAAGAAGCTGTCGCCCGGGGTGATCACCGACTTCTTCGAGTATTTCCGCAAGCTCTCGGCCGAGCGCCGGGCCAACCCCGGGGATGACCTGGCCAGCGTCATCGCCAACAGCCAGGTGGACGGTCAGCCCATCTCCGAGTTCGAGGCGATGAGCTACTACATCATCGTCGCCACGGCCGGCCACGACACGACCTCGTCCTCCACCGGCGGGGCCATCTGGGGCCTGGCGGAAAACCCCGGGGAACTGGCCAAGCTGAAGGCCGATCCGTCGCTGATCCCGGGGCTGGTCGACGAGTCCATCCGCTGGACCACGCCGGTGAAGACCTTCATGCGCACCGCCGCCGACGCTGCGGAGGTGGGGGGACGCAAGCTCGACAAGGGCGATTGGCTGATGCTGTGCTACGCCTCGGGCAATCGCGACGAGGCGGTGTTCGACGACGCCCAGGCCTTCCGGGTGGACCGCAAGCCCAACAAGCACCTGGCCTTCGGCTATGGCGCCCATCTCTGCCTGGGTCAGCACCTGGCCAAGATGGAAATGCGCATCCTCTGGGAAGAGCTGATCCCGCGCCTGAATTCGCTTGAGCTGGCCGGCGAGCCCGCCATGTCCTAGGCCGTGTTCGTGAACGGGCCCAAGACCCTGCCGATCCGCTTTTCGATGACCTGATGGACGAGGCCGAGCTCTCGCCCCGGCTGGCGGCCTATATCGCCAGCCGCATGCCGCAGGCGCGCGATGTCGCCGTCTCCGCCATGAACCGCATCACCGGGGGAGCGTCGCGCCAGACCTGGCGCTTCACCCTGAGCTGGACCGAGGACGGGGGCGAGAGCCGCTCCCGCGGCCTCATCCTGCGCCGCGATCCGGCCGACAGCCTGATCGACACCGAGCGACGGGTGGAGTTCGAGGCCTATCGCGCCTTCCATGGGTCGGCCGTGCCGGTGCCCGAGATGCTGTGGCTGGAAGAGGGCGAAGAGGCGCTCGGCAGCCCCTTCTTCGTGGCCGCGGAGATCGCCGGCTTCCAGGCGGGCACGGGCGCCCTGTTCGCCCCGCCCTATGTGGACACCCTGCCGGAGCTGGGCCGCCGCAAGTGGACCATCCTGGGGGAGATCGCCAGGGCCGACCCGGCCAGGGTCGGCCTGGCCGACATCCTGCCGGCGGTGGCGGCCGACGCCTGCTGGTCGCGCGAACTGGACCACTGGGAGGGCGTGCTCGATTCCGACGAGACCGAGCCCCTGCCCATCATCCGCGCCGCCATCCGCTGGCTGCGCGCCAATCCCCCGCCGCCGGCTCAGAAGGTCGGCGTGGTGCATGGCGACTATCGCACCGGCAACTTCCTCTATGACGACAAGGGCGCCATCCATGGCGTGCTCGACTGGGAAATGTGCCACCTGGGCGACCCGCTGGAGGACCTGGGCTGGAGCTTCAATCCCGTCTGGTGGTTCGGCCAGGGCAAGCCCGGCGGCCTGTTGCCGCGGGAGTCGGCGATCGCCGCCTGGGAGGCCGCCTCCGGCCTGCGGGCCGCGCCCGAGGCCCTGCACTGGTGGGAACTGTTCGCCTGCGTGAAGGGCCAGGCCATCTGGGTGTCCAGCGCGCGGGCCTGGATCGACGGCGCCAACCGCGATCCGATCCTGGTCTATCCGGCCTGGGCGCTGATCAACGCCCAGGACCGCGCCGCGCTGAAGGTGATGGGACGCCTATGAAACCGACCGCTCCCCACGTGCTGGCCGATCTCGCCGGCCTCTCCTTGCGCAACGCCGCCCCCGACGTGGCGCCGGCCGCCCGCGCGGGCCAGCTTGGCCTGTCGGCCCTGTTGCTTGGCCTGGCGGCCGAAATGTGGGACGGCGCCGCCGACCTCCTGGTGCGCGAGAACGCCGAATTGCGCGCCCTGCTGGCCGACGGCGCGGAGGTCTCGCAAGATTCCGCCCGGGGCCGCTGGCTGTCGGAGCTGGCGTCCGGTCGCGAGGACAGCCTGAAAATCTCTGACCTGGAAACCGCCAATGCGGAGCTGAAGGTGGCGCTCATCGCCCTCCACGCCGAGGTGGAGATGCGGGCCGACCCGCAGGCCCGGGCCATGGAGACCCGGGTGTGGGAGACCCTGGCGCGGTCCACCGAACGGCGCAGGCTTTCGGGTTCACCCTGTTAAGCCGGTCGACAACAGGCTCGCTCTCGTCTTTTCTGGCGCCCGCCCGGCCGCCAGCGCCGGGATTTATCAGATTCATTCATTGAGGGATGGAGACGTAATGCCGCCTCGCATGTTGCCGGAGCCGACTCCGGAGACCCAGCATTTCTGGGACGGGACCCGTAACGGGGAGCTGCTGCTCCAGCGTTCCAAGGAGACCGGTGAAGCCTATTTTCCCCCGCGCCCCTTCTGCCCGAAGACGGGTTCGCGCGATGTCGAGGTGTTCAAGGCCAGCGGTCGCGGCACCCTGCACTCCTATGTCATCAACCACCGCCCGCGCCCCGACATGGGGACCGAGCCCTACGCCATCGCCGTGGTGATGCTCGAGGAAGGGCCCAAGATGATGACCAATATCGTCAACTGCCCCCAGACCCCCGAGGCGCTCGTCCTCGACATGCCGGTGGAGGTCGTCTTCGAGAAGATGAGCGACACCATCACGCTGCCGTTCTTCCAACCGGCCAAGGGCTAAGGGGCGACCATGAAACAGAAGACTGTCGCGGTCGTAGGCGCCGCCGAAACCACCAAGATGGGCAAGATTCCGGACGTGTCCGTGATCGGCCTGCATGCTGACGCCGCCCTCAACGCCATGGCCGATGCGGGCCTCAAGCCCACCGATATCGACGGCGTGGCCTGCGCCGGCGTCTCGCCGGTGGAGCTCGCCCAGTATCTGGGGATCACGCCCACCTATGCCGACGGCACCAGCGTGGGCGGCTGTTCGTTCATGCTGCATGTTCGCCATGCGGCGGCCGCCATCAATGAGGGCCTGTGCACCACGGTGCTCATCACCCACGGCGAATCCGGGCGTTCGCGCGTGGGCGTCGGCGGCTTCGGCCGGGCGGCCTCCAGCCTGA
Source organism: Phenylobacterium sp. (assembly GCF_036723115.1). Lineage (GTDB taxonomy): Bacteria > Pseudomonadota > Alphaproteobacteria > Caulobacterales > Caulobacteraceae > Phenylobacterium. The sequence goes on along the minus strand of NZ_DAIMHV010000035.1, from coordinate 7,115 downwards.
TGGGCCAGTTCGAGATGCCCTATGGCGTCACCTCGCCGCCCACCATGTTCACCATCCCGGTGCTTCGCTACATGAAGACCTACGGGGTGACCGAGGAAGACCTCGCCAATGTGGCGGTGATCCAGCGGGAATGGGCGGCGAAGAACCCGCGGGCCTCCTATCGCGACCCGATCACGGTCGACGACGTGCTGAACTCCGACATGATCGCCTGGCCGTTCCGCAAGCTGATGTGCTGCCTGGTCACCGACGGCGGCGGCGCGCTGATCCTGACCAGCGCCGAACGGGCCAAGGACTTCCCGCAGAAGCCGGTCTATGTGCTGGGAACGGGCGAGAGCGTGGAGACCCCCATGGTCAGCCAGATGGAGGACTTCACCACCTCCAAGGCCTTCCGGGTCTCGGGCAAGAAGGCTTTCGACGAGGCCGGCATCAGCCATTCCGACGTCGATCACCTGATGATCTACGACGCCTTCGCCCACCTGCCGCTCTACGGGCTGGAGGACCTCGGCTTCTGCAAGCCGGGCGAGGCCAAGGACTTCATCAATGAGCGCAACACCGCCATCGGCGGCAAGCTGCCGCTGAACACCAATGGCGGCGGCCTGTCCTACATGCACTCGGGCATGTACGGCATGTACGCTCTGCAGGAGAGCGTGCGCCAAATGCGCGGGATCGCGCCGGCCCAGGTGGATGGCGCAAAGATCAGCGTCTGCCACGGGGTGGGGGGCATGTTCGCGGCCTCCGGCACCATCATCTTCTCCAACGAGAAGTAGGCGCAAGAAGCGCCCCGGGGCCCAGGCTCCGGGGCGTCGCCGCTTTCGAGCGCGACGCGCTCAAGTCTTTGAATTTGGAGCCTGATTCAATGATCAGACGGTCCGTCTGATCGCATCAGGCTCTAGGCGGCGGGCTGTTCGCCGTCCGCCTCGGCGATCTGCAGCCGTTCGGTCAGCAGCCAGAGGCCCTCGACCATGGCGTTGAGGTTCTCGCGGCCGCTTTCCTCGGTGTTGAGGATCAGCCGCATGCCGTTCACATGCACCTTGATGGAGGGCCAGTCGGTGCGGTCCTGGGTGCGCAGCTTGTCAGAGAGCTCGCACAGGCTGTAGGCGGCCCGGCAGAGCAGCTTGTCGTCGAACAGGCCGGCGATATCCAGGATGAAGGTGGACAGGTCGTAGACCGAGTCCATGGGGGCGTCCTGCGACTCGCACAGCCACTCCAGCGTCTCCAGGGTCTCGGCGATGGCCGCATAGGCCTTGTCCTGCTGTCCGGCCAGTTCGCGGGCGGCGCGGGTGTTGGCCATGCCGGCCGTCATGCCGCCGGGCTCGTTCACATGCTGGGCCAGGCGGTTGCGGATCTTGAAGACTTGGGGGTCGCTCATAGGGCGGCCTTCTGTGGCTTGAGCAGCATGTCGATCTCGTTCTGATCCATGTTCGGATCCTTGGCCATGCCCACATGGGCCGACAGGTCGTCCTTGCGGCGACCCTTGACCCCCAGCGGCGGACCCATGTTCCGGAACCGCCGGTCGGGACCCACATAGGAATCGCAGCGCACCATGGCCCGCTCATCCTTGGCCACCCAGTAGATGCGCTGGAGCAGGACTTCGGGCGTGAAGGGCTTGGAGACGATGAAGTTGGCGCCGGAATCGCGGCTGCCTTCCACCGTCGAGCGGGCCGCGTGGCCGGTCATCATGATGATCGGCAGGAAGTTGGCCTCGGCCGGTGCGTCCCGACGCAGCCAACGGACGAAATCGTAGCCGTCCATGTCCGGCATGGCCGTGTCGCAGATGATCAGATCGATCTCCCGGCTCCGGATCACGCTCTGGGCCTCAGCGGCCGAGCGGCACTTCACCTGACGGTGGACGCCAAAGCCCCGGAAGATGGAGGACAGAACCTCCAGAGCCTGCTCGTTGTCGTCGATCAGGAGCACGGTGGACCGGGCCAGGTTCATCCGTGTGTCGGGATGAAGGCTCATCGGCGGGCGCTCAGAAGAGGTCCAACTCGCCCGAACCCTCATCCTTGGGGGGCGGGGCGAGGGCGGCGTCATAAAGGCAGGTGCGCAGGCGCGCGGCCAGGTCGCTGAGCGGGACGGCGGCCAGGACCGCGTCGGGGTCCACGTTGCGCGCCGTGGCGATCTGGTGGGACAGGCCCCGGGTGAAGATCGACAGTCCCGCCAGGTGCTGGGTCAGCACGTCCAGGGTCTGGGCCTCGCTCAGGGCCAGCTGCTTGGGCTCGCCGTCGACGGCCACCACCAGCCGGCTCACCAGCTCCTCCAGGCGCGCGCACAGTTCGCCCGCATGATCCAGCTCGGCGGCGAGACCGGCGAGCATGGGCGGGGCGAGGGCGGCGACCTGGGCGTGGCGCATCAGAACAGTTCCAGCTCGCCGTCGTCCACCGGCGCCGCGGGCGCAGGCTTGGGGACCTCCTTCAGGCGGGTGATTTCGTTGTTGTCGGTGACGGTCTTCTGCTGGGCTCGGCCCGTGGTGGGCCAGAACTGGATCCGGCGGGCGCCGAAGCCGCCCAGGCTCGTGCCCATCACCGGAATGGCTTCGTCGCGCATGAACTTCTCGGCGAAGGCGGCGTTGGCCGCGCCGACGTCCGAAAGACCGTTGAACATGCGCGCGCCGCCAAACAGCTTGGCCTGCAGGCGCTCACGCCGCGCCCCCAGGCGCATCAGTTCGTTGATCAGCAGTTCCATGGCGTAGGCCCCGTAGCGGCGGCCTTCGTTGGCCCCCTCGGCCTTGCCCTCGGGCAGCAGGAAGTGGTTCATCCCCCCGGCGGCGCGCACGGGATCCCAGAGGCAGACCGCCACGCAGCTGCCAAGGATGGTGGTCAGGACCACATCCGGATCGTCCGTCACATAGTGCTCGCCCTGGACGACGTGCACCCGGCGTCCAGCCCGATTGGAGATGTTTTCGACGATCATTCTAGGGGTCCGAAAACGGCTTCGATCTTCTCTTTCAGCGTCTGGGTCGTGAAAGGCTTGACCAGATAGTTGTTCACCCCGAACTGCACCGCCCGTTGCACCAGCTCGCGGTCGGCCCGGCCCGTCAGCATGATGACGGCGGTCTTGGCGATGGGGCCGTGGGCGCGGATGGCGCGCAGCAGGCCCAGGCCGTCCAGCTTGGGCATGTTGAAGTCGGTGATCACCAGATTGGCGGGCTGGGCCACCAGGGCGCGCAGAGCGTCCTCGCCGTCGGCCACCTCGCGGGTCTGGGTGATGCCCAGGGTGTGCAGGCTGGTGCGAATGAGGGACCGCATCGACTGCTGATCGTCGGCGATCAAGGTCTTGATGGCTGCGGCTGAGGGCATCATGCGCTCCTTTGCGGCTCGGAAGCCGCACATAGTCCAAGTATGGCCGCGCTCATGCGCGACAGGGGGGCCTGCTTCTCCACAGCGCCCAGTTCGAAGGCCGCGCGGGGCATGCCGTAGACCACGCAGCTGGACTCATCCTGGCCCAGGGTGCGGGCGCCCGCCTGCCGCATGGCCAGCAGGCCCGAGGCGCCGTCGCGACCCATGCCGGTGAGGATCACCCCCAGGGTAGGCCGGTTGAGCCGCGCCAGGGAGTTGAAGAGCACGTCCACGGAAGGCCGGTGGCCGCTGACGGGGCCATCCTCGCGCAGCCGGCAGGACAGTTGACCGGTGCCCGCCACCTCCAGGTGCCGTTCGCCGCCCGGGGCGAGATAGATGTGGCCCGGCGCCAGGCGCGCGCCGTCCCACGCCTCGGCCACCGTGGCCGCGCAGACGCGGTTCAAGCGCTCGGCGAAGCTCTTGGTGAAGGTCGCCGGCATGTGCTGGGTGATCACGGTGGGGGGGCAGGTGGCCGGGAAGGCGGACAGGATGGTCATGAGCGCCTCGACCCCGCCGGTGGACGAGCCGATCCCCACGATGATGTCCTCGGCCTTGTAGGCCCGGTTCTCCGCCGCCCGTGTGATTGGACCGCTGAAAGGCCTCACCCGGGCCCGGGCGGCGGCCTTCACCTTGGCGGCCAGGTCCTGGAAGGCCTCGGCCGCGGTATGGCCGGCCGAGGGCTTGCCCACGCAATCGACCGCGCCCAGCTCCATCGCCGCCAGGGTGGCGTCGGCGCCGGCCTGGGTCAGGGTCGAGACCATCACCACCGGCATAGGCCGCAGGCGCATGATCTTCTCGAGGAACTCCAGGCCGTTCATCTTCGGCATTTCGACGTCGAGGGTGATGACGTCGGGGTTCAGCTGCTTGATCGCCTCGCGGGCTTCCAGCGGATCGTTGGCGAAGCCCAGCACCTCGATCTCGGGATCCTGGCGCAGGGTCGCCGAGATCAGGCTGCGCATGGTGGCGGAGTCATCGACAATCAGGACACGGACAGTCATCGGCCAGCCCTCACGCGGTAGGTGGTCAGACCCGAGGTCTCCAGCAGGTTCGTGGCCGGACCCGAGACGCGCTCGGAATGGCCGATATAGAGGGTGCCGCCGGGGTTCAGCGCCGGGACGAAGCGGCTCCAGATGCGTTCCTGGGTCGGCTCGTCGAAATAGATCACCACATTGCGGCAGAAGATCACGTCGAAGCGGCCGCGCATGGGCCAGTCGCCGATCAGGTTGAGCTCCCGGAAGGCCACCATGTCGCGCAGTTCCTGGTTCACCGACCAGATCTTGCCATCGGCTGCGGAGGTTTTCTCGAACCAGCGCCGGCGCAGGTCGAGCGGGACCGGCGAGACCGAGTCCTCGCGGTAGCAGCCGACCTTGCCCTCGGCGATCATGTTGGGATCGATGTCCGTGGCCAGGATCTTGACGTCCAGGCGCGAGGCCTCGGGCAGGGCGCTCAGCACGGTGATGGCCATGGAATAGGGTTCCTGGCCGTTGGAACAGGCCGCCGACCACAGGCGCACCCGGCCGCCGGCCCGGGCGCGGGCGGCGAGTTCGGGCATCACCTGGTCGCGCAGGTGGTCGAAATGGTGCGGCTCGCGGAAGAACCGCGTCACATTGGTGGTGAGCGCCGCCATCATGGCCTGGCGCTCGTCCAGAGCGCCGGCGTCCTCCACCAGGGCGCAATATTCGCGGAAGCTGCGCAGGCCCAGCGACCGCAGCCGCTTGGCCAGGCGCGAATAGACCAGGGCGGCCTTGCCCTCGTGCAGGGCGATACCGGCGTGAGAGTGCAGGATCTCGGCGATCTTGCGGAAGTCGTCGGAGGTCAGCAGGAACTCGCCGTCGACGAGACCTTCGGACCTGCCGCGCCGGGCGTCTGAGGACTGCGTCATGCGGCCTCGGCTTCGGTCTCGGGCAGGACCCGATCCAGGGCGATCAGGCTGACCATGCGGCCTTCGAGGGCGAACAGACCCTTGACGAAGGTCTTCACCTGGTCGCTGGCCACGTCCGGCGTCGCCTGAACCAGATCGTCGCTCATATTGATGATGTCGGACACGGCGTCGACCAGCAGACCCACGGTCCGTTCGCCGATATGCACCACCATGATCACGTGGCGGGCGGTGGGCTCAGAGGTGGTCAGGCCCAGGCGCGCGCCCAGGTCGATGATCGGCAGGACCGCGCCGCGCAGGTTGATGACGCCTTTGACGAAGGACGGCGTGCGGGGCAGGGGGGTGGCGGGCGCCCAGCCGCGGATCTCGCGGACCGACATGATGTCGACGCAGAATTCCTGGTCGCCGATGCGGAAGGCGATCAGTTCACGGCGTTGGGCGGGGCCCGGGGTCACGGTGTCAGTCATGGTCAAACTGCCATTCGCTTTTCAGTTCTGGGGGCCTTGCGGCGCGAGCTGTGCACGAGGGCGTCCACGTCCAGGATCAGGGCCACGCGGCCGTCTCCCAGAATGGTCGCCGCCGCCACGCCCGGGATCTGCTGGTAGTTGGCTTCCAGGCTCTTGATCACCACCTGGCGCTGGCCCTGGATGGCTTCCACAAGCAGGGCCGCCTTGCCGCCGCCTTCGCTCTCGATGAGCACCGCCACGCCGGATGACGGGGGCAGGGGCGTGTCGCGGAAGCCCAGGGCCACGCCCACATCGATCAGGGGCACGAAGGTTTCGCGAATCCGGATGACCGCGTCGCGGCCGCCGATCAGGTGCACGTCCTCGCTGCGCGGGGTCAGGCTTTCCACGATGTTGGAGAGTGGCGCCACCAGGGTCTGGTCGGCGGCCGAAACCACCATGCCGTCCAGCACGGCCAGGGTCAGCGGCAGGCTCATGGTGAACTTCGAGCCCTTGCCGGGTTCGGAGCTGATGGAGATGCGACCGCCCAGGGCCTGGATGGAGCGCTTGACCACGTCCATGCCCACGCCGCGGCCCGAAATGTCGGACACCACATCGGCGGTGGAGAAGCCGGGCAGGAAGATCAGGTTGTCGATCTCGTCATCCGACAGGACCGCGTCCTCGGCGATCAGCCCCTTGGTGACGGCGATCCCCCGGACCCGCTCGCGGTTGATGCCGCGACCGTCGTCCTGGACCTCGATCACGATGCGTCCGCCGCGGTGCAGGGCGGCCAGCCGGACCACGCCCTCGGCGGCCTTGCCGTTGGCCTCGCGATCCTCAGGCCGTTCCAGGCCGTGATCGATGGCGTTGCGCAGCATGTGGGTGATGGGGTCGGACAGGCGCTCGATGACGGTCTTGTCGACCTCGGTGTTCTCGCCCTCCATCACAAGGCGGACCTTCTTGCCCACCATGTCGGCGACTTCGCGCACCAGGCGCGGCATGCGCTGGAACACCGACTTCACGGGCTGGGCGCGGATGGCCATGACGCTGTCCTGGATCTCCCGGGTCAGGAGCTCCAGATCCTCCAGGCCGAGCGCCACGTCGGACGAACGGGCCAGACCGCTTTCGAAGACCCGCTGCGAGAGCATGGCCTGCTGAATGACCAGCTCGCCCACCGCATTGATCAGGCGGTCCACCCGGTCCAGATCCACCCGGATGGTGGGGGCCGGCGCCGCGGCGCCGCCCGCCGGGGCGGCTGCGGCTGCGGCTGCGGCTGCGGGCTGCACCTGGCCGGCGGCCGCCGGCTTGGGTTCGCTCTTCGGCGTCGGGGGCGCAGCTTGGGCGTGCTCGGCCGAGGCCTTTTCGGCCAGGGCGATCAGCCCGGCCACGTCCAGTTCGGCGGGATTGGCCTCCTGAGGGGCGGCGATCTCGGCAGGCGGGGGCGCAGCTTCAGGG